>CAZXIG010000023.1:0-21167 GCA_964640405.1 uncultured Candidatus Kuenenia sp.
TTGCCGATGTTGAGCTTCACGATCTCGTGCCCCTCCCGCTCGAGCTGCTCGGCGCGGCGGGCGAGTGCCCCGCGGATCTCGTAGCGGACGTCGTGGAGGTGCTCGGAAGCGCGGAGTGGGGGAAGGCTCATGCGAGCACTGTACATCAAAAAAAGGTGTCAGGACTCTTTTCCGAGCCTCCCGCCTTGGACCATGGGCACGTTTCGTCCGGAAAAGAGTCCTGACACCTTTTTTCATTTCGCGAGGGCGGCGTGCAGGGCGTCCCAGGGGAGCGGCACCCAGGGCACGGCCCCAGGCAGGCTGGTGCGCTCGGCGCCGGCGACGGACCGCGGCTCGAACCCGCCCGCCTCCACCTTCTCGGCGGCCCTGTCGACCGCGGCAGAGAGCCGTTCGAGCCACTCGGGCACCTCGACGCCCGACCCGCTCGCCACGCCACGAAAGCCCGCGGCCTTCGCCTCGAGCGCGGCTCCGGCGCCGGCAGGCTCGCCGGTCGCCAGCTCGGCGGCCGCGGGTTCCACGAGCGCCTCGAGTTCGTCCTGCTCGAGCGCGGCCGTGAACGGCCGCCGCACGCGATCGGCCACGCTCGCCAGCCGCACGCCCCATTGCTTCTCCAGCTGCGCGAGCCGCTCGACCAGCTCCGCGGCCGTCTCGGCGGTCTCGTCCCGCATCCGCCGCCGCCACGACTCGGCGGCCTGCACGGCCCCGCGGCGGGCGAGCACACGATGGGCCATGTTCACCGGCCGCAGCGTCCAGGCGATCCGATCGTACTCGGCCTTCACTCGCAGGTAGTCCAGCAGGATGTGCAGGCACTCGCCGCGGTCCGACTGCGTGGTCGTCGAGTTCCAGTCGCGGTACTCGGCGTGGTTCTCGGCGATGCTCTCGAGCACGAGCCGCAGTCGGGCCACCGCCTGGTTCATGGGCAGCGCGCCGCTGGCGAGATCCTCGAGCAACCGGGTGGGCTGCCGTGGCCTTCGAACTTCGCCGCGGGACTCCTCGCCCGTGAAATCCTCGGGCTCCGCCCGCTCCAAGAGCCGCTCGAGGTGATGCCGCACGCCGCCGCGGAGAATGCCGCGGAGCGACGCCGGCGTGAGGATGTGCTGCGTGAACAGTCCACTGCCGTAGTCTTCGATGAACTGTCGCGTCGTCGCGAAGGCCTTGTCGTCCCGCACCCGCTCGAGCACCGAAAGCCGCAGTTGGCGGGCGTGGGTCATCCAGGTCTCGAGGAGCCGGGGCACGAGCAACGCCAGGCCGTCGAGAATCCTCAGGGTGGCGACCTCCGCGGATGCATCGGCGGCCGATGCGCTCTCCACGATTCGCTCGACGAGCGACCCCGTGGCCGCCTCGAACACGCGGTCGAATTCGCTCACGCTGGCGGCTCCCGGCGGCCGGCGGCTCTCGAGCGCCTTCGCCAGCTGGACCAGCTCCGCAGTTTCCGTCACGAGCCCCACGCGCGGGAGGCAGGCGGCGAGCCGCTCGAGCAATCGTTCACGGCTGCGGGCCCGTGCGATCCTGTCGGCGCGGCCGCCGCGGGAGAGCGGCACGTAGAGCACGGCCTTGCCGACGAGCCGGCCGCGCACCGCCTCCAGTTCCGTTCTGGCCGTCTGCGTGTCGCCCGCGAACAGCGCGGCGAACAGCCGGCCGATCGGCCCGCCCCGCCGCTCTCCTGTCCGGCCCACGTGCAGCCGCGCCGCGAGAACCCACAGGGTCTCGCTCGCCCGCACCGCGGCATCCACCAGCCGCTCCGCCGCGGCGTCACGCTGCCATCGCAGCCGGTCGAATTCGGTGGGCGACATGCCCGGCGGCGGCGTCTGGTCGCGGCCAGCGACGACGGTGGCCGCGCCGACGAGCCCGCGCCTCAGCCGGCGCAGCGAATGCCGCCAGCCGATCACGGCGTCGATCTCCTCGCGGGACGGCGTCGTGCCCGCGGTCGCGTCGGCCGCGCACCACGCCGTGACCGCCCGACCCATGAGCCGGATCGTCCCGGCGAGCAGCTCGGCGGCGTCTTCGAGCGCGGCCGGGCCTCCGGCCACCGCGCCCGGCGCATCGACGTCGATCATGCCGCCATCGACGCCGTCGTCGGCGGAATCGCGCCACACCATCGACTCATAGGCCGAGGCCACGCTTTCCTCTCCGCTCGACCGCTCGTCGTCGGAAATCTCGTCGTCGTGATCCGGGCCGGCGCCGCGGCGGCCGCCGGGCTCACGGCCGGCGGCGGCGGTCTCGACGAGGTCGACCAGGGAGGTGGTGTTGGCCTCCATGAACTCGAGGAATCGCCGCAGCCGCAGCCGCCCGTCGGGCGACGTGTCGGCGGCGGCGAGATCGACCCACCGTGTGGCGGCGGCGAGCCACAGCCCACCGGTATGCTCCACGGCGTCGCCTTCCAGGAGCGATGCCCAGTGGACGAGCAGGCCCTGTGCGCCGTCGAGATCTCCCTCGCCGAGGAGCGCCTGCGCCGCCTGGGCGTGCGTCCGCGGCGAGGTGAAGGCGGCCACCTCCTGCCGCCAGAATCCCGGCGGTGTCGCCGGCGCGGTCGCCCGGCGCTTCTCCAGCGCGTTGATCACCTCGCGGGTCGAGGCGGAGATCTCACGGCCCGACACGTGCGGCACGCCGGAAACCGTCGTCGTCGCAAATCGATCCCACCAGGCCGCCAACCGGTCGAGCGCCGAAGCCGCCCGCATGGCGACCGCCTGACCGCCGGTGACCTCGGCCTGCCGCCAGGCTGCGGCGTAGCCGTCGAGGATCGACTCCGTCACCTGCACGAGATCGTCGACCCGCGGATCCGCGAGGCTCTCGCCGCCCGGCTCGTGAAGTGGAAACTGGCCCGACATGCCGAGGATGTTCCACGGATCGACGGTCGCGCCGCACTCGACGGCCCGAAACAGCAGCGCCGTCGCCTCGTCGAGCTGGTCGAGCGCCCGCTCCACGCCCGCGGGTGGGCGCATGAGGCTCCGTTTCGCCGCCACGACGCGGCCGGTGATCCGGGCGAACATCCGGGCCGAGGCCGCCGGCACCTCGCCGGCGAGGCGTTCGGCGACCGCGGATCGACCGAGCCGTGCGAACACCGCCGCCAGCGCGACGTTCTCCACCTGCCGGGCGCGGCGGCCCGCGAGCACCGCGTTGATGTGGCGGCGGACGCCGCCGAAGGGCTGATGCAGCCGCCGCGCCTCCTCCTCGAGCCGGCGGGCGTGTTCGGCGGGCAGCGTCGTGAGCAGCCACCGATAGAACTCGTCGCGATAGCCGGCGATCCGTGGCAAGAGTTCGGCTAACGGCAGCGACGCCTGCCGGGCTCCGGGGCCGTGGCCCGAAAGACCGGCCGCCATCAGGATGACCCCCGCCAGCACGGCGCCCGACTCCCACCGGAGCTGCGCGTCGATCTCCGGCGACAGGTCGCCCGTGGTCCGCACCTGCCCGGGCCAGGAGAGAATCCCGTCGAGCGTCACCTGCTGGAGCACCATCCGGCGATAGGAACCGCTCTCGTCGATCCGTGCCGGATCCCACATGCCGAAGAGATAATTGGGGCGACTCGCGGCCGGGTGAAGGAAGTCGAAGGCCCGCGGATCGACCGCCAGTTCCTCGAGCAACTCGGGGTCGAAGTCGGCCTGGCGGAGGAGCGTTGCCGGCGCCGACCGCAGGATCGCGAGGGCCGAGCCCACCATCTCACCGTATCGCCCGTGCGCCGACCCGACGCCGGCGAGGTACAGCGGTATCGGACGCACCCGCTCATGCGGATACGGCTCCGAGAGCCGGCCGTTCTCGAGCACGGCGACGGGCCGCCAGCCCGCGTAGTCGTTGAGCCGGTCGATCGCGGCCGCGACGACGGACTGTGGATCGGAGTCGTCGCCCGCTGCGGCCGCGGCGAGCACGGCCTGGGCCGCAGCCATCACGAAGAAGGGCCGCTCGATGCCGCCGGGGGGCTGATGCTCGAGGAGATCGTCGTGGAATTTCCGGTAGCCGGGGAGCAGCCGCTCGAACACCAGTTCGATGACGAGGCGGGCCTGGGCCGGATCACGAAACGCCGCCTCGCTCGCGGCCAGGTCCGCGAGCCGACAGGCGAGGGCCGACTCGACCCGCGCCGCCGTGTCGGGCTGCTCCTCGGCCCCCTCGCGACCGGCCGGCTCGGCGGCCGCGAACAGCGCATTCATCGCCCGCCACGCCGCCGGATCGAAGGCGCCGGATGAAAAACTGAAATACCCCAGCACGACCGCGGCAGGATCGCGGGCACCGGAGGGCTGCGGTGCCGGCGGCATCAGGCTCGGGTTCCGGGGTCAGGGTGCTTCATGGCGGCACGCCCACAGGTTACCACTTTGCAGGCGCCGGGCAGGAGTGCGTGGCGGCTGCACGCGGCCGGCTCGCGGTCCGGGGGCTTTTTTGCTTCCCGCGGGGGGCGAACTATTCTCGTTCCCATGAACCATCCGATGTCCTTGCTCCCCCTGCTCGCGATCGCTCTCCTCCTGCCGGCCGCCCCGGCCCGCGCGGAGGCCGTCGTCTGCGGTTCGGCCGCCGACGAGTTCGCGGCGCGGGCCGCGGGCCTGGAGCGGCAATGGATCGTCCAGATCCCATCGGGCGTCGGCGGTTGGCGGCTCGGTCACGTGTCCGTGGGCGACGGGCTCGTCGTGGCGCAGACGGGCGATGGCGGCGTGCATGCGATCCAGGCCGCGCGCGGTGTCGATGACGTTCCCCCGGGCACGCTCCTCTGGTCGCAGCGGATCGGCACGCCCGGCGGGCCGTCGGGCTCCGCGGGCATCGGGCCACAGGTCGTCACCGTGGCCCGCGATCTCGGCATCGACGCACTTGATCGACGCACCGGCGCCGTGGCGTGGACGAAGCAACTCGGCCAGCTTCCCGGCGCGTCCGCCGTGCCGGCAGGCGACTGGGTCTATGCGGCCGTGCCCAACGAGGGCATCCTGCGGCTGCCGGCGAATCCCTGGCGGTCGGCCGCATCGCCCACACCCGCCGGTCAGACGAAGCCCGCCGTCGCCCGCGGCAAGCAGGCGGCCACGACCACGTCGTTCGTCGAGAGCCTCGAGCCGAGGACGGTCAACGCCGGTGGCGAGGTCGCCTTCGCACCGGTGCCGCTGGCCGACGGCGTCGCCTGGAGCACGACCGACGGCACGCTCGTGGCGCTCGAACGGACGAAGCAGGGTTGGCTACGGCACGAGCTGCCGCTCGAATCGCCCCTGGCCGGGCAGCCCGTCACCCGTGGCCGCGCTGTCTTCGCGACCACCGGTCCGTACGGCGCCCCGTGGCCGGCGACGCTCGCCCGCATCGAGCTGGCCGATCCAATGGCCAAGGACAAGCCGCGGCCGGGCCTCGAACTCGCCTGGCGGGTGGCCCTGCCCGACCATCCCGAAGGCAGCCCGCTCGTCGCCGACGACACGATCGTGCTCTCGCTGGGGCCGAGCGGGATCGCGGCGTTCTCCGCCCTCACGGGCGAACTGCGGTGGCGATCCGACATCGTGGGCCAGCTGGTCTCCGTCGGCGGCGACCGCGTCTGGTGCCTCGACGCCACCGGCCGGCTCTCCGGCCTCGATCTCACCTCGGGTATCCGGCGGGCCCGGCTCTGCCTCGCCGGCCTCACGCTGCCGGTGGTCAACACGACCGGCGACCTGCTCGTGCTCGCCGCCCCGGGCGGCGTGATCACGGGATTCACCCCGGTCGCGACGCCCGCGCCGGCACCCGCAGCCGAGGATCCTGACGCCACGCGATAGCGAGCAGCTCGTAGAGATCGCGGTCGTGCCGCAGGAGCCGGTGCGGATCCTGGAAGAAGCACTCGCTCGCTACGGCGAAGAACTCGCCGTCACCTTCGGCGGCATAGTCGTCGAAGGCGGTGGAGCGTCCGTCGTCGAGCGCCTCCTCGAACCGCGCCTGGCAGGCGTCGAATCGCGCGGTCCAGTCCCGCCGATCGATGCCCGACGGCAGCGGCGGGATGCCGTCGATCTCGCCGTCCTGCATGTCGACGAGATGCGCGCATTCGTGGATCACCACGCTTCTCGGACCGTCGCGAAGCCGGCCTCCATCGATCACCCGCGGCCAGGAGAGCACCATGCTGCCCCCGCTCCAGGTTTCGCCGAGCCGCGCCTCCTGCCATTCGAGTTCCCCGCCCCCGGCGAGCGGTGTCGACCGGGGCACGACATAGTCGCCCGGGTAGACGAGCACGCTCTTCAGGCCGGCGAAGTACTCGTCGGGGAACCCGAGCGCCACGAGCCCGGCCTGGCCGGCGATCGCCACCCTCACCTCGTCGTCGATCTCCTGGCCGCGGCAGCCCTCGAACCGCTTCTCCGCCACGAACACGGTGATCCACTCGTGCAGCCGCGCGCGTTCCGCTTCCGAAAGCCATTCAACCTGCTTCACGAGCCGTCGCAGGATCGTGGTCCACGCAGCTGGAAATGGCCGCTCAAGGATCGTCCGCCTGCGCCTCGCCCGCAGCCAGCGGAAGATCATGCGTCACTGCGGCGGCGTGAGGGGCAGGCGAACCAGTTCGATCGCCAGGAGCAGGCAGCCGATCGAGACGGCCACGAACGACAACAGCAGCATCGCCGTGTAGACGTTCATCGGCGGCCGAACGTCGGAAGAATGCGGATCGTCTGCCATGGCTCGCTCCGGCGCCGTCAGGCCTTCAGCTTCGTCGTGACCTTGTCGCCACGCTGCACGATGCCCCGACTGTATTCCCTGACGAGTTCGGCGATGGCCCGGTCGGAATTGACGGAGCGGACGATGGCGCGGCCCACGTACTGACCCGCGCGATAGACCTCCAGCGTGTGTCCCACTTGGAGGCCGTCGTCGCTGCCGAGCGACACCTGGATCGACTTGTCGGCGACGGCAATGACGTCACCGTCGAGCGGCGGCACCCGATCCTTGGGCAGCGAATCGAGCGTGAGGCCACTCTGCCGCAGCAGATCGCGGGCATTGGCCACCTGCTGCTCGAGTTGCTCCTTCCGCTCGGTGGCGATGGCGAGGAACGCCTTGGTCTCCTCGAGCTGGGCGGCGAGCTTCGCCGCGTTGCCCACCTGCGTATCCACGGTCGTCTGCTGATCCCGCACCTGCCCGCGCAGCTCCTCCACCTGTGCCGCCGCCGTCTTGAGTGCCGCCTGCGCCGTTTCCAGTTCGGCGAGGGCTTTCTGCTGGGCCTGCTCGCGTTCCGCCTTTTCCTTGCGCAACTGCTCGAGCTCGCCACTCTTCTCCGCGAGAGCCGTCTGCAGCTTCGCGACGACCTGATCCCGGGAGAGCTCGGATGCTGCGATGCGTTGCGTGAGCTGCGTGATTTCCTTCTGCAGGTCGTCCCGCTCCCGCTCCGCCTCGGAGAGCAAAAACTTGTAGCCGGCCCGCTGGCCCGCGTAGCACTCCTCCGGCTTCCGCTCGATCTCGGCCTGCCAGTCGGTGTGAGAGACGTAGATCGCCCCTGCGAAGGTCATGAGCACGAGGCTCATGATGAACACCGCGAACACGAAGATTTTTCCAATGGCGTTCATCGCGACACCTGCTCGCGAGGGCGAGCACCGGAGGCCATCCCCGGCGCCGCCCTGGCGTTCCACGCTCCTATTCTCGACCGGAGCGGGGCTCCGGAACAAGCCGCCGGCCTTCCTTCGGCACAGCCCCGCCCGCCGGTGCTGTCGTGCGCCCCGGGGCCGGCCGCAGGGCTCCCGCCACCGTTGCAGCCGTCACGACCGCCACCGCCCCCCAGCCCGCCACGGCTCCCAACGCGAGCCACGGGCTCCGCCGGCCGTCGGGCTGCACACGGGCCCGGAGCGTGGCGGTGGCCCGCCGCGGCCCCCGTTCGAGCAGCCGTCCCGAGCCGTCGATCGCCGCCGAAAAGCCGGTATTGGCGGCGATGACGATCGGGGTGCGAACTTCCACGGCCCGGAAGATCGCCGCGGTGAGGTGCATGTCGAGTTCGCTCGATCCCCAGAACCAGCCGTCGTTGGTGAGATTGACGATCACGTCGGGCCGGCGGCCGGCCGCGGTGAGCGTGCGAACGAGCCCGCGCACGGCCATCGGCAGCGCGGTCTCGTAACAGATGGTGGGCGCGACCAGGCGCGCCGCGATCTCCACGGCCACGGGCTCACGGCCGGCGGTGAGCCCCGCGGGCAGCGGCGTGAGCCGGTAGAGAAACGGGAAGCGATCCGCCAGCGGCACGTATTCGCCGAACATCACGGGATGCATCTTGTCGTAGCAGGCCAGTGGCCGACCGGCGGCGTCGAGGAACAGCCCGCAGTTGAAATACTCGACTCCGCCCGACGCCCGCGGCGTGATCACCTGCTTGTCGAGGCCGACGAGCCAGTGCGTGCCATACCGCCGCGCGTAGACGGCCAGTGCGTCGAGCCGCTCCCGGGCGAGCGCGTCGCGGGCCCGGGCCTGCCGCTCCTCCCCCTGCTTCGCGTCGGCATCGGCCGCCGCGGGGCCGAGCATCCGCTCCACGACCGCCTCGTCGAGTCGCTCGGCGGGATCGATCTCGACGAGCCCCCAGCGCCACATCGTCTCCGGCCAGACGACGAGATCGGGCTTTGAATCGCTTTGCTCGAGTCCCGCCATCGTGAGGTCGTCGTAATGCCGCGCCACGTCGCCAGCCGCATCGGGATCGTGCTTGAGTTCCGTGTCGATGGAGCCCTGCACCAGCAGCACGTCGAGCGGGGAGCCGGAGGGGGCGGGCTCCGTGGCCAGCCGCCAGCCGCCGTAGCCGAGCGTCGCGACCACGATTCCGGCGGCCGCCAGTGCCTCGCCGCGAAGCACACCGGCTCGACGTGTCTCGATCCGCGAGCGAGCCAGGGCCGCAAGCCCGGCGCACCCCGCCATCACGATGCCGCCGATGCCCACGGCCCCGACCGCATCGGCGGCCTGAATCAGCGTGGTCCAGCGCCACTGCGTGTGCCCGAGCGCGGCGAACGTGAAGCCGCCGAGCACCCAGCTCCGCAGCTGCTCGCAGGCCATCCACGCCAGCGGCGCCGCTAAGACAAGCGGCCAGCCGTGGCCATGCACGAGCCCGCGGGCGAGCCAGATGAAGAGCGGCACATACGCCGCGAGATACGCCGACAGCACGACCCAGCCGATGCTCGTAGCCGGGTGTGGCAGCCGCAGCCAGTGGATCGCGGCCAGCCAGTGGGCGAAGCCCGCGGCCCAGAGCACGAGCCAGGGCCGACGGCCGGCCAACCGCGGCTGCTGCACGATCGCCAGCCAGGGCAGCGGCGCGAGCCAGCCGAGCATCCAGAGATCGGCCGGCGGCTGCACGAGAAACATCGTGAGGGCACCGCCGAACGCCAGCAGTCGAAACCGGCGTTCCGAGTCGCGAAGCCACGAACCCACCTGTGCGATGCCCGCGCCGCTCATGCCTCGGCCTCGAACGTGGCCAGCGGCATCCCGGTCGTGACGGGTTCGTCCTCGTCGACGAGCTGCCGCACGAGCCGCCCCGTCACCGGCGCCTCGAGATCGACCGTCGCCCCGCCGCACACGAGTTCCACGACCCGATCCCCCTCCACCACCGGCTGCCCTTCGGCCACCAGCCACACCGACACGCTCACCGGCACGCTCCCCATGCCGAGCTCGGGCACCACGAGAACCAAAGCATCGTCAGGCATGTCACTCATGATGACCACAAAACGACAGGAGGGGTTGCCCCCACGCGTTTGCCGGCGTTGCTGACCAGCGCAGGCAGGATGCCGAAGCGCAGGCAGCATCGAGTGAGCGAAGGCCAGGATGGCCGCAGCGAACGTCCGGCGAACGCGTGGGGGCAACCCCGACTGCAGCGAACGTCCGGCAAACGCGTGGGGGCAACCCCGACCCACCGCACAGCGTCACCTCTGCTCGCGGAGCCATTCGAGCACCACCTTCCCCACCACCTCGAGCGACTCCGGCGCACAGTTGGCCGGCGTGTCGGCGGTCGTATGCCAGTGCGGGTAGTCGAAGTCGATGACGTCGCAGGTGGGAATGCGGCCGATCATGCGGAGCGGCACGTGGTCGTCCTCCACCGTGTGCTTCGGCCGCGGCACGAACTGCCGCACGCCCAGCCGCGTGGCCGTGGCCCAGAGCGAATCGACCACGGGCCGCGTATCGGGCCACTCGATGCTGTGCCGCTCCTGCCAGATCTCGAGATCGCGATCCGCGACCATGTCGAGGATCACGCCCGAGCGGTAGCGGTGGGTGGCGCGGCCGCCGTCCTGATCGGCGGCGTACTGCCGGGCGAAGAAGGTCGACCCGAGGCAGTAGGGGTCCCGCGGACCGACGACATACTCCTCGGCGTCGAAGAGCACGAAGTCGACGCCGATCGGGCCGGGCAGCGCGGGCATGAACCGGGCGAGTTCCATGAGGAGGGCCACGCCGCTGGCGCCGTCGTTGGCCCCGATGAAGGTGCCGCGGGGATCGACCGGATCGCGATCGGGGTAGGGCCGGGTGTCGTAGTGGGCGCCGAGGAGCACGCGTTCGCGGCGGTCGGGATGCCAGGTGACGATGAGGTTCTCCATGTGGACGGCGGCACCGGTTCGGCGGTCGCGAATCTGAAAGGCCTGCCCCGATACGGTGCCCCCGAGCGCACGGAAGTGCCTGGCGAGCAGTTCGCGTTGCCGCGTCATCCCGGCCGACCCGCTCGGTCGTGGGCCGAGGTCGCAGATGGCCTCGAGGTGCTTCATGGCCTGCTGACCCGAAAAGCGGGGCGGCTCCTCGCCCCGGCACGCGGCCGCCGCCAACGCGACGATCGCGGTCGCCCGCACCACGCTCCACGGCCACCCTGCCACGCTGCTGCCTCCTCGTGCGGACTGCAACGGCCCGCGTCGCGGAAGTGTACACTCACGGCCATGATTCCAGCCCGCGTGATCCCCTGCCTGCTTCTCTCCCTGGCCCTCGCCGCCTCCAACGGCACCGCCCGTGCCGGCGGCGGGCCGGAGGGGGTGTTTCTCGTGGTCAATCCGACCAGCGCCGAGAGCCTCGCCGTGGCCAATGCGTTCGCGCGGCTGCGGAACGTGCCGCCGATCAACGTGTTCATGCTGCCCTGGACGGGCGGTGACGAGGCGACGACGGTCGCCCGGTTTCGCGGCGAGATCCTCGCGCCGATCCTGAGGGCGATCGATTCTCGGCGGCTCGCACCGCAGATCGATTGCGTCGTCTATTCCAGCGGCTTCCCGTGGCGGATCGACTACGCCGACGAACTGCCGGCCGGGCTGCGGGAGAACGACAAGTACCCCTCGGCGTCGCTCACCGGCATGACGATGCTCTATGCCGCGGTGCAGAGCGGCACACCGGGGTGGCTCGATCCGGAGAGCAACGACTACTACCGGCCGCTCGAATCCAGCGGCGTGCCCTCTTCGACCCGGGGATTCCGCGGCTGGTACGGCTGGGGGCAACAGGGAGAGTTGCTCGAAGCGGGGGGATCGCGGTATTTGCTGGCGGCGATGCTCGGCGTGACGGCCGGTCGTGGCAACAGCGTGGCGGAGATCACCGCCTACCTTCGTTCCGCCGCCTCCGCCGACGGCACGAAGCCGAAGGGCACGATCTACTTCGTCACCAACAGCGACGTCCGCACGACGACCCGCAGCAACGCGTTTCCTGCGGCGGTCAAGGCGTTGGCGGATCTCGGCGTGCAGGCGGAGATCATCAACGGCACGCTGCCGGTGCGGAAGCGGGACGTGGCCGGCCTGATGACGGGCACGCCCTCCTTCGACTGGGGCGCCAGCGGCAGCACGATCCTGCCGGGCGCCATCTGCGAGAACCTCACGAGCTTCGGCGGCATCTTCACGCCTTCGGCCGGCCAGACGCCGCTGTCGGATTTTCTGCGGGCCGGCGCCGCCGGATCGAGCGGCACGGTCACCGAGCCGTTTTCCTTGCAGGCGAAGTTTCCTCACGCGTCGATCCAGGTGCACTATGCACGCGGCGCGAGCCTCGCCGAGGCCTTTTATCAATCGGTTCACGCCCCCTACCAGCTCCTCGTCGTCGGCGACCCGCTCTGCCAGCCGTGGGCTGTGATCCCCGAAGTGGAGGTCGTGACGGCCGCCGACTCGAAGCGGCTCGAATCCGGAGCCCGTGTCTCGGGCATGCTGGAGCTCGAGCCGCGGGCCAGCGTTGCCGGAGGCGATACCGCCGATCGGTTCGAACTCTACGTGGACGGCGTCCGCGTGGCGCAGGCGGGACTCGGCGAGCGGCTGTCGCTCGACACGACGGTGATGGCCGACGGCCATCACGAGCTGCGGGTGGTCGCGATCACCAGCTCACCGGTGGAGACCCAGGGCCGCACCGTCATCGATATCGCTGTCGCCAATCATGACGACGGCCGCTCGCTCGATCTCGTCGTCGAACCGCGTCGCGTGAGCCGCTCGGACACGGTGCGGATCGCGGTCAACGGCAAGGGAATCGAAGGTGCCATCGTGTTCGCCATGGGCCGCGTGCTGGGCCGTACGACGGCGGCCGAGGAGTCGATCGAGGTGCCGGCCGAGGTGCTCGGCGTCGGCCCGGTCACGATCCGGGCCAACGGCCGCGGCGGTGCGACGGCCGCCGACGGCGTGAACGCCCAGCCGGTGACGATCGAGGTCATCGGCGGGCGGTGACGGCCGCGGCAGAGGGCGGCGCATCGACCCGCTCGTTGCCGTGGGCCTCGGCGAGCCGATCGACGAATCCGCGGCTCGAGCCGTTGAGCACGAACACCTCGCTGGAATTGTCCGGGGCGCCGTGGGGCCGCACGATGCAGATCACCTCGGCCTTGCCGCCGTGCTGTCGCACGTGGTCGAGCAGCGCGGCCTCGCCTGCGGAGAGCGGGACGGTCGATGCCGTGGGCACCGCGTCGGCCCGATCGCGGCGGTCGAATGACACGGCCGGCATCTCGGCGGGCATGGCCGGCACGTGCGGCGGCGATGCTCCACCCGCCGCGGCCAGTTCGTCGAGGCCGCCGCTGGGATAGACGTTGCGATAGACGAAGGCGAGGCCCGCCTCGTCGAGCTGCTCGTGGATCGAGGGGAGCGCGGCGAAGAGGCCCTCGTTGTCCTCGGGATCGGCGGCGTTGCAGACGCCGATGAGCGTGCCGTCGATCGCGAACAAACCGCCGCCGCTGCGGCCCTGCACGGGCTGCCCGGCGACCTGCACGTTGGGTGGCCCGAGATACTTGTCGACCGCCGTCACGCGGCTGTGATGGATCGTCGGATCGGCGCCGCCGTTGCAGCCGACGGTGACGACCGCGTCGCCCGGCGCCGTGCGGCGATCGGCGCCACCGACGCGGATCGCCTCGATGGACGTGTCGGTGAACACGCTCACGAGCGCCAGATCCCGCTTGAGATCCCACGAGACCACCTGCCCAGCGACGCCCCGCGGCCCCTGCGGGCCGAAGAGATCGACCTCGACCCGGCCCTTGCCCTGCGAATCGCGAAAGATGTGGCCGCAGGTGAGGATCAGCGCCTCCCCCTGCCGACAGTCGATGACAGTGCCCGTGCCCCATGAGACGCCGGCGGTGTCCTCCACTCGCAGCCGTGCGGTGGCCTGGATGAGCCGCCGCTCCAGCTCGCCGCGGGCCGCGTCGGCGAGCGGAGCAGGCTGGGTCGGGAGGCCGTTCGGCGCCGGGGCGACGGAGGCTGGTGCAGCGGCGGCCAACGCGGCCTCCGGTCGGACGGCGGGCAGCGGCACGGCGGCAGCGGCGACCGGCAGCGGGGATGCCGCGGCGGCGCGGGGCGCACGGGCGGGCTCGGTGGCGAGCGGCGCGGCGGCAGCGGCGACCGGCAACGGGATGCCCGGACCGCGCGGAGCCTCCGCGACCGGCTGCGGTGGGGCCGTGGCCCCGAGCGGTGCCGCGGCCTTGGCGAGCAGTTTCTCGAGTTCCTCGCGGGTCGTGGCCCCGTTGATCCGCCCCGCCTCGTGCCCCTTCACGAGGAGCACGTAGCAGGGCACGCCCGTCACGCCGAACCGCTTCACCAGGTCCGTCTCGCGATCGACGTCGATGTGCCGCACCAGCCATCCGGCGGCCGAGACCTCGCCGATCAGGCCGGCCATCTGCCGGCAGGGCCCGCACCAGGAAGCCGAGAAATCGAGGAGCACGACGTCGCCGGATGCCGCCGCGGCGGCAGGCTGGCCCGGGGCGGGCGCGGCGGTGGCGGCGGTCATCATCGCGAGCGACAGAATCAGCACGGTGGCGAGGCGCATCGTCCGAAAACTCCGTTCAGCGGAAGCTCGCAGTTCGGCTCTTCCCGCGAGCGGGCGGGATACTGGCGGCGCCCCCCGCGGGTCACAAGGCCACTTTGGCCCCCGCAGGCTTGCCCAGTCACCCGGCACGAACGCCGTTTCCCCGATCCGCGCCCGTTCCTACAATCCGCGATCCATACCCGCCCGAAAGCCCGCATGCACGCCTCCCGCGACCGCCGCATCCTCGTCACGTCGGCCCTGCCCTACGCCAACGGCCACATCCACCTGGGGCACCTGGTCGAGTACGTCCAGACCGACATCTTCGTGCGGTTCCAGAAGCTCCGCGGCCACCGCGCGATCTACCTCTGCGCCGACGACACCCATGGCACGGCGATCATGATCCGGGCCCGGGCAGAGGGCACCACCGAGCAGACGCTCATCGCCACGATGCGGTCGGCCCATCTCGCCGACTTCGCCGCCTTTCAGATCGCCTTCGACCACTACGGCTCCACCGACAGCGACTCGAACCGCCGGCTCTGCGGCGAGATCTGGAGCCGGCTCCGGGCCCGGGGCCTCGTGGTCTCCCGCGACGTTCAGCAGCTCTACGATCCGCAGGCCGGCGTGTTCCTCGCCGACCGGTTCGTGAAGGGCACCTGCCCCAAGTGCAAGGCCGCCGATCAATACGGCGACTCCTGCGAACAGTGCGGCGCGGCCTACACGCCCGCCGACCTCGTCGATCCGGTGAGCACGCTCTCGGGGGCCCGGCCCGAGGTGCGGTCGGCCGAGCATCTGTTCATCACGCTCGAGCCGCTGCACGAGTTCCTCGAGGCGTGGACCCGCTCGAGCGGCGCCATCGACCCGCGGATCGCCAACTACCTCGCCGGCCACTTTCTCGGCGAGCCGCTCCGCGACTGGGACGTCTCCCGGCCGGCCCCCTACTTCGGCTTCGAGATTCCCGACGCCCCGGGCCACTACTGGTATGTCTGGTTCGACGCACCGGTGGGCTACCTCGCGGCGACCGACGAGTGGTGCGGGCGGCACGGCGACACGTTCGCCGCCTGGTGGAGCCGCGGCGGCGTGAACGAGCCCCCCGCCGAGATCCACCACTTCATCGGTAAGGACATCACGTATTTCCACACGCTCTTCTGGCCGGCGATGCTCGAGGCCGCGGGGCTGGCCCTGCCCACGAAGGTCCGCATCCACGGCTTTCTCACCGTCAACGGCCAGAAGATGTCGAAGAGCCGGGGCACGTTCCTTCTCGCGCGGACGTATCTCGACCACCTCGACCCGGGCATGCTCCGCTACTTCTATGCGGCGAAGCTCTCGGGGGGCATCGACGACATCGATCTCAACCTCGACGAGTTCGCCGCGAAGGTGAACGCCGACCTCGTGGGCAAGGTCGTGAACCTCGCCAGCCGCACGGCGCGGTGGCTCGAGGCCACCGGCCTCTCGCCGCGGTATCCCGACGACGGCGGCCTCTTCGCCCAGGCCGCAGCCGACGGTGCGGAGATCGCCGCCGCCTACGAAGACTGCGACTTCGCCCGGGCGATGCGGGCCATCATGCTCGCCGCCGACCGGGCCAACGCCTACGTCGATGCCGAGCAGCCCTGGAAGCTCGCCAAGGCCGGGCCCGAATCGGCCGCCAAGCTGCAGGACGTGGCCACGGTGGCGCTCAACCTCTTCCGGCAGCTGGCGGTCTACCTCGCGCCGGTGCTGCCGGTGCTCGCCGAACAGGCGGGGGCGCTGGTGGGCGGCGCGATCCGCTCGTGGGACGAATCGCAACGGCCGCTCGAGGGCCTGCCCGTGGCGGCCTTCCAGCCGCTCATGAAACGGGTCGAAAAGACACAGCTCGAGGCCCTGCTCGCCGCGGCGCGGGCGGAGGCCGAGAAAGACGCACGACAGAAGGGAGCCACTGCGATGGAACCGACACCAGCCACGACCCCCGCCACCACGGCGGCACACGACTCGGGAGAGCCGCTCGCCGCCGAGCCACTCGCGCCGACCTGCACGATCGACGACTTCGCGAAGATCGACCTCCGCGTGGCCCGGATCCTCGCCGCCGAGGAGGTGCCCGAGGCAAAGAAGCTGCTCAAGCTCACGGTGAGCCTCGGCGGCGACACGACCCGCACGGTGTTCGCCGGCATCAAGGGCTTTCACGAGCCGGCCGCGCTCGTGGGCCGGCTGGTCGTCGTCGTGGCCAACCTCGCCCCGCGGCAGATGAAGTTCGGGCTGAGCGAGGGCATGGTGGTGGCGGCCAGCGGCGCCGGCGCCCCAGGTGTCTACCTGCTCTCCCCCGACTCGGGCGCCCTCCCCGGCATGCGGCTTCACTGAGAATCGCCGGCTCGGAGGCGGCAACTGTCTCGTCGCGGTGGGCCGCGGCGGCCCAATGCTCCTCGAGCAGTCGCCGACCCCCTCGCCTCCCGGATTGATTGCTGCGTCGAAGTGGAAAACGGGAGGGCAGCTGACCGGGGGTCGCGCGCAGCCGCCGGTGAATTTTGACTGCCACATTTGACTGACCATCACAGTTGAGCACGCGTCGTCAAAATCCGCCGGCGGCGAGCACGTGCCCCCGGGCGGCTGCCCGCGACCCTCGAGTGACAGCCTGCGTAAAATGGCGCTCCATCCCAGGAGAACCAGTCATGGCCACGAAGACGATTGTATTTCCGACTGATTTCTCGACGGCCAGTGATGCGGCGTTGCCGCATGCGGAGTCGCTCGCGAAGTCGTCGGGTGCGCGGCTCTTGATCGTGCACGTCGAGGAGCCGCCGCTGGCGTATGGCGGCGGTGAGCTCTATTACGGCCTCCCCGAGCCGAGCTCGGAGCGGATTCTCAAGATGCTCGAGGACGTGCGGCCGAAGGATCCCGCCGTGCCCTTCACCCATCGGCTCACGATGGGGGATCCCGCCGGCGAGATCGTGCGGATCGCCGGCGACGAGGGAGCGGAGATGATCGTGCTCGGCACCCACGGGCGAACCGGCATGACGCGGCTGCTCATGGGGAGCGTGGCGGAGTCGATCGTGCGGCGGGCCCCCTGCCCCGTGCTCGTCTACCGTGAGACGGCCGAGCGGCTCGCCCGCCGCGGGGAAACCGTTCCGGCATGACGCTCCGCCCGATCCTGCAAACGCGGACGCAGGTGCGGCGGGCCGTGCAGACGGTGTTCGACGGCCTCGGGTTTCTCGAGGTCGATACGCCCGTGCTCTCCTCCGAGGTGCTCCCCGAGGCGCACATCGATCCGGTGACCGTGCCGCTCGATGGCGGCGGGCTCCATTACCTGCAGGCGAGCCCCGAGGCCCTGATGAAGCGGATGCTTTCCGCCGGCTCCGGACCGATCTACCAGTTCGCCCGGGCGTTCCGCGCCGGCGAGCGGGGCCGGCTGCACGACGTCGAATTCGTGCTCCTCGAGTGGTATGCACCGGGCACGACGCTCGACGACGCCGCGATCCTGCTCGAGCGGCTGTGCGCCGCAGCGGTCGGCACGTCGGGCATCGAGCGGATCACCTGCCGCGAGGCGTTTCGCGCCCATGCCGAAGTCGATCCGCTCACGGCCACGGCCGATGAACTGCTCGGGGCGCTCGCCCGCGCCGGCGTCGCCGTACCGGCTTCCACGGCCCACGATGTCGAGCAGGATCGCTGGGATCGCGGCTTCGAGCAGTTGCTCGCCGAGGTGGTTCAGCCCCGTCTCGGCCACGGTCGGCCGACGATGCTCGAGGCCTGGCCCGCCTCGCAGGCCGCCTTCGCGCGGCTCGATCCCGCGGCGCCGACGACCGCCCGCCGGTTCGAGCTGTTCGTCGCGGGTGTCGAGCTGGCCAACGGCTGGGAGGAGGAGACGAGCCGCGACGTGCTCGCCGCCCGGATCGACGCCGCGAACCGGGCCCGCGCAGCCGCGGGCCGCGACGTGCTGCCCGCGCCAGAGCGGCTGCTCGCCGCCCACGGCCCGTCGATGCCCGAAGGCGTCGGCGCCGCCCTCGGCTTCGACCGCCTCGTCATGCTCGCCGCCGGCGCCGACTCAATCGACGCCGTCCGCTGGCCCTCACGGCTGACGGAGCAGGCCGGGGGTCGCGCGCAGCCGCCGGTGAATTTTGACTGCCACAGTTGACTGACCATCTCAGTTGAGCATGAGTCGTCAAAATCCGCCGGCGGCGAGCACGTGCCTCCGGTCTGCGGCCAAGGCGATTCGAGCCACGCTGCAGCCGGTGATCATCCAGCGCTCGACGGTGCGTCCACCCGTCGTGGAGGCCATCGGCTCGAGCACGAGGTCGAGCGTGCAGGTTCCCCGCACGACCTGCACGAGCCACGTGCCGGGTGTCTCGCCCGTGCCGAGGCAGCGGACCGTGGGCGTGCCGTCACCGCAGCAGGCGGCCGCCACCTCGATCCGGTCCGCGGCATCGGGGCCGCACATGCTGCGGGCATCGTCGGTGCGGCCTGCGCACAAGGCTTCGCTCCAGAACCGGGCCGCGGCGGTCGCCCGCGCCGCCGCCAGCCACCGCGCCGTGCCGGCCGCCGCGATGGCCTGCGTGCCGAAGCCGACCGCGAGCGCCAACCCCGCCACGGCCGCGAGCCCGCCGGCCTTCGCCGCTCCCGGCCGGGACACGTCGCGAATCGCCGCCACCGCCACCGCGACGCCGATGAGCGGAACGACCCAGAACACGGGGCTCACGAGGGCGAGCGCCGCGACGCATCCGAGAAAGGCCGCCGCCACGGCCAGACCGCTCACCGGCCGCTCGCCCGGAAGTTCGGTGGCACGATCGTCGGCCATGGTGTGGCTCACCCCTTGCGGAAGATCCGCTGAATCTCGTCGAGCGACGTGACGCCCTCGGTGACGATTCGCCGCGCCACTCGCGACAGCGGCTGCATGCCATCCTTGGCGGCTGCCTGCCGGATCACGCCCGCGTCGGCTCCGGCCGCGACCGCCTTGTTGAAGGTGGGGCCCGACGCGATCTCGAAGATGCCGGTGCGGCCGAGATATCCCGTCTGCGCGCAGACCTCGCAGCCCCCCTGGGTGGCGCGATGCAGCGTGGGGCGGGCTCCCGGTTCGAGCTTGAGCTTGGCGATATCGTCGGGCGTCGGCAGGTATTCGTCGCGGCACTTGGGACAGAGCTTGCGAGCCAACCGGCCGGCGATCGAGCCGAGCAGGAGCCGGCCGAGCACGTCGCGGCCGATTCCGAGACCGGCCAGGTTGGCGACGCCATCGGCCGCATCGACGCCGCGGATGCCGACGATCACGAGCAGCCCCTCGGCCGCCTGGGCCACGAGTTTCTCCGCGAGTTCCGGATCCTTGAGATCGCAGGTGACGAGCACCCGCGGATACTCGCGGAGCGCCTGATCGACCGCCGCCACGGCCGACACGCCGGCGGCGGCGTCCCACCGCACGGGCCGCACGTTCTGGACTTCGGGACGGGGCGCCGCCGCGTCCTCGATCGACACGAAGTCGCGGAGCATGCGGTCGGCCGCGGTGAGCACGCCGTCGAAGAGCGTCGAGAGCCCGCCCCGCTTCGGCGCGCAGACGACGAGCACGCCGCTCTCGAGCGAGACGAGTTCCCGCACTTTCTGCACGAGCGGCTCCGGCATCCCCGTGTCGGCGAGCGTCTTGAATTTCGGCCGCCCATACTCGAGGGCCACCGCAAGCCGTGTGCCGGTGGGCACCGCCTGCAGGCTCACGGTGGCCGGCCACGACTTGCCGTCGATCACGACATCGATCCGGCCCGAACGTTGCTTGCCCCTCTCGCGGCCGTTGATCCCGGCGACGTCATTGAACACGGCCATCACGGCCGCGGCCTCCTTCCGATCGAGCGTGACCGCGGGACGCCAGACGCCGTCGACGTCATGGTGCACGGTCGCCTGGTCGCGATCGGCCTCGATGATGATCTCGCCGGCGCGACCGGCGACGGCGGCAGCCAGCAGACGGCAGGCGGCGTCGAGCCCCTCCAATCCGGCACCGCGGTCGCCGGCGAACGTCACGCTGGGCAGCGACGAGTCGGCCGCCGCGGCAGACTTCGGCCGCAGGCCGGGCACGACGCGTCCGAGCAAGCCCGCCAGGCCAGCCGACTCCTGCGGCGGCAGCTCGCCGCCGATCTGCATGAGCACCTGCTCATGGGAGCCGGCCTGCCGCACGCTCAGCCGGCAGGGCCGCCGCACACCGTCGGCCACGACGATGAACTCGCCGGCCTGCTCGCCCCCTTCGCCAGCCACCAAGGGAGCCGCGAGCTTCTTGGCGGCCGCCACCGCCGCCAGCCCCGCGTCGCCGGGGAACGGCTCGGCCGACTGCCAGGCGTTGTCGACGCGGCGGCGGAGCGTCACCGACTGCTTGCCGCCGACGTCGATCAGCAGGCCGGTCGCTGAGGCGGCCAGGGCCTCACCGAACGCCGCGGCCAGTGGCTTGAAGCCCGGCAGCGTTCTCGCCTCCTTCCGAGCGGCAAGCTGCTCCGGCGTCGCATTGGCCCGCGGCTCGAACGCCGCCGGTGCGACCTTCTTCGCAGCCGCGCCGGCAGACTTCAGAAATGAATTCATCGTTCAGCTTACCCCGATGCCCTTGAGGGCCATCTCGAGCGCCTCGCGATTGGGGGCGATCTCGAGGGCCGCGTTGCGGTCGATCAGCCCCTGATCGACGAGGCTCTTGAGGCTCATCGTGAAATCCTGCATCCCGTCGCGGGCCGACTTCTTGATGTGGTCGGCGAGTTGGTGGTCGAGCCCTTCGAGCACGTATTTCCTGACGAGCACGTCGAAGAACATGAGTTCCACCACGGGCACCCGGCTCACGCCGGGCTTGATCGACTTGAGCAGCTTCTGGGCCACGATCCCCTTCATGTTGAAGGCGATCGCGCTGCGGATGGCCGCATGCTCCTCCTGCGGAAAGAGGTCGAGAATGCGGGTCACCGTGCTCGGGGCGTTGGAGGCGTGGATCGTGCCGAACACGAGGTGCCCGGTTTCGGCCGCGTGGATCGCCGTCTTGAAGGTCTCCACGTCCCGCATCTCACCTACGACGATGATGTCGGGATCCTCGCGAACCGCGTGCTTCATCCCGATCTCGAAGCTCCGCACGTCGGTGCCGATCTCCCGCTGGTTGATCAGGCACTTGTCGTCGGTGT
>CAZXIG010000024.1:0-6441 GCA_964640405.1 uncultured Candidatus Kuenenia sp.
GAAGGCGGCGGCTTTCGGGCGGGAGGCGGTGGCCATGGGGAGGGGCTCCTGGGGGCGGGTGAACGGGCGAAAAACGTCCCTCAACCATACACGATGGAACCGGGCGCAAAAACCGCCGAAGCGTGCCCCGGAATCCCCCCGCAGCCCCCCGCGTCCGGGAATTCCCGCCGGGCTGCCGGCCGGCCCCGAATCCGGGGGCGTCCGGTACCAGGGCGAATTATCGCCTAAAAGGTTGCTATTCATGTGTGAATCATGGCAAGTCCAGCGAGGTTCCCGATGTCTGACCACCGAACGGTCGATCCGACGACAGTCCGCTTGCCGCCGTTGCGGCAGGTGGGGGTGCGCCTGCTGCGTGGCTGGATCGCCTGCGGCGTCCTCGCGTGCACCGGGACGACGGCTATCGTGCCGGTCGTCGCGGCGGAAGACGCCGATGCTCCGCGGACGACCCTTGCCCTCGCCAAGAAAAAGTTTCTTTCCGGCGACTACGCATCCGCCAATGCGATCTATCGCGACGAGTGCGACCACTGCCTCCGCAAATACGGTGAAACCGACCTGCGCTCGGCCCAAGCACTCAACAACCTCGCGGTCACACTGCATCGAGGCGGTGCCGTCGCGGAGGCGGAGAAGATGGCGGTCAAGGCATTCGAATGCCGCCGCGAGAAACTCGGCGACTCCCACCCCGACACACTGACGAGCCAGAACAACCTGGCGCTGATTTTGCAGACGGCGGGGGACTACACGGCCGCGGAACGGCACTTCCGAGCGGTCGTCGACGGCCGACGCAAGGCGCTGGGCCCTGAACAGCCGGGCACGGCACAGGCACTCAACAACCTCGGCTGCCTGCTCGCGACCAAAGGCAAGTACGACGAAGCCGAGACCGTGCTGAAGGAGTCGCTCGCCATCAGAGAGAAGCTCGGAGCGGCCGACGAGGCCGGACTGGCCGCGACGCTCAACAACATCGCCTCCGTGAAACTCGATCTCTGTGACCCCGACGCCAAGGCGTGGGCGAAACGAGCGGCAGTGGCGGCCGAGAAGAGCTTCGGCGGCCTGCATCCCTCGTATGCAATCACGGCAGCGAACCAGGCGCGGGCGGAGAACAGCGTGGTGGAGGCCGGCAAGCTCTTCCAACGGGCCATGCACATCTTGAAGGAGGCGGGCGTGAGCGGCGGCCCGGACGGTGCGGTGCTCCTCAACAAGATCGTGGACTACCACATCAACGCGATGGACGAGCCGACCGTGTTTTCCTTGGCGGGCGACGCCGTGGAAGCGAGCCTCAAGATCTTTGGCCGTCGCAGTCCTGCGACCGCCCTGGCGCTCAACAATCTCGCCATCGTCGAGTACATGCGCGGCGATACGCCGAAGGCGGCCTCGTTGCTCGAAGAAGCCGCCGCCATCAACGAGTCGGTTCTCGGCAAGGATCATCCGGCCTATGCCGAGAACCTCGTCAACGTCGCGCGGATCCATCGCGACGGCGGCAACGCCGCCGCCGCCGAGGGGCTGGAGGCCAAGGCATTCAAGATTTTCACCAGCCGGGGGGCCGTCGAGGATCCACGACTGATCAGTCTCGAACTGAACATCGCCGCCTACGCGGTCGAGCAGGGGAACCTCGAGGAGGCACAGCGCCTCTACGAAGACGCCTTGAAGCGGAGCACGAAGCGGGCCGGCAGACAGGATCTGCAGGCTGCCGTCGCGATCCTCGGGCTCGGCGCGGTGTCGTGCCGCCGCGGTCAGGAGCAGGAAGGAGAAAAGCTGCTCGACGAGGCGGCGGGCATCCTGCTCGGCATCCGCGACGGGTCCGATCTCCGCTTGGCACTGGCCTTGTCGATGCTCGGCACATGCCGATCGAACCTCGGGCGGTTCGATGAGGCGGTGCAGCCGCTGAAGACGTCGCTCGCCATCTTCGAGGCCGTACTCCGGCCGGGTCACCCCGTTCCCACCGCACTTCGTGAGCAACTGGCGACGGTATACGACAAGCTCGGCAATGCGGCTGAGGCCGCGAAGCTTCGTGAGGCCGGCCCGCAGCCCGCGGAATCGCCGACCAGGTCCGCCGACAAGCCGCACGACACCTGACGGCCCCGAGGGCGATCGGCCGCGGTCACATCGCCTCGATCAACCGCCGCTGTTCCTCCAGGAAACGGAGGCTTTCGGCGAGCGGCGCCTGCTGCAGCCGGCTTTCGTCGGCCAGGCGACGGAGTGTGCGAAGCCGGTCCTCCAGCTGCTGCCGCTCGCCGTCGGCGGCTTTGGCGAGCCGAGTCTCCGCATCACGGATGTCGGCCTCCAGCCGGGTGAGGCGTTCTTTCGCTTCGGTGAGCTGCTTCTGCGCCGCTGCAATCTCCTGACCGAGACGGGCGGTCTCCGCGGCTTTGACCCGCTCCTTCTCGGCGTCCGCATCGTTCTTGGCCTGTTGGAGGGCCCCCAGCAGTGAGCCCAGCATCGGGAACTCGGCGGCGATCTGGGAGGCGATCGCATCTTTGATCGCCCCCGGCAGGAGCCCGGGCAGAGCCGACGCACTCGACAGCACCGCCGCGATCTCGTTCACCACGTTGCCGGCGGTGCCGCGGAGGGCGAGCGCCTGCAGTTTCCAGTTCGGAGTGCGGTCCATGTCGACGGCCGGATGGTGCCAGCCGCCGCCCCGGTCGTGGTGAGTCGAGCGGGGAACGAATGGGCCGTCCACGGCGGCGGCGACCACGACCGGCGATTCTTTCGTCGCCGTGACATGCCCGCCCGACTGGTCGGCGAAGTCGAACGGACCGTGCACGGCCGCTGCCTTGCGCCTCCAGGCCTCCTGTCGGGCTTTCACGGCCACGTCGCCACTGCGCCAGGCGACACCTCCCGCCCAGAGCAGCCCCAGGAGAAGAAACAGCACGAGCGGCAGCACCATGACGAACTCGATGGCGGCCAAGCCGCGGCGTGACGATCCACGGAGCATCGTGGCAGGCCTCCCGGAAGATTCAGTGAACGAGCATCCTGCGGTCGCGGCGGAGCCATTCGACGAACCGCTTCATGCCGGCGGGCGCCACCCTCTCGATGAAGCCGGTGTTGACGGGCACGAGCTTCGACCGCCAGCTGAGCCTCACGCGATCCGTGATGGCCGCCGGCTTGGAGCCACGGAACAGGTCGGTGAAATTCCCGGCCGCCGTCGACGGCGGATGGTCGGACCATTCCCAGGCCACGACGGGCGGCCGCCAATTGAGCGTGTCCCAGCCGGTGGGCGGCTGCGTGAGGCCGGCGGCTCCCTGGGGAACGACCCTGCCGTTCGCGTTGTAGAGCATCGACTGACTCACCGCCTGTCGGCTGCCGGATGGCGACCGAAAAAACACCTCGGTCATGATCGCCGCCGGGGCCTTGCCGGTGGCGACCGCCGCCACGCAGAAGAGACGCTCCGCCGCCGCCCCGTCGGTCGTCCAGCGCTCCCTCCCCTTCGTCGTGGCCGTCGATCCGCGGAGCACGTGCATGTGGCACGGGCGATCCTCCCGCGATCGCAGGGCAAACGACTTTGCCAGCGTGAAGCGATCCGTCCAGTGGACGTAGAACGTGGCCGTGTTCGAGATTGGGACGACCGCGCGCAGGAAATGGATGACCGAGGAGCGGTAATCGTCGACGTACGGGTGCGTCGCCCGCACCCACTGCGTCCGCTGCTCGATCTGCCAATGAAACTCCGGGAGCCTGAACTCCTCCGGGGTCGCCGGGTCGAGCAGCGGATTCCCCGGAAACCCGTCGGGCTTGGGCACCGTTGCTAGGGCTTGCTGGATCTCATCGAGTTCCTTGATCGCCTGGTTGAAGGCGGTCCTCACCGGGCCAAGCCAGCCGGGAACATTCGCGCCGGCCTTCTCGGCCTTCTCCCAAAACTCCAGAATCGCTTTGATTGGCCGGAGCAGTCTTTCGAACATGTCGCCGGCATTCCGTACAGGATCGAGGATTTCCCGTACGAAGACGGATTCATAGCTGCCCGACCAGACAATCGGCGGCAGTTCCCAAGGGCCGTGCTCTTTCTCGGAGGATCGCGGCGGCGGCGGCTCACGTTCGACGGGGAGCACGAGTTCCGACCACGCTGGAGCCGTCTCCAGCGATTCGACCCCGTGCTCGCCGGCCAGATCATCCAGCGTCGAGCGGATGGCTCGGTTCATCGGTGACGCCCCCTGCCCGACACTCTGGGCGACACCCAACCCGACGACACTGTCGGCGTGGAGACTCAACGCCGGAATCAATCGCGACTCGATCTTGTCGGGCAGCTTCGTCTCCTTGATGCCCGCCACGGCACGCTGAATCAGATCCAACGCGAACCACTCCTGAAGGCACTTCACGAGTGCCCCATTCATGAGCAAATGAATTCCACTGCCCAACCCCTCCAACGGCACACTGAAATACGGCACCGGTTTCGTGGCAACCGCCAGCGCCATCGCGACGTTTCCGATCTTCTTGCCGGAAAAGCAGACGAACACCGCGAACTTGAGCATCATCCGCCCGTCGTAGATCGCGGCTCCCGCGTCATGCCGTCCCTCATCGGACGTGAACGTCCGCTTGACGACTTTCACGAAGTTGCGATCCAACTCGGCGAGCGCAGGGGTGAACGTGCCTCCCTTGAGCAGGGGAACGAGTTCGGATCCCCCCGTGATCAGACGGTTGTAGCGTTTGCTCTCCTCGGAGAACACTTTCCTGCCGCTGCCGAGCAGCGGGCCACCGAATCCCTCGAGCGCCGCGAGGATGGCGGTAGCCTCGCCCATCATGTGATTCGTCGCAGTGATGCCGTTCATGGCGCGGGCCATCCAGAGCGTCGTCGATGCGGCGGCGGCGTCTGCGGCGTTCTGCAGTCGGATTCTTTCCCGGATGGTCAAGCCGAGATTGGTGACGAAGCCGATCATCAGTGCGATCGCCCCGATGACGAAGATCGAGATGATCGCGACTTTGCCGTTCTCATCCCGCCAGAATCGTCGACACAGGAACCATGCCGCGCCCGCAGCGGGCGGGAGGCCGCGGGTCGGCGGTAGGCCATCGCCAGGTTGGCGTTCAGAAACTCGCATGGGCTATGCCGAGCTTTCGCTGCTCGTTCGCGGGGTGCTCCATCGGCAGCGTGGCGGACGTGCGGATGGGAAACACGTAGCGTCCATCCGCGTTGGGTCGGCCCAGGATGCGGCCGACCACGGGAAAGGTGAATGGAAAGTCATAGGTGACGGTGACCGTCACGTCTTCTTCCCAGGGCTCGCCCAGAACGTGCCTCGACGACTCGACCCGCAGCGCGCGATGCGTGATGCGGTATTGGCGACGCAGCCTCGGCAGCCCGTCGCCCGGCAGGCCGATCGCGGCGGCGGTGCTGCGGTAGGTGGCGAGAAACTCCTCCTCCCCCGGTGCGGCCGCCACCGCCGGTCCCCGCTCGACACCGGTGGCAAACGGGGTGAAGGCGAGGATGGCCGCCTCGCGAACACGGTCGTCGGATCGCGGATCCTCTCCGCGCACGACCGCGGTGCGGGCTGCCGCGAAGGCAGCGTAGACCGTGCCCGTCTTCGCGGCGAGAAAGAGGCACGTCTCGAGGATCGCGAAGAAGACGATCAGATACAGCGCCGTCACCATGAGAAACGAGATCGTCTGGGCGGCCCCTGCTTCGGCGCGGGTGAATCGCCTCGTCGCCCGGGCGGCCATGGCGGACACACGGATGGCCAGCAGGATGGGGCTCATGGGAACGGCCAGCCCACGATCGTGACGGTGACATCATGGAACAGCCGAAACAGCCGGACACCGAGATAGAAGGCGGCCGCGACGACCGGCAGCACGACGGCCAGCACCATGACCTCCTCCAAGGCTGCAAAACCACGCCGCGACCGGCGGCCGATCGCTCCATGCAGGCGAATCACCATGAAAGCCCTCCCGTCACCGAACCGACCTGCAGCAGACACCAGGCCACGGCGAAGCACGGCGCCAACGGGATGCCGGCCTCGGCCATCGGCGGCGCCGCCGCACCGGCAGCTAGCGCAGGCCGCCATGGCCTATGCCGCAGCGCCAGGCTCGCGAGGGCGACGACACCGGCGACGATGTAGGCATGGACGACGCAGAGAAGCCCCGCCTCGACGCCCATCCAGGTGCCGAGGGCGGCCGCCAGCTTGACATCGCCAGCACCGTGCCCCGCCAACACGTGGAACAGGAGCATCACCCCGAAGCACGTCGCCAGTCCGAGCAGCGCCGACGGGAATCCGACCGCGCCCGGAACCGACCGCGATCCCATGGCGTAGAGGTTCACCGCGAGTCCGCTGACGGCAAGCGGTAGGGTGACGGCGTTCGGAATCCGGCGAGTGCGGAGATCCGTCACGGTGCAGATGGCCAGGGCGACGCCCGGCAGCACGGTCGTGATCATCGCAGGCCCTCGTCGGAAAGGTCGTCGGGCGCTGCCTTTGGCGTGGAAGGCTGCGCGATCGGAGCCGTGGCCTCGGCCTTCGTCTCCGCGGCGGG
>CAZXIG010000024.1:6541-20669 GCA_964640405.1 uncultured Candidatus Kuenenia sp.
TGGCCTCGGCCTTCGTCTCCGCGGCGGGAACTTCCTGCGCGACGGGCTTGACCTCCGCGGGGGCGTCCGCCGTCGCTTTGGCGGCGACCTCTTCCGCGGGGGCTTTCTTCGCGACGATCTGAACGGCGGACGCCTGCGGCTCGCGGCGGCGCGTGATCGAGAGGATCACGAGCGCCGACGCGAGGACGGCCATACAGGCCAGGCCAACGACACCCCAGCGCCGCCATATGAACTCGACTCGCTGCCGAAGGGGGTCGGCAGCTGGTCCGGGCTGGGCGCGCGGCCTGGTCTCGGCCACCGGGATGGCCGACAACAGGGCTTCGCGGGCGACGATCTCCGGCTGGACCGGCGGTGCTGTAGCGGGCGCGGCCGCGCTCTCGCCGCGGATCTCGTCGGGAATCGCAGCCGTACCGAGCCGTTCAAGCACCTCCGCAGCCGTCGCAGCCCGCTCGGGCACGTGCTTGGCCAGCATCATCTCGAGGGCGGTTCGCAGCCGGCTGGCAGAAGCGGGCACGAGGCGTTCCACCAGCCCACGCGGATCGGCATCGGACGCGTGCCACTGCCACCACAACGAAGCCGTATCGGCACCCCCGGCGGTCATCCCCGGAAACAACGCGTCGAAGCCGGGGCCGGCCAGCATCTCCAGGGCACAGAAGCCGAGCGCGTAGAAATCGAGCTGCGGCCCCGGCTCGGTCGAACCGAACCGGCCCGACGTGTCGGCGACCTCCGGAGCGAGATACTTCTCGCCTCCGGGGACGAGTTGAAGATTGCCGTCGATCAGCGCGCCGGGGTCGGTGAGCTTGAGGCGGCCCGACCGGTAGAGCAGAAGATTGACCGGCTTGATCTGGCCATGCAGCCGGCGGCGGGCATGCAAGGCCTGCAAGCCCTCGAGGGCCTGGGCGAGCCAGCTCTGCACCTCGCGAGCCGGCACCGGCTCGCGAGCGACCCGCGCAGCGACGCTTTCGTCGGCCAGTTCCAGAATCACCCAGTCCCGCTCCGTGTCGGTGCTGTGCACAGGCAGCAGCCGCTCGTGTCGCAGGTCGCTCATCGCCTTGACGCGTTCCCAGAACTGGCGGCGCAGGTGATCCACGGCGCCGTGCTCATCCTTCAGCATCTTGACGGCGACGTCTCTCTGGAGCGGGCTGTCATCCCACGCCCTGTACACCTCCGTCCAGACGCTTTCGCCGAGCTTCTCGAGAATGCGGTAATGCGGGTGGTCTTTCATCTGAGCGTCGTGTTCCAGGGCAACGAGTGACGGGGAAAAACGTGCGGGGTTTCGGCGGCTTCAGGGCATCGGTGCAAGAGCAGCGACACGGGAATCGACGAAGGCGGCGAGCCGTTGGATGAAGGACTCGTCGACCGCAGCCGCGACAGCCTCGTCGCCCTTCGGCAGGCCATCACGATGCGGATCGAGCCGACGCTTGATCTGCTCGTAGCGACTGAGCGCCGTCGACCGGTCGCCGACAAGATATGCGGCCTCCGCTGCCTGGAGTCGCGACGTCAGCCGGCGGCGGATGTCGACGTCGGCTCCCGAGCCCGCCAAGCCGTCGACCACCAGCTGCGCGAACGTCCCGCTGCCGAGGTCTGCCGTGCCCGAATCCCGCTTGGCGATCGCCATCAGCAGGCACGCCAGGAGGCATGCTCCCGTGACGCCCAACTGCGCAACCTGCCTGCCGTTGAGCCCGCGCGCACGCTCCTGTTTGGGCAGGCCCGCGGCACTGCCATCCCCGACGGGTCTGGACTGAACGGCGCCAGGCTCCCGCTCGGGCGAACGCTGCCCACGCCTCGCCGCCGCCCGGGGCGTCGGGGAAGGGTCGCCCTCGACGACGAGCTCGATCTCGACACCCGCCCCGAGTCGCAGCCGTTCGTGCGGCGACCAGGCAAACGTCTGCCCTCTGGCGATCGGCTGGGTGCCGATCGCGATCTCCTCGCAGTCCTTGTTGAAGACCTCGTACCGTCCGTTGCGAAACTGTACGTAGACGGCCACGTCCGGCAGAGCCGCACCCGACACGGCGGGCTGCACCCTGACGTCGTTGCCCGCGCCCGCCCCCACCTTCACGAAGGGGCGTTCGATCCAGACCTCGGTGGCCGGAACGGCGGATCCGCTTGAAATCACGAGTTTTGCTGGCATGGTCGGACCGTCATCGACGGCTACACGGGTGTCTCGAACAGCGGCAAAATGAACGGCCCCACGATCACGATCAGGCATGCCATCAGTACGAGGACGGCCGGAAAACTCATCTTCACTCCGGCCTCCGCAGCCTGCTTCTCGAACCACTGCGACTGCTTGCGCCGCATCTCGTCGGCCTGGGCCGCCAGCACCGCTCCGAGTGGCGTGCCCAGTTCCTCTCCCTTGATGATCGCGAACACGAAATCCTTCACGGCCGGGTCCGGAAACCGTTCGCGGAAAGATTGCAGCACCTCCTTACGGGGCCGCCCACGCCGCGTCTCTTCGGTGATCGTGCGGAATTCCGCTCCCAGCGGATGCTCGCCCATCTCGTCGACGACCGCCTGCAGGGCGTCGATCGGCGCGCCGCCGGCCTGGAGCACGAGTGACATGAGGTCGGTCGCGAATGGCAGTCGGCCGCGAACCGCGCGGGTGCGGACGTCGGCCCGGGCCTGGAGGGAACTCACCGACATCGCCACAAACACGGCCGCGGCACCACCGCCGAGCAGCACGGCCAGCAGCGGCAGATGGCCGCCGGAAACCAACGCCATCGCCCCGACGGCGGCCACCAGCACGCCCAGCGCGATCGCCTCGCAGACCCGAGCGGCCACGAACCGCTCGGCCTTCCACGGCGGACTCATGCCGCAGACGTCGAGCGCGTGTGCGAGCCGCTCGAGCGTGTCGCGACCGAACCACCCGGGCACCCAGCCGGCGATCTCCTCCGCCAAAACCCCGGCGTGCCGATAGACGGGACTCTCGCGCAGAAGCCGCTGCAACTGCTCCGCGTCGTAGCCCTCACCCCGCAGGCCTTCCCGAGGCCGCATGGCCAGCACGCTATCGGCCAGCACGCCCGCGGAGGCTCCGGCAGCGACGCACGCGATCATTCCGGTGGGATCCACGTGTCATTTCCTGAATTGAAGGAGGGACTGACTCCACCACACCGCGCCGCAGATGAGCCCCATCGACATCAGGAGCAGCAGCTGACCGAGCGGGGTGGTGAACATCAGCGTCGTGCCGTCGGGGTGCAGCAGCAGCAGCCCCAGGAGGAAAAAGATCGGGAACAGAGCGAGGATGAAGATCGTCTGCCGGTGACTGGCCGTGGCCGCGTCCATCGTCCGCTCGAGGCGATCGATCTCCCGCAGGCTGCCGCTCAGCCTCTCCAGCATGTCGGTGACGCGTCCGCCGCGCTCGAGTGTCGTCTGGATCGTCGCCACGAAGAGTGAAAAGGGCTCGAGCTCGAGCCGCCTGCGGGCGTCGGCGAGCGAGCTGGCCAGAGGGCGGCCTCCCTGGTGCTCGCCGACGATCGCCTCGAACTCGCCTCGCAGCGGCTCGGCGAGTTCGGCGGCGACGGCCCTGATGCCCTGCGGCAACGGCATGCCCGCCCGGCACGTGTTGGCCAGCCCCGTCATCGCGGGCACGAGCTGCTGGCGAAGCAGCGTCCGCCGCGATGCCACCGTATGCCACATCCACAGCCGAGGCGCCAGGGCGAGCCCGGCCACGAGTGGCACTGCGAGAATCGGCGACCTGAGAAAAACCCCGAGCACCAGTAGCGTCGCGATCATGGCGAGCCCCCAGGCCCGGAACAGGCCCCGCAGCGGCCTGCAGTCGACTCGCAGAGACTCCAGAGCGTGCACGAGGTCGGCATGCCAGGAGAGGGCGAGCCTGTCCCAGGCAGCGACGATCGGCCCGGCCGCGCACGCGACGGCGGCCCCCAGGCACACCGAGGCGGCCAGAGCAACCGCGTGCATCGCCATCGACTCCGGCGTCATCGGGCGTCACTCCGTCCATAGAAGGCTTCGAGGTCGAGCAACTGCCCGGCAAGCAGATCGGGCATGAACGTGGGCAAGTGCCCGGTGGGCTGCAGTTCGGCAGCCGCGTGCTCGAACTCGAACAGTTGCCGAAGCTCGGCACGACCATCCCGCGGGTCGATACCCACGACCTCCGCGACCTCGGAGACCACACGGCGGCCATCGCGAAGCCGCTCCATCTGGACGATGAGATCGACGGCCGAGGCGATCTGGCGATGGATGCTCGCAACCGGCAGATCGGATGCCATCTGCACCATCACCTCGAGCCGCAGCACCACGTCGGCCGCGGCATTGGCGTGGATCGTGGTCAACGAGCCGGCGTGGCCGGTGTTCATCGCCTGCAGCATGTCGAGCGCCTCGGGACCGCGGCACTCCCCCACGACGATCCGGTCCGGGCGCATGCGGAGCGCGTTCTTCACCAGGTCGCGGATCGTGTAGGCGCCGGCACCCTCGACATTCGCCGGCTTGCTCTCCAGCTGCACGACGTGCTCCTTCTGCAGCTGCAACTCGACGGTGTCTTCAACGGTGATGATCCGCTCGCCATCGGGGATGAACTCGCTCAAGCAATTGAGCAGGCTCGTCTTGCCGCTTCCGGTGCCGCCGGCGACGAGAATGTTCCGCCGGTTCCTCACCGCCGCCTCGAGAAAAGCCGCCACCTGAGACGTCAGCGTGCCGAACTTCAGCAGATCGGCGATGCCCAGCCGGCGGGCCGGGAACTTGCGGATCGTCAGGCACGGTCCTGATACGGCGATCGGCGCGATCACCGCGTTCACGCGGCTGCCGTCCGCCAGTCGAGCATCGACCATCGGACGGCTTCGATCGATGCTGCGGCCGACCAGCGCCACGATGCGATCCATGATCGCCTCCGTGACGTCGTCGGAGAGAAAGCGTCGCCCCGAATTCTCGATCCGGCCTCCCTTCTCCACGTAGATCCGGTCACTGTCGACCACCATGATCTCCGTGACCGTGGGCAGCGCGAGCAGGTCCTCGAGAGGGCCGTAGCCGAAGACCAAGTCCTTGACCTGCTTCTTCAGGCTGCGGAGGGCCAGGTAGAGCTTGAAATCGCCGTGATACTTCTCCTGAACGCCTCGCCAGGCGGGGAGAAAGTCTCGCTCCACCACGGCGAGCCGCTCCGGCACGGTCGGCCGCGCGGTCATGCCGATCATCGCCGAGAGAAAATTGGCCGTCGCATCGAGTTCCCGCTCGCGATCGGCGAGCAGCGTGAGCGGCCGCATCCAGGCCTTGTCGCGGGAGCCGAGCCCGATCCTGCCGCGGGCCGTCGGCGGGGCCTCGGTGGAGGTGGTGAGCTGGGCGACGAGATGGTCGCGAATGGCCATTCCGGCGAGGTGATCGACCAGTTCGCTCCGGTCTCCGTCGGTCAGGCCGAGGTCGCCGGCGGTCCGCGCGATCTCGTCTTCCCATCGCTTCAACGTTTCTACGTTGAGATCCGCCTCGCCGACCAGCCCGCCGCCGAGCTCCGCCCGCATCCGCCGCAGCACCTCCGCATGCACGTCCTGCGTGAACTGCTGGGCTGCACGGTCGATCCGCTCCAGGCGACGGGCGGTGTCGTCGACGGGCGCAGGGATGTCGAACTCGAGCGTGAACGGCGGCAGCCGCAACGCCTCATCCATGGAGATGAGCCACCTGTCGCCGCGGTAGAGCACCCTGTCGCGCAGATAGATCGCGTTGTGGCTCAGGGCGCAGAACTCCCACCCACCGTCCACGCGGCGGACGACGGCCGCCTCGTCGGCGATGAACGGGCTGTTGAGCACGAGGTCGTTGTGTGCTCCCCGACCGATGCTCAGCGATTCGCCGGCCACCTCGCGCATCCGCTTCTGGGAGTCCACGACGCTGGAATAAAACACCCTCACGGCAGCTCCGGCATCATGAAGAAACCGATCTCCCCGCCCACGAGGATGACGGCCGGCACGCTCTCCACGCCGTCGAGCGATACGGTCAGGGCCATTTCATCCCCCCGGGGCTGCTCGATCGCCAGATCGCCAGGCGGGCTGCCGGCGGGCACGTCGGCCGCCCTGGGAAACACCGCCACCCCGAAGATCGCATCCTCGGGCAGCGGGTCCGTGCCGGATGCCCGCCGCGTGACCACGCGGATCATCCGCCGGGCATCCCGCTGCGGCTTGTCCGTGGTGGCAGCCTGATTAGCCTTCGGCTGCTTGACCGCAATGGTGACGGTGCGGTCGCCCGCTCCCGGCGTGGCCGCCGGCTCGGCCGCCGACGCACGCTTGAAGTTGTCACCCACCGCGATCACACGAAACCGCAGCAGATCGAGATCGCGTTCCGCGAGGCGAATCGCTTCCCGAACGTCGCGCTGCAGCACCAGGTCGCCGGCCGCGAAGGCTCGCGGAGCCGCCATCTGCAGGAGCACCGCCCGATCGTCCCAGGGCACGAGCGAGGCCCGCAGGTCGCCGACGACTCCCGCGAGCGCCAGCGGTGCGAGCGACCGCTCGTCGAGCACGCCTCCCGGCGCGACCGCCGATGCGACCGCCACATAGCGATCCCCGCGGGGGCGGATGGCAAGCCAGTTAAGCCCGGCGGCCAGCCCACCCAGAGCCAGCGCGATGCCCAGACGTGCGACGATGCTCATCGGTTCCTCCTCTCAGGTCGAGCGGCAAGACGGCTCCAGCGGAGCTCGTGTCTCACTTCGTGACCTTGAGCTCGGCGGTGTTCTTGCTCCAGAACGAATTGAGCGTCTCCAGGCCGTCCTTCCCGAACCAGTACAGCGCGGCGACGATCACCGCCGCGATCGCCAGCCCCATCACCCACTGGATCGAGTCGCCCCGCTCGTCGCGGACAAACCGTCCGAGGGCGCGGGCTGCGCGGGCGGAAAATGCGGTGGGGCGTTCGTGCGAAGCAGTCATGGCATCGACTCCTGTGGGGCATGAATGAAAACAGAACACCCGGCGCCGTCATGACGCCGGAGGAAACACGTGATTCGTGAGCCGCACCTCGGCCCGGTAGCCGAGGGCATCGACGTCGGTGGCGAATGAGGGAACGGCGCCGGTATGCACCAGCCGGCCGACGATCCGGCCTTCGGCATCGCGCCCCTCGCCGGCGAAACGATAGATGTCGGCGAAGCGGTAATGGCCCTCCGCGTCGAGTCCGAGACACTCGCTCACCGCCATCACCCGCCGGCTGCCGTCGGGAAGCCTCGCGAGCTGCACCACGAGGTGGATCGCCGAGGCCACCTGCATCCGCGCCACGTGCACCGGAAGCGACACGTCGCTCATCAGCGAGAGGGTTTCCAGGCGGATCGCCGCGTCACGGGGAGTGTTCGCATGCACCGTCGACAGAGCGCCGGAATGCCCCGAGATCATCGACTGCACGAGGTCGAGAGCCTCTCCACGCCGCACCTCGCCCACGACGATCCGATCGGGCCGCATTCGCAGCGAATCGACGAACAGGTCGCGGACGCTGACGGCATTGTTCCCGTGCGAGTCGGGGGGCTGGGCCTCGAGGTAGACGGTATGGGGCTGGGCCAGCTGCAGTTCCGAGGTGTCCTCGATGACGACGATCCGCTCGTGTTCGGGAATCGACGCCGAGAGCGCGTTGAGCATCGACGTCTTGCCGGTTCCGGTGCCTCCGGAGATGACGGTGTTGCGGTGCAGCAGCACGGCGAGCCGCAGGAACTCCGCCGCCTCCTCGGAGATGGATCCGCGGGCAACGAGCTTTCCGAGATCGAAAGACGATTTCTGAAATTTGCGAATCGAGATGCACGCACCCTGCCGCGAGCTGGGCGGCACGATCACGTGCACGCGTGAGCCGTCGGGCAGCCGGGCGTCCATGCTGTGCTCGCCGTGGTCGACGCTCCGCCCGACGTAGTCGCCGATGTTGCGGGCCGCCGCCATCAGCGTGGCCGGATCGGTGAACGCGCATGCCGTCCGCTCCAGTCGGCCGGATCGCTCGCAATAGACCTGCGATGGGCCGTTGATCAGGATCTCGGACACGCCAGGATCGTCGAGCAACGACGCCACCGGGCTGAGGAAGTGACGGATCGACCGTTCGTAGACGTCCTTGTGGTTCATGGCGGCGTCACCTGCCCGTGACCGTGAAGGCGGCCCAGGAGAACGGGTGCGCCCCGTTGAACTCGGCGCGCCGGCTCGCGATGACTGCGAGCTGCGCTGCACGGAGCGCCCGCGCCGGTTCCGTGCCGTCCGCCAGCCTCGCGAACAACGGCGTCATGAGCTCGACGGTGTCCTTGTCGGCGACCGACCACAGCGTGGCCACGACCGTGCGGGCTCCCGCGAGCCGAAAGGCCTGCCGAAGCCCGGCCACACCTTCGCCCACGCGCACGTCACCGAGTGCCGTCTGGCAAGCCGACAGAACCACGAGGTCCGTGCCGCGAAGATCACAGCCGACGATTTCGAGACCCGTCAGAATGCCGTCGTCGACCCCGGCATCGGCCGTGATCGCCGCATTGCAGCCGGCGAGAGCGAGTCCGCATCGGGTCAAGGGGTGCTCGAAGAGATGGTCCGCGGGCTCGAGCGGGGCATCGAGGCCACGGCCCCCCAGCAGAAGGCTCGCGACCGAGGGCGCCGTCGACTGATCCGGCATGAAGAACCCGTGCGTGGAAAGCACCAGCAGCGAAGGACGGCTGACCCGCTTCATGAGCGTCTCGCTGGCACCGCCATCCGTCGCCATGATCGGCTCGACGCCTGCCAACCGTCCGATGGCGGGAGCGATGAGGTAGGCCTCCCGCAGCGCCCCGGGCAACGGCTCAACCGGCGACAACCGCCGTCGCATGGCGGGCTTCGTCGACTCGTCCGGCGCGGATGACGACTCGGATGGAGCCTGCGGGCCGCCTGCCGCCGTTTCGTAGTCCGGGGCCGCGATGATCAAAGGAGGCGTTGAAGCGAGGGCGGCCTGGGAGCGCGCCGTGAGGGCAAGCTCGCGGCTGCTCGTGACGTGGTCGATCGCCACCGCTTCCACGGCATACCGGCCATCCTCGACCGGCAACGACGCCCACGGCAGGAGCCACAGGGCACCATCGGGCGAGATCACGAGTTCCTCCGGCGGCACCCCCAGAACCTTGGTCGCCGCCTCGAATATCGGGCGGATCGTCCGCCTGGCCAGCGGCGTTGACGCGGCGAGAAACTTCCGCTCCGCGGCCGCCTCGCCTTCTCTGAGAATGACGCCGTCGCGTTGCGCGTCGCCTTCAATCGCAGCCCGCAACTCCGCGACCATGTCGTCGATCGCGTCGGCCTCGCCCAGATCGAGCACGGTCACCCGGCCGCGGGCTGCCGGCGGCACGATCCAGGCCGCGTATCGGGCAACCTGCCGCGGAGCCTCGGTGCCCTGCGAGGCCCCGGGAGGGACAAAACCGCGGGGCGTGAATCTGGCGATGTCGACGAGCACCGTGCCAGCCGGAATCGCCTCCCGCACCGCATCGATCGGCACCCACGGGTCGCGAGGTCGAAGAGCGGCGACGAGCGTTGCCAGCCTCTCAAGCGCCCGCTGCTCTTCCCGCTCGATCTCTCGCAGGAGGTCGCGGTGCTCCGCCTCATGGCCCGGCGGCGGCACCGCCTGCAGGACTCCGGAAAGCTGGCCCCTCAACGCCGCGATCCGCTCGACGAGCGACTCGGCCTCGCCCACGCCCGACTCGCGGGCCAACGGCATCAGCTCGGTGGCGGCCTCCTGCGCCACCGCCTTGCCGTTTGCCAGCCAGCCGGCCGACAGCGCCGCGACGTCGGCATCCTCGCGGCCCAGCAACCCCAGCGACAGCACCGCATGAAGCCGCTCCTCGTCATGTGCCTTGAGAAACCGTATCTGCTCCCGGTCGTCCATCGTGGACAGCACCTTCGAGACGTGGCTGCGGATCGCACGCCGGGAGCGATCGGCATGGGCCGCGGCCTGTCGCCTGTCGCCCGTCTCTGCCAACAGGCACGCCAGCGCGAAATGGCAGGCCGCCACGTCCTCTTCGCTGACACCTGCACGCTGATCGACGATGAGTGCCGCCTGGCGGCCGGCATCAATCGCCTCTTTCAGCCGATGCTCCTGGCGCAGGGCATTCATCCGCGCCAGGAGCGCGTGGGCATCGTCGCCGGCCACGCCCTGTGGCGACGAACAGGCGAACGCAATGACGAGGGGCTGCGCGATCCATCTCCAGTGCACGGATCGCATGTGCCAGACTCCATGGGCGACGATGGTCACTTCGCCGCCGGCGCTGCCGACGCCGTGTAGTACGAGATGACCGCCGACATTTCCGGCGTGGGATACGGCGAGAACTCCGTGATGGACAGGTTGGACTTCTCCGTGGCGCCGCTCGGCACCATGAGTCCCCGGTCTCGGGCCGCACCGCCGACCGAATTCAGCAGCTTCTCCCGCAGCATTTCCGGGCTGGCGGCCGCGACCGACGCCACGCGGACCTGCCGCGTCAACAGGGCGAGGTCGGGGGCGATCTTGCCGCCGGCGACGGTCGCCGGGTCGGGGCGGGCTGCTTCGACCGCGGCTTCAGGAGCGGCTGAGGCATCGCCGAAGACGGTGACCGAGATCACGCCGACATCCGCACCGTAGTCAATTTCCCGCCGCTGCGATTCAGCCGCCGAAAGCACTTTGAACGGCTGGATCTGCTGGCTGTCGACGTGATAGCCGCGGACGGTGACCGCGGGCGTGGCATCGGACAAAATCCACTTCCAGCAGTAGAGGTCGGGATCGCTTTGCCGCTTCGTGGTGTTTTCACCGTTGACCTTGAGGACGACCCCGATCCGCTTGCCGTCACGCCGTTTCTTTTCCACCTTGATGGTGACCTTCTGCCCCTCCCGAGGCTCCACCACGAATGCCCGACCATCTCGAATCTCGATCGGAACCTTCGTGCCGTCGTAGGTGATCGTGACGCCCACGGGGGAGTCGGACGCTTCGAGCGGGAAGGGCTCCTGCTTCTTCACGATGTTGGCGGCACTGGCAGACGCCTGGTGAATGGGATTGGGCGGCGTGACGGACGTTACCGGCGGCGTCGACGCCGATTGCTTGGCCGCTACGTTCGCCATGCCGGGGCTCATCACCGCCCGCGTGCGAAAACTCTCCCCGATGCCGACGAGCTGGGCCGGCTGGAGCTGACAGGTCACGGATGCGATCTTCTGCATCGCCGCGGAAGAGCCATCGACGGCCCCGATCGCAACGTCCATCGTCCGCAAGTCAGCGGCGACCGAAGCCACTCCCACGATGAACGCATCGGCAGCCACCGTCTCCGGGGGCGTGCCCCAGGCCAGGCGATACTTCCCCGAGAACAACTTTTCGCAGCCCGCTTCCGTCAGATGACTGGCACCAGGAATGCCGGCGGCCGTGCTGCTTGCATCGGCGATCACCCCGAAGCCCATCTTGGTGCGGCGATAGATCGCCAACGCCGTCTCCAGCTGCGTGGCCAGTTCGGTATTGAGGGTGCCGACACGGTCGCTCACCTCCTGGCCGGCCTTCTGCACCCGAAACTTCAGCACGCCGACATTGCGGTAGCCGTGCTCGTCGATGAAGGCGACGGCCTTCTGTCCGAGCGCGGAAATTCCCTCCGCCAACGAGTCATACGACTCTTCGGCATGGGCGAAGCTGGCGGCCGAAGCGGCCACGGCCACCACGATAACCCCCCAGGAAGAAGCAGCACTGGGCTTCAGTCGGGCGGCGAGCATACGTGACTCCAAGATGGCGAGAGCAAGAGGACGAGAGACGGAAGACCCGAGCAACCATTTCTTCTTTAGGCGAGAAACCAGCTGAAAACCGGACGCCGCAGCGGAAGTGCCGATCGCACAAAGACTTGCACGTACGCAACGAAATCGATCGGGTGCGAGTCCAGCCGGACGAACGTCCCGGACGGCCATCATGGCGGGCTACTTTCCGGTGACCGTAAAGGATGCCCAGAAGATCGGGTGGGCCGCCTCCCGCAGCCGGCGGCGTGACTCGATCATCTCGAGCTGGGCCTGTCGGAGCGCCTGGGAGGTCGCCTGTCCGGAGGCGAGGTTGCCGAACATCGCCGCCGACAGCTCGGCTGTCTCTCGGTCGGGCACCGACCACAGGGTGGCCACGACGGACCGCGCGCCAGCCAGCTGGAAGGCCTGCCGCAGGCCTGAAACACCTTGGCCGGGGGCGACATCGCCAAGGCCGGTCTGGCACGCGCTGAGCACAACCAGGCTCGTGCCCCGCAAATCGCAGCCGATGATCTCGAGGCCCGTCAGCACACCGTCTTCGGTGGCGTCGGATCCTCCGTTGTCCGCAGCCCGGTTACAGCCGGCGAAGAGCAGGCCGCAGCGGGTGAGCGGGTTTTCCAGGGCTTCCCCCCGCGAATCGGTCAGCCCGCGACCGCCGCCATCGCCCCCGCCCTGCAACGCCAGCATCAGCTTCTGCTCGAGCTGCTGGTCGGGCAGGAAGAAGCCGTGGGTCGCCAGAATCGCGACGAGCGGGCTGGATGCCGCTTTGAACCGCGCCTCCGTCGCATCGCCGCCGATGACCACGTCGGGCTGCGCGTCGGTGAGCCTGCCGACCGACGGCGCTACCGCCCGGGCCTCGTCGAGCGTGCCCGGGAGCGGCCCCACCTTGGGCAGCCGACCTGTGGTCAGAGGCCGACCGATCGGGCTCACCGCGCGTCGGCCAGCGGCCGGGCCGGTCGCCCGGCCGGGCGACGCGCTGTCGAAGTCGGGAGCCGCCATGATCAACGGCTTGCCTGCCGCCTTCTCGCGCCGACTGGCGGCGGCCGGATCGACCAGATCGCGGCCGCTGGTGACGAGCCGGATCGCCGTCGCCTCGACCGCATATCGCCCGTCTTCCAGCGGCAGCGCCGCGAACGGCACGAGCCAGAGCTTCCCGTCGGCCGAAAGCACCAGCTCCGCCGGAGGCTTCCCGCCCGCGACGGTGGCGGCCCGCAGGATCGGCTGGATCGTGAGCTGTGCGAGCGGCGTCATCGCTTCGGCGAGTTCCTTTTCGGCCGCCCCCTCGCCCTTGGTGGCGATGGCCCCCTGCGGCTCGGCATGCGAGGCCAGCTTCTCACGGGCGACGTCGATCAGGCCGTCGATCCGATTGGCGTCCCCGAGATCGATGACCCTCACGTCACCGCCGCCGGCGGGGGGCACGATCCAGGCGGCGTACCGAGCGGGCAGAAACGGATTGAAGGGCGAGCCTTGGCGGGCAGCGTAGGCGAAGTCGCGCACGTCGAATCGGGCGATGTCGACGAAGACGGAGCCGGCGGGCAGGGCCCGCCGAATCGCGTCGATACCCACCCAAGGGTCGTCCTTCTCCGCCCAGGGCACGGCGACTCCCAGGCTACGAATGAGCGAACGCTCCTGCTGTTCCAACTCGTCGATCTTGCGGAGGAGATCCTTGCTGTCGGCCGCCGACGTGACGGCCTGCCGCAGCGCGGCCAGCTGGCGACGGACGGCCGTCAGTTCGTCGGCAAGCTTGGCGGCGGCCGGATCGCTCCCCTCGCGAGCCACGAGCACCCGCTCCGCGGCCGCCTCCTGCCCCACCGACTTGGCGTTGGCCAGCCAGCCGGCCGACAGCCCGGCGATCTGCGGATCGTCCGCCTTGGCCAGCCCGATCGAGAGCATGCTGTGGAGGTTGGCTTCGTCCCGCACCTTGAGAAACTGAATCTGCTCACGATCGGTGAGCGACGGGAGCACGCGAGCCACGTACCGGCGGATGATTCGCCTGGCCTCGTCGGCAGCCGCCGCCGCGGCAGGCCAGTCGCCGAGCCCCGCAGCTGCGACGGCCAGGTTGTGCAGGCTCGTCGCCGTGAGCGGATGCGCCGTTCCGAGGCACTTCTTGCGAATATCCGCCGATTCCTGAAAGAGCGGGCGCGCTCCGTCATTCTTCCCGACGCTCATGAGCAGTTCGCCCACGTTGCTCATCGCATGGGCAATCTGCGGATGGCCTGCGGGGAGCGCCCCCTGGAGAATCTGCAGGGCGCGACGCTGCAGCGGCTCGGCCTTCTCGTACTCGCCCATCATGCGGTAGAGGCGGGCGTAGTTGTTGACCGAGACGGCCGTCCGCGGATGATTCGGGCCGAGGACCTTCTCGCGGATGGCGAGGATCCTGGGGTGCAGAGGCAATGCGCGAGCGTAGTCTCCCTTGTTGTAGTACAGAGACGCGAGCTCATGGAGCGTGAGCGCCACCTCAGGCGCCTCGGGGCCGTAGTGTTTCTGCTTGATGGCGAGCG
>CAZXIG010000025.1:0-1427 GCA_964640405.1 uncultured Candidatus Kuenenia sp.
GGTCGGTGCGAGGATCACGAGCGTGGCGTGCGGCCGCCAGCGAGTGAACTCGTACCGCCCCGCAGCCGGTTTGCCTCATGTGGCCCGATCGCCGGCCGGGGGCACCTGCTCGCCGCCGGCGGATTTTGCGAGTTCACTGCTCTCTCGGCAGTAGTTTGGCAAAGCGTCCGCAAAATTCACCAGCGGCTGCGCGCGACCCCCGGCCGGCTCCCCGCTGTGTCAGACACTTCGACGCGTTCTGCTACTATTCTCGCGACGCGGGGCGATCGCCGCCCCGCAACCTTCCTCTCGCGGACCCCCCACCGTGATGCTGCTCGCCGACGCCGTCGCCACGACCGCGACGATTGAAAACTGGCACTGGCTCTGCTTCGGAGCCTTCGTGACCGTGCTCCTCGTGCTCGACCTGATGGTCTTTCACAAGCACTCCCACGAGCCGTCGCTCCGCGAGAGCGCCTTCTGGACCTGCTTCTGGTCGGCCCTGGCCTTCTCGTTCAATGGGCTCGTCTGGTGGTGGCTCGGCGGCAAAGCGGCCCTCGAGTTTCTCACCGGGTATCTCGTCGAGTGGTCGTTGTCGATGGACAACGTCTTCGTGTTCGCGGTCGTGTTCGCCTACTTCGGCGTGCCGCTGAAGTACCAGTATCGCGTCCTCTTCTGGGGCATTCTCGGCGCCGTGCTCATGCGGCTGACGTTCGTGCTGCTCGGGGCCGAACTGGTCGAGCGGTACAAGTGGATCATGTGGTTCTTCGGCGCCTTCCTGGTCTACACCGGCATCAAACTGGCGTTCGGCGACGACGACCACGATCCGGGCGACAACGCCCTCGTCCGGTTGTTCAAGAAGTTCGTGCCGATGACGAACCAGTTGGCCGGCGACAAATTCTTCATCCGGGAAAACGGCAAACTCCTGGCCACGCCGCTGTTCCTCGTGCTGCTCGTCGTGGAGAGCACCGACGTGCTGTTCGCCGTCGACAGCGTGCCGGCGATCCTGGGTGTGGTCGAGAAGGGCACGCCTTACATGCGGTTCATCGCCTTCACGTCGAACGTGTTCGCGATTCTCGGCCTCCGCGCGCTCTACTTCCTGCTCGCCGGCGTGATGGATCTCTTCCGGTTCCTCAATTACGGCCTCTCCGCCGTGCTCGTGTTCGTGGGCATGAAGATGCTCGTCGAGGCGGCGCGGCACACCGAGTGGCTCGCCGAGTGGGGCGGCTGGGATGCCCATGCGAAGGGGCACCTCGTGCACCCTGCCGTGTCGCTGCTCGTGATCGTGGCCCTGATCGGCACGAGCGTCGCCGCGTCACTCATGTTCCCGGAAAAGAAGGACGGCGTCGAAATCGCCGACGATCACGGCGGGCCCGGCACGCACGGCTGAACGCAGACAGCAGGGCTGGGCGTTGTCGTTTCATACAAGCCCCCAGGCGCGAGCCGGGGGA
>CAZXIG010000025.1:1527-20190 GCA_964640405.1 uncultured Candidatus Kuenenia sp.
GGCCGCTTTCATCCCCCTGCTTGCGCATGGGGGCTTGTATGGGGAATGGGGGCTTGTATGGGGAATGGGGGCTTTCATGTTCGAGACCGCTCCCGCCGGTCGGCCGAGGCGGTCTTCTTCACGTTCGCACGAGTGATTCGTAGAGGGCTTCGTGGGCCTCCGCCATCCGGTCGGCGGAGTGACGCTCGCGGGTCAGGGCGTGGCCGTGGCTCCCGAACTGCCGGGCGAATGCGACATCGTCGAGCACGTTGGCCAGCAACCGGGCGAGATCACCCGGGTCGCCGGGGTGGTGGAGCAATCCGGCCTGCTCTCCGTCGAGCAACTCGGGGAACGCGCCGTGGGCAGGCGCCACGACGGGCACGCCCGCCGCCATGGCCTCGATGACGGGCAGGCCCTTCGCCTCCGGGTGGACGGTCGGCATCGCGAACACGTCGATCGACTCGAGGATCGCGAGCTTCCCCGGGCGATCGACCTGGCCCAGCCAGCGGACGCGGCCGGCCACGCCGAGGTCGCGGGCGAGGGCGAGGCAGGAGGCCACGTAGTCTCGCTCGGCATCGACCGTCGCGCCGGCCGCCACGATCTCGACGTCGCGCGGGCCCAACAGCGGCAGCGCCCGGATCAGCTGTTCAAGCCCCTTCTCGCGGCAGGCGCGGGCGAGAGAGCCGACGACGAGCCGCCCGCCACGGGCCGCCCGCCGGGCGAGGAGATCGGGTGGGGCCTTTGGAAACGCCGCGAGATCGACGCCATGGTGGATGACGTGCATCCGCTGCGGTGGGATCGAAAGCCGGCCCGCCATGAAATCGCCGAAGAAGCGATTCAACGCCACGAACGCATCGACATCGGCAGCCCGCTCACGGATGAGCCCCCAGATGCGAGTGCGATGCGGCTCGGGGATGGCGTCGATGAAGATGTCCTCGCCCGACAGCGTGCACACGATCGCGGCCCCCGTGACCGCACGGATCCTCCGGGCGAGGCCGAGCAGGAGCGCATTGGAAAGGTGCACCACGTCGGGCCGCACGTCCTCGGCCAGCCAGGCCGCGAGCTTCTCCACCTCCTTCCGCTGCCGCCCCGCCTCTCCCTGGAGCGTCGAGACCGTCAGCGGGCCGAGGTCGGCCGGCCGCGTGGAACCGGTGCGGGAGGAGAGCCAGCGGAGCAGCGGCGGCGCGTCGAGCAGTCGATCGACGAACCGCGGCGTGTGGCGAAACAGCGGCACGTGCTCCTGCAGCCACACGTTCACGCCCCCCATCACGACCCGCGACTCGGCGACGTTTTCCTCGTCGGTCGTGGTGGGCACGTAGGCCGGCACGAGGAGCGCGTCTCGGCCGCGGGCCCGCAGCGCCCGCACGAGCGAGTTGTCGTGGAGGCACGAGCCGCAGATGCGGCCCCCTGCCCCGGCGGTGATGTGCACGATCCGCATCAGACTTCCTCGTCCTCGACTCGCCGCAGCCGGTTCGGGGCTGCCCACGCCCCGAGAGCCGGACGCTCACTTCGGGCATCCTGCCCTACGCTCGCTCGATGCTGACTGCGCTCCGGCATCCGTGCCTGCGCTTGTCAGCAACGCCGGCTCTCGGGGCATGGGCTGCCCCGAACCTCGCCGGATGGTTGTTTCCGGTGCAAGGGTCACGCACCACGCCCCTCCAGGTGCACGAGCACGAGGGCGAGGTCGGCGGGGGTGATGCCGCTCACGCGGCCGGCTTGGGCGAGCGTCCGCGGCCGGATGCGGGCGAGCTGCTCGCGGGCCTCGGCCCGCAGATGCCGCACGGCGGCGAAGTCGAAGCCGTCGGGGATCGACCGTTCGCCGAGTCTTCGCTGCCGCTCGATCCGCTCCCGCTCGAGCGCAAGGTAGCCGGCGTAGCGGATGTCGTTCTCGATCTGCGCAGCCGCCTCCCGCGACACCGTCGCGAGATCCGGAACCGCCGCGACGCACTCCTGCCAGCCGAACTCCGGCCGCTTGAGCAGGTCGGCGAGCGACGTGCCGTTCACCCGCTGCCCGGCGAGCACGGCGAGGGTGGCCTCGATCTCGGCCTGCTTGGCGGCCAGTCGCGAAGTGCGGTGCGGCTCCGCGAGGCCCACGCGAGCGGCGAGCGGCGTGAGCCGGCGGTCCGCGTTGTCGTGCCGCAGCGCGAGGCGGTGCTCGGCGCGGCTCGTGAACATCCGGTAGGGCTCGTCCACGCCCCGCGTGACGAGGTCGTCCACGAGCACGCCGATGTAGGAATCCTCGCGGCCGAGCACGAGCGGCTCGCTCCCGGCGGCCGCGAGGGCCGCGTTGGCGCCGGCGACGAGGCCTTGGGCAGCCGCCTCCTCGTAGCCCGTCGTGCCGTTGATCTGGCCCGCGAGAAAGAGCCCGCGAACGCCCTTGCACGCCAGCGTCGGAGCGAGCTGATCGGGGGGGCAATAGTCGTATTCGACGGCGTAGCCATACCGCATGATCACGGCCCGCTCGAGGCCCGGCACGAGCCGGATCATCGCGTCCTGCACGTCCCGCGGCAGGCTCGTGGAGATGCCGTTGACGTAGATCTCGTGCGTGCGGCGGCCCTCGGGCTCGAGAAACAGCTGGTGGCTCTCCTTGTCGGCGAACCGCACCACCTTGTCCTCGATGCTGGGGCAATACCGCGGACCCCGCGAGCCGATCTGGCCGGTGAACATCGGCGCCCGATGCAGGTTGGCCCGGATCAGCTCGTGGATCGCCTCCGTGGTGCGCGTGATCCAGCAGACCATCTGCTCCTGGTCGATCCGATCCGTCAGGAAGGAAAACGGCTGCGGCACGTCGTCCCCCGGCTGCACGTCGAGCCGCGAGAAGTCGATCGACTTCGCCGCGAGCCTGCAGGGCGTGCCGGTCTTGAACCTCTCGATCCTCAGGCCGAGCTGGGCAAGGGCCCGACTCACGCCCGATGTCGTGCCCTCGCCGGCGCGGCCGCCGCTCGTGCGGGCTTCGCCGGTGTGCATCACCGCCTGCAGAAACGTGCCCGTCGTGAGCACGACGGCCCGGGCGCGGTACTCGGCATCGCCGCGCACCCGCACGCCGACCACCCGCGGGACGGTGCCGGCGACACCCGGTTCCACGAGCAGATCCTCGGCCGTCTCCTGCCGCAGGTCGAGATGGGGCGTCTCCTCGACGAGCCGCTTGACCTCCATCTGATAGAGCTTCTTGTCGGCCTGGGCCCGCGGGCCGTGCATCGCCGGCCCCTTCGAGCGGTTGAGCACGCGGAACTGGATGCCGGTCGCATCGATGGCCCGGGCCATCACGCCCCCGAGGGCATCGACCTCGCGGACGAGCTGGGCCTTCCCCACGCCGCCGATCGCCGGGTTGCAGCTCATCTGGCCGACGGTGTCGCAGTTGGTCGTGAGCAGCGCCGTGCGGGCGCCGAGCCGGGCCGCGGCGCAGGCCGCCTCCACGCCGGCGTGGCCGGCCCCGATGACGATCACGTCGTAGTCGTAGGTGCTGGTCATGATCGTGAGGCTATTTTCCCCGATTGAACCACGCTGAGTCGGAGTGCGGAAGCGCCGTAGGCCGGGCCGGGCCGGCAACCGGGGAAAGCTGGGTGGTCGACCGGGCGCATGACACCGGGTTTTCCACTGTTGCCAGCGGCGAGCCTTTTCTACGATCCCCCCAAAGATCCCATGAGCACAACCGCCGCCGACATCGCGAACCGGCCGCTCGTCATCTGCGGCATGCATCGTTCCGGCACGTCGCTGACGGCGTCGCTCTTCGGCGGCGCCGGCGTCAACATGGGAGAACGACTTTTCGGCCCCAACGTCGGCAACTCGTTGGGGCACTTCGAGGACGTCGGCTTCCTCGAGTTCCACATGCGGGCCCTGCGGGAACTCGGCCACAACCTCGAAGGCTACGTGACGCGGCCGCTCGCCGTCATGCCCGCGGATCTCGTCACGGAGGCCAGGAAACTCGTCGCGAACCGGGTGCAGACGCCCCGGCTCTGGGGGTGGAAGGAGCCGCGAACGACTCTCTTCCTCGACTTCTGGAACAGGCTGCTTCCGGAGGCCCGCTACGCCTTCGTGTTCCGCAATCCATGGGATGTCGCTGATTCACTGTTCCGCCGCGGCGATGCGGCGTTCGTCGTCGATCCCCGCCTGGCGCTCGACGTGTGGGTCGCCTACAATCGACGGATCGCCGATTTCATCGTCCGACACCCGACGCGGTGCGTGCTCTTCGAGATCTCTCAACTGATCGCCGATCCGTCCGCCGTATTCGCCGCGGTGCGAACGCAGCTGGGCCTTCCCGTCGGTGAGCCGCCCGACTGTTTTCGGCATGACCTGTTCGGTCGCGAATGCAATCCGCACGGCGCCGATGTCGTCCGTTGCCTCATTCCCGAAGCGTACGAACTCTATGACCATCTGCGGCGCCATGCGATCGGGGGCCCGGGGTCGCGGACGCAGGACACGAAGGCCGAAGACCGTCCTCCCGATCCCGTGGAACCAGCAGCGCTGGCGAGGTATACGATCGAGGAATGGGCCCGCGCCAGCCGCGCCACCGGACGAGAGCGCAAGCTGCTCGCCGAGCTCGCATCCGCCGCCGAACGCGAAGCGCGACTCAACGCCGACATCGCGGCCGCCACGGCGGATCGCGAGAGCCTCGCCGCCCGGCTTGCCGCGGACGCCGCAGAGCAGCAGCGGCTGGCACGCGCACTGGAGCAGGCGGAGCGTGAGCGGGATCGGCTCGCCCAGGAAACACACCGGCTCGCCGCGGAGTCTGAACGGCTGGCCCTCGCCTTGGCGGAAGCGACATCCAGCGGCCCGCTTCGCAGGTTGTCCGTCTGGTTCCAGGGGCCGTCAGCCACGGGGCGTGCGGCATGAAGCTCGGGCGAGTCATCGGCGACGCGACGTCTCGACTTCCGCTGGTCGGCGGAAGCATCCGCCGACTGCAATCGCGGCTGCGGCGATCCCGCGAGGCCGCGGCGCTGACTCAGCCGCTGGCCGCGATTTCCATCGCCGAATACCTCCCCTCACAGCAGCCCGAATGGCAGCCGCCGCACGGCCTGCGGGTGGCGGTGGTGATTCCCGTCTACCGCGGCCTGGAGGAGACCCGCCGCTGCCTCGAGACCGTGCTCTCGAACCGCAGCGACCTGCCCGTTGAAGTCATCGTGGTCGATGACTGCTCGCCGGAGCCGGAGCTCTCCCGTTGGCTCCGCACGCGCGCCGATGCCGGCTCGATCACGCTGCTGCGGAACGAGGTGAACCGGGGCTTCGTGGCCTCGGTCAACCGGGGCATGGCGGCGGCGGGCGACCGCGATGTCATCCTGCTCAACAGCGACACCGAGGTTCCGGCTGGCTGGGTCGAACGGCTCGCCGGTCATGCCTACTCGGCATCGCGGATCGGCAGCGTCACGCCGTTCTCGAACAACGCGACGATCTGCAGTTGGCCGGCGGTGGCGGGCGGCCCGCTGCCCCAGGGCAAGACCGTCGCCGACATGGATGCAGCGTTCCGCGCCGCCAATCTCGGCCGGCAGGTCGACCTGCCCACGGCGGTCGGCTTCTGCATGTACATCCGCCGCGACTGCCTCGATCTCGTGGGCGGGTTCGACGAGGCCACGTTCGGCCGCGGCTACGGCGAGGAGAACGACTTCTGCCTGCGGGCCACGGCCGCCGGCTGGCGGCACCTGCTCGCCTGCGACACGTTCGTGTTTCATGCCGGCGAGACGAGCTTCGGCAAGGACTCGCCCGAGCGGGCCCGGGCCTGGGATCTGCTCACCGCCCGCTACCCGGATTATGCGGCCGCCGTCGCCCGCCACGTGGAGGCCGACGCCGCCGCGCCCGCCCGGTTCGCCGCCACGGCCGCCCTGTTTCGGCAGGCCGCCGAGCCGACGATCCTCGTCGTGACCCACGCGCTCGGCGGCGGCACCGACCGCCATATCCGCGACGTGCAGGAGGCGGTCGGACAGCGGGCGAATTTCCTGCGGCTCGAACCGCGGCCCGGCGGGCTGGCTCTCAGCGTGCCCGGTCTCGCGGGCCATCCAGAGGCAGTGTTCCTGGTCGGCCAACTCGACGGCCTCGTCGCCCTGCTCGAATCCTGCGGCGTCGACCGGGTGCACGTGCATCACTGGCTCGGTTTCGAGGATTGCCTCAGGCCGTTGCTCGATCGGCTCGCCCTGCCCTTCGACGTCACGATCCACGACTTCTTCTCGATCTGCCCCCAGATCAACCTGCTGCCGACGCCGACCTCGCGATACTGCGGCGAGCCCGACGCTGCCACCTGCAACGCCTGCATCGCCGGGCGGCCGCGGTTCGGCGCGACCAACATCACCGACTGGCGGACGCGGCATACGTGGCTGCTTCAGGAAGCCGAGCGGGTGATCTGCCCGAGCGTCGATGCCCGCGACCGCATCGCCCGCTACGTCCCGCACGCCCGCCTGATGGCCGTGCCGCACGAGCCGGTATCGCAGAGTGCCTGGGACATCCGGGCCACCCAGCCTGCAACGGGCGAACCACTGCGAATTGGCGTGCTCGGCGTCGTCGCCCAACACAAGGGGCTCGACGCGCTCGCCGCCGCAGTCGAGGCGGCCGATCCGCGGGAGTACGAGTTCGTCGTGATCGGATACTGCGACCCGAAGCTGCCCCGGCATCTTCGCCACCGCGTCCGCGAGACCGGCCCCTACGCGGAGGCCGACCTGCCTGGGCTCATCGCCGACGCGCGGCTCAATGTCGCCTGGTTCCCGGCGACCTGGCCAGAGACCTACAGCTACACACTCTCGGCGGCGCTCGCCGCATCGCTGCCGATCGTCGCCCCCGGGCTCGGCGCTTTTCCGGAGCGTCTTACGGGTCGGCCCCTGACCTGGCTCGTCGAGCCGACTCGCGACGGTTCGACGCTGCTGGCGACGTTCAACTCGGCCAAGAACGCGTTGCTCTCTCCTGGGAATGCCACTACGGGTCCGAGGACAGCGGCCTCGATCCCCTTTTATCCGGATGCCTACCTCGAACCCCACGAGACTCGCGGCAACGGAGCCAAAGCCGGGCCGATCTCATTGCGGCGCACCGGACTCACGTCGGTGCTCGTGCTGCCCGATCGGTACGCCGGCGGTGGAATCACCCCCTGCGGCCACATCCGGCTGGTACAGCCATTCGACGCCGCGGCGGCCATGCATCCCGACGCGCTCGTGCAGGTCGTCGATCTCGAAGCCGCCCTGACCCGTGCCGCCGACGCGATCGTCTGCCAGCGGCACGTCGTCGCCGACCTCATGGCTGCCGAGCGGCTCATCGACCACTGCCGCCGCCACGGCATGAAGCTGATCTACGATCTCGATGACGACCTCGTGTCGATCCCGGCGACGCACCCGGAGGCGGAGCGGCTCACGTCGCTCGCGCACGTCGTCACGAGATTCGTCGCCGCCGCCGACAGCGTATGGGCGGCGACGCCCGAACTCGTCCGCCGGCTGTCCGGCCTCCGCACCGACGTGGAACTGGTGCGAAACGCCCACGACGAGCGGATCTGGCGGCACGCACGCCCACGCCCAATCGCTTTGCAGCAGCAGCCGGTGCGGATCGTCTACATGGGCACTGCCACCCATGACAAGGAACTCGACTTCCTGCAGCCGATCGCCGAGTCGCTGCACCGCCGCTTCGGCCGCCAGGTGCGGTTCGACGTGGTGGGCGTGGCAAGCCGCAGGCATCTGCCCCACTGCTTCCACCGGGTCGAGCCCGAAAGCGAGCCCGCTACCCAGACCTATCCCGGTTTCGTCGAATGGTTCTGTCGGCAGGAATGGGATCTCGCCGTCTCGCCGCTCGTCGACGACCCCTTCAATCGCTGCAAGTCGGCCATCAAGCTGCTCGATTACGCCGCACTCGGCCTGCCGGTGGTCGCCTCGCGCCACACCGAGTACGAAACCGCGTTCGGCAGCGGACACGGCGTGCAACTGGTCAGCAACACCGTCGATCAATGGGTCGAGGCGCTGGCCCGCCTGATCACCGCCCCCGAGTCTCGCCGCCGCGACAGCGAACGGATTCTCGACCACTACCGCCGCCACCACGTGCTGGGCCGGCATCCCGAACTCGTATGGGAACCGCTGTGCCGCGCCCTCGCGACGCCTTCCACGGAGCGAGCCGCCTGACTGCCTCGCCCGAATCCGGTCAGGAGGCGGTTGCCGCGAGTCACTGAGTCGGACCAAGTTTGAATACGGTCGTTCCATCGACCACTCTGACCGAACCGGCGGCCGGCCAATCGGGCATGCCTCGGGCCTCGCTCCGAATCCGTTGCAGTTCGGATGAAGGAGCCGTCACGAGATTGGCGTATCCCAGCAGACGCATGAATGCCACGATCCTGCCGCTGTCCCCACCGCCCCACCAGAAGAACGACCCTCGCGCCGTGCCGCACGGACCACAGACATACCGCGGGGCGAAATAGGGCTTCGCCCCGACGAACGCGACGCTATACGTGCGGTCAACGTCGAAATCAGGATGCAGGGCGGTCATGGTTCGGTAAAGATCAGCCGCCAACTGGCGGTCATGAATGGCCGTCAACTCTCTGGCGGCAGCCGAAGTCGACGCCAAGTACAGCACCTGAGTCGTCGTGATCAGCAGGCCCGCGGCTCCCACCAGACGCCACACCGAACGGGGAAGGATGTGGGGCAGCACGGCGAACAGCCATACCACGTACGGGATGGCCACCAACATCCGCTGGGGAAGCACGGCCGCCGCCAGCGGGTGCAGCGAGAACGGCACGAGGCAGCACCCGGCGGCCAGCGCGACGCACAGCCACTTCCGCCGTGTCGGCCTCCAGGTGCCATCGCTCGTGAGCAGCGCACCCCAGCCGGCCGCCACGAGAAGCGCGGCCCCCCAGATACTCATCCCATATGCCTTGCCCGAACCCAGCAACGTGCGGAGGACCTCTTTGGCCGTCCGCGCGACGACCGAGAACGGTTTCGCCTGAAGATTGCGCACGTCGATGAGGCTCTCCACGTACACCGATTGAGCGCCAACCGCTCGCAGTATTGCGGCTGACATCGCCTGATGGATGACCAACGCCGCGATCGATACCGCGGCCAGGGCGAACAGCTGCCCTGCCGCCGCGCGGCCGGGCACCGGGCGACTTGACAGCTGCGCCCGCAGGATCACGCCAAGGCCCACCGCCACGAACATCAGCAGGAACGACTGATAGCAGCCGGTTGCAGTGGCAACGAGCAACGCGATCAACGGGCCCATCCACGTGAGGCCGGCCCGCTTGCCACGGCGGACGAAAGCCTCGTGAAAAAGGGCGGCCCCCAGGCTGACGCACGCCAGCCCACACGCGACCCCGGGAACGTTGCCGTAGAACTCCCCGATGAGATCCCATTGCGGATACGCGCAGAACAGCGGAAATGCCAGCCATGCCAGCGGTCCAAGAAAGATGCGATGCGCCTGCAGGAGCAGCACGTATGAGACCGTCACCGAGACGCAAAACAGGAGGTCCGTGAAGATCGGCACGCAGGCCTGATCGATCACAAACGATTCCAACAGCCAGTTGACCCACCGGCCTTGCTGCGCCCATACCGTCGGATCGCTGCGCCAGGACGTGAACTCGTCGTCGATCGAGATCGAAAAGGCCGTGAGCGACGGTAGACGGCAGACGATGGCGATCAGGAACAGGGCCGGCAAGGCCCGCACCGTGCGAGATTTCCCTGAAAACAAGCGTTCAATCTCGGCCCATGCCCTGTCGGAATATGACCCGATGATCCCGCTGGTTCCCGTCGCCATCGCGGTGCTCCTCCGTGCGAGAGCAAGGGCCGCTCGTTCGAGCGATCCCATCCTCGATCGAGGGCTCTTACCACATCACAGCTTCCGCGGGCAAGGCAAGCCTGATAAGACGGGCGCCCACAGAAAGATAAACAAAGCGTCGAAGCTTCCCTACGAAACCGGCATTGTCTCTGCCGCGGACGATATGGGAAAACCGCGTCGTCCGTGTCCGCGGGTGCCCGCATGCCGTCGCGACATGGCCAGCGACGACGGGCCGCCGACTCATGAAAGCCATCAACGATCTCGAGCGGCATTCCGCCCCCTTGCGAGCCGAACTGCTGCAGGCATTCGAGGCCGTTCTCGACAGCGGCCACTTCATCCTGGGGCGTGAGGTCGCGGCTTTCGAGCAGGAATTCGCCGCCTACTGCGGCTCGGGCCACTGCGTTGCCGTCGGCAATGGAACCGACGCTTTGGAACTTTCCCTTCGGGCCTGCGGCGTCGGCTCGGGCGACGCCGTGGCCGCCGTCGCGAATGCAGGACTCTACGGCACGACGGCCATCCGCGCGATCGGCGGCCGGCCCGTGTATGCCGACGTCGATCCGGCGACGGGACTCGTGCAGCTCGACGACCTCGAGGCCGTCTGCCGACTTCACCGCCCCCGGGCAATGATCATCACCCACCTGTACGGCCGCATGGTCGACATGCCGGCCGTGCTGGAGATCGCGGCCGGCAACGGCACGGTGGTCGTGGAAGACTGTGCGCAGGCCCATGGAGCCGCGATGGCGGGTCGCCCGGCGGGGTCGTGGGGCGCAGCCGGCTGTTTCAGCTTCTATCCGACGAAAAACCTCGGCGCCCTCGGCGACGCCGGCGCCGTCGTCACCAACGATGATTCGATCGCCGTGCGACTTCGCAAGCTGCGTCAATATGGCTGGCGGGCCAAGTACGACGCGGAACTTTCCGGGGGCCGCAACAGCCGGATGGACGAGCTGCAGGGGGCCGTGCTCCGCCGGATGCTGCCCCGACTCGACTCCTGGAACGAGCGGCGGCGGGCTCTTGCGGCGGCATTCGGCGACGGCATCCGCCACCCGCTCGTCCGGTCGCTGGCGGGCGCCGGGGAATCCTACGTGGCCCATCTCTACGTCGTGCGCTGCGGTGACCGCGCCGGACTCCAGGCGCACCTTCGTGGCCGGGGCATCCCGTCGGACGTCCACTATCCGATTCCCGACCACAGACAGCTGGCACACCTCGACGCCGCCGCCCACCGCCCGCTCCCGGCGACCGAGACGCTCGCGGCCGAGGTTCTGACCCTGCCCTGTTTTCCTGAAATGGACGATTCCGAGGTGGCGACCGTCGTCGCGGGGGTGAACTCATGGCCGGCGTGACTTTTGCGATCATCATTCCGGTCTATCGCAACGAGGGCTCGATTCCCACCCTGCTCGACGAACTCGAGCGGGTCATCCGCCGGCTGCACGCGGAGGCGAACGCGGAGTGCGAGGTCGTGTTCGTCGTCGATGGCAGTCCCGATTCGAGCGAGCCACTGCTGCTGCAGATGCTGCCGACGCGGACCTTCCGGTCTCGCGTCGTGACCCACAGCCGCAACTTCGGCTCGTTCGCGGCGATCCGCACCGGCCTCGCCCACGCCGACGCGGCCTCCTACGGGGTGATGGCGGCCGACCTGCAGGAACCCCCCGACCTGATGCTCGACTTCTGGCGGGCTCTGCAGGACGGCGGGCACGACGTCGCGGTGGGGGTGCGGACGGCCCGCCACGATCCAGCCGCCTCGACCTGGGCGGCCCGCGCATTCTGGAAGCTCTATCGCCGGTTCGTGAACCGGGAGATTCCCGAGGGGGGAGTCGATGTGTTCGGATGCAGCCGCCGCATCCGCGATCTTCTCCTGAACCTGCGTGAAGCCAATACCTCGCTGGTCGGCCAGCTCTACTGGCTCGGATTCAAGCGGGCCGAGGTGGCCTACGAGCGTCGACCGCGAATCCATGGACGCAGCGGCTGGACATTGTCCCGGAAGCTCACGTACATGCTGGACAGCGTGTTCGCGTTCACCGACCTGCCGATTCGGGTGCTCACCGGCATCGGCATCGCGTGTCTCGCCGCGAGCGGCTGTCTGATCGCCGCCGTCGTCGCACTGCGGATCGCAGGCGGATATGACGTGCCCGGCTACGCTGCACTCGCCGTGATGACGCTCTTTTTCGGCGGCATGAACTCGCTGGGGATCGGCATCATCGGCGCCTACTGCTGGCGGGCCTACGAGAACACCAAGGGCAGGCCGCTGGCGATCGCGGCCGCCGAGCATGTGTTCGCAGGGGCAGGAGCCCGGGAACTCACGAAGGAGGGTCGACATGCCGCCTGATTGCTTCGTTCATTCCCACGCGATCTGCGAAACCGAGGCGGTGGGACCCCGCACGCGGATCTGGGCCTTCGCCCACATCCTGCCCGGCGCCCGGATCGGCGCCGACTGCAACATCTGCGACCACGTCTTCGTGGAAAACGACGTCGTGGTCGGCGATCGCGTCACCGTGAAGTGCGGCGTGCAACTCTGGGACGGCGTCGAGGTCGAAGACGACGTATTCATCGGCCCCAACGTCACGTTCACGAACGATCTCTTTCCCCGGAGCCGCCGCCATCAGGAGAAGGTTCGCAGAACCCGCATCCGCACCGGCGCCTCGATCGGCGCCAACGCCACGATCCTGCCAGGGATCGAGATCGGGGCCCACGCCATGATCGGCGCGGGCGCCGTCGTCACCCGCTCGGTGCCGCCGAACGCCATCGCCGTCGGCAATCCCGCCCGGATCACGGGGTACGTCGGCGCGGATGGTGCCGCCGCCAAACCGCACCTGCGGCTCATGCCGACCGATGAAGTGGCAGCGATCGGCAGCCGCGGCGTGGCCGTCCATCGCATGCCCGTCGTCACCGACATACGTGGCAGCCTCAGCGTTGGTGAGTTCGCGAAGCATCTCCCGTTCGAGCCCAAGCGATACTTTTTGGTGTACGGCGTGCCGTCGAAGGAAACCCGCGGCGAACATGCGCACCGCCAGTGCCATCAGATGCTCTTCTGCACGCACGGCTCCCTGTCCGTCGTCGTCGACGATGGACAGACGCGGGAGGAGGTCGTCCTCGACACCCCCGGCGTCGGCCTCTACCTGCCGCCGATGGTGTGGGGCATCCAATACAAGTATTCGTCCGATGCAGTCCTGCTCGTGCTCGCCTCGCACGAATATGCGGCCGATGACTACATCCGCGATTACCACACGTTTCGTCGCGAGTTGGAGATGCGGCAGGCCGCCTGAATCGAACCGCCATGCGTCTGATTCCCCGCCGTGACCATCCGCTGCGCCGCGCCCTGCGGGCCTGGGGCCGGCGCTGCATCGCCAGACTCGGCCTGAAGCATCTGCCGCGACTGCCCCGATACGAGTCGGCCGGTTCGCACGGGTCGCGCGGTATGGGCGACGGCCATCGGATCGTCTTCGTCTCGGGTGAAGTCGACACGCCCGGCCACGCCTACCGCGTCACCCGGTTCGCCCGGGCCGCGGCGGAACTCGGCTGCACGGTCGACATCATCGACGTCGACGATCTCACGGCAGCCCACGCCGGCGACGCGGACGTCGCGCCGACGGTCGTGGTGATCTGGCGAGCCCGTTCCAGCCGCCGACTCGCGGAGACGGTCGCGGCCTGGCGGCGGCGCGGAGCCCGCATCGTCTTCGACGTCGACGACCTGATGTTCGATCCCTCGCTCGCGACCGCCGACGTGATCGACGGCATCCGCTCGATGGGCCTGAAGCCGGCCGACATCGCCCGCCATTACACGGCGATACGGCGCACGCTCGACCTCGCCGACGAGTGCCTCGCCCCGACCGATCCGCTCGCCGCCGCGCTGCGGGCCTGCGGCAAGCCGGCCGAGGTGGCGGTCAATGGATTCGACCACGACACCTATCGCGCCAGCCGCGAGGCCGTGCTGCGGCGCGCGGCCGCCGGCGACGACGGCCTCGTGCGGATCGGCTATGCGTCGGGCTCCCGCACCCACCAGCGGGATTTCGCGGTCGCGGCCCAGGCCGTGGCCGCCGTGCTCCGCGCCCGGCCCGACTGTCGCCTGGTGCTCTTCCGCGAACCGCGGCGGGGCACGCCGCTGCTCGACCTGCACGAGTTTCCCGCGTTCGCGGGCCTCGACGACCGGATCGAGTGGCGGCCGCTCGTGCCGCTGGAGCGATTGCCCGCCGAACTCGCGCGGTTCGACGTCAACCTCGCGCCGCTGGAGGTCGGCAATCCGTTCTGCGAGGCCAAGAGCGAACTGAAATACTTCGAGGCCGCGCTCGTCGACGTGCCCACGCTCGCCTCGCCCACCGAGCCCTTCCGGACGGCGATCGTGCCCGGCGAAACGGGTCTGCTCGCCGGGACGCCCGACGAATGGGAGGCAGGCCTGACGCGGCTCGTCGACGAGCCCTCGCTGCGGCGACGGCTCGCCCGGAATGCCCGACACCACGTGCTGCATCGCCACGGGCCCGACGGCCGGCGCGAGCGGTTCCGCCGCCTGCTCGACCGCGTCACCGCCGCCGCCCCTCGCGGCACCGATGCGCTGCGGATTCATGACGCCGACTCGCCCGCCACGCTGCCCGTGATTCCGGACACGCAACTCATTGACCGGTGGAGCGAAGGTCGGCTGGCCCGCGTGGCGATCGTGATCCCGCTCCACGACTACGCCGAACTGGTCACCGAGACGCTCGAGAGCGTCGCCGCCCAGACGCTGGGCGATCTCGAACTCGTCGTCGTCGACGACTGCTCCACCGACGACTCGCTCGACGTGGCCCGCGGGTGGCTCAATGCCCACGCTGGCCGTTTCGTCTCGGCCACGCTCCTGCGCACGGTCGCGAACCGGGGGCTCGCCCTCACCCGCAACGCCGGCTTCGCAGCCGCCGAGGCCCCGTTCGTGTTTCCGCTCGATGCCGACAACACGCTCGAGCCCGACTGCCTGCGGCTCCTGCTCGAAGGGCTCGAGCACTCGACCGCCTCTGCCGCCCATCCGACGCTCCAGCACTTCGGCGAAGCGACGAAGCGGAAACATGCCGCGGCGTGGGATCCTGCGCGGCTGCGGCGGGGCAACTACATCGACGCGATGGCCCTGATCCGCAAGGCGGCCTGGGCCCACGCGGGGGGCTACGTGAAGGGCGACTTCATCGGCTGGGAGGACTACGAACTCTGGTGCCGGTTCGTGGAGCACGGGTTCTGGAGCCTCGCCGTGCCGGAGGCCGTGGCGGGCTACCGCGTGCACCGCAGTTCAATGCTCCGCGGCACCACGGAGCCCGCGATGCAGCGGGTAGTGGACGCGATCCGCGCCGCCCACCCGTGGCTCACGGTCCGCGCGGCGTAGCCCGCAATCCCCCTGCTTGCGCATGGGGGCTTGTATTGAAAAGACAAAAGGAAGCCCCCAGGCGCAAGCCGGGGGATATCGGGCGCAGCCCGATCGCAAGCCGGGGGATCGCCCTTCATAAAAGCCCCCAGGCGCAAGCCGGGGGATCGCCCTTCATAAAAGCCCCCAGGCGCAAGCCGGGGGATATCGGGCGCAGCCCGATCGCACACCGCCGGCCCGGTCACGCGGCGGCGCGGGTCGGCGGGGCGAGCTTGAAGAGCGCGAAGAGCTCGTCCACCGTGAGCCCGCTGGCGGCCGGCGTACCCGCCTCCGAGAGAATCGCGTCGGAGAGATCCCGCTTCTTGCGGAGCACCTCGTCGATCCGTTCCTCGATCGTGTCGACGGAGAGAAACCGCGTCACCGTCACGGTGCCGGCCGCTCCGATCCGGTGGGCGCGGTTGATCGCCTGATCCTCGATCGCGGGATTCCACCAGCGGTCGAACAGGAAGACATACTGCGAGAACTGGAGATTGAGCCCCACGGCTCCCGCGCCGTAGGAGAGCAGGAGCACCGAGTGCCGCGGATCGTGCCGGAACCGGCGGATCGTCTCGTCCCGCGCCTGCGTCGACATGCCGCCGTGATACTGGAGGGCGCCGAACCGGGCGAGACGCTCCTCCAGCCGGCCGAGCGTCTCCACCCACTGGCTGAAGACGAGCGCCTTGCGGCCGCTGGCCTGCACCTCCTCGAGCTCGGCCTCGAGGCAGTCGAGCTTCGCACTCTCGCCGGTGGCCGTGTCGAAGTTGCAGATCTGCTTGAGCCGGAGCACGAGCTCGAACACGTGGCGGATCGTCGCCTCCCGCCCCATGTCGGCCAGCCGCAGCACGCCCTCCTCCTCCGCGCGGCGGTAGGTCTCGCGCTGCTCCGCCGTGAGCTCGATCCGCTCGTCGCGATTGAGCCGCGGCGGCATGTCGGTGAGCACCTTCTCCTTCGTCCGTCGCAGCACGTGGTCGGCCACCGCGGCGCCCAGCGCCCGGGGGGGCAGCCGCTCGTTCAGGTGTCCCGGAGCCACGAACTCGAACAGCCCCACGAGGTCGTCGGCGGAGTTTTCCACGGGCGTGCCGGTGAGCGCCCAGCTGCGATTCCGCTGGATCGCCCGCACGGCCTTGCTCGTCTGCCCGGCGCGGTTCTTGATCCGCTGCGCCTCGTCGAGCACCACGAGATCGAACGTCAGGCCGAGTTCCGCGACGAGGTCGCGGTCGCGGACCACCACCTCGTAGTTGGCCACCTTCACCGGCACGTCGGGCAGCGTCCACTGCCATCGCCGCCGCTGCGGATCCCCCTCGATCACGGCGACGACGAGCTCCGGCGCCCAGTCGGCCAGCTCGCGAGTCCAGTTGGAGACGAGTCCCTTCGGGCAGACGACGAGCACCCGCCGCGCCTGCCCCGTCCGCACGAGCAGGCGGATCGACGAGATCGCCTGCATCGACTTCCCGAGCCCCATCTCGTCGGCGAGCACGGCGCCGTGCCGCGGCACGAGGAACGCCATGCCGTCGAGCTGGAAGGGAAACGGCTGCCGCGGAAACTCGAGCCGGTCGGCCTGGAGAATCGTCTCGAGATCGGGCTGCAGCAGATAGAAGAACTTCTCCTCCGGCTTGACCACGTCCTTCGGCGGCACGAGCCGCGCCCGGCGGGCCGGCCGGTCGGAGGCCTGCGGCCGCGGCGGGCGGGGCGCGACCCGGGGAGCCGGCGCCGCCGCGAGCGGCTGCTCGGTCCGTTCGAAGCGAAACCGGCGCACCGTCGGCCGCGGGATCTCGACGTCCATCCGCAGCACGGCAGCCGGCACGGCCGTCACCGGCATCCGCAGCACGGGCGGCCGAGGCACGGCGAGGCCGACGGACGGCAGCAGCTCCACGCTCGGCAGGGCGAGTGCGCCGGACCGCAGCACCTGCAGGACGGCGGGCCCGCTCATGCCGCCCGCGCCGGAGGAGTCATCCGCTGCGCCTCCTCGATGGCCAGACGAATCCGCTCGAACGGTTCGCAGAGATCGACGGCCGCAGCCAGTTCGGCGAGCCGTTCGCGGACGACCGACTCGGCTTCGGCCGTGGCGATCACGCGCACGCTCCCCACGACGAAGCCGACGTCGCCGGCCTCGTCGCGCCGCTTCACGGCTGCGACCGGCAGGCTCGTGTGCGACCGCACGGTGAGCAGCGGATCGAAGTCGGTGAGCACCACGAGCGGCTGGCTCTCGCACTCGGCGAGCAGCGTGCTTCCCACCTGCTGCCCGTGCAGGTGGCCGTGCAGCGTGGCACCGTAGAGGATCTGCTGGGCGCGGGTGACCTTGAGCGGCGCCGTGCAGAGAAATTCGACCGGCCGGCCGCGGGCATCGACGACGAGGTAGCCGCCGAACAGGCCGTGGCCCGGGGCGTCGACAGCCGTCAGAAACCCGAACAACGCCCCATCCGTGGTCGACTGCTCCATGCCTGCTCCGGTGTGGCCTGCTCCGTCGTGCCGCTGCTCTCCGTTGCCGGCCCCGAGCAGGGCTGGCCGCCGACTCCATCCATCGGGCATCGCCGGCAGGCACTTGAACCCCGGCCGCAAACCGCCGCCGGCCCCTGACGCCTGCGGCCCCGACGCAAACTGGGCAGACCCTGCCGCCGCCGACTGCACGCCCGAGCCTGGCTGCTACTATTGTGGAGTCCGGTCGATGATCTCCTTGGAATCCGCGAGGTTGAGCATGCAAGACGGCCCCCCGCTCTTCACGCAGGTCGACATCTCCGCCGGCACGGTCGCCCAGGCGGGCCCGGTCGCCACCGGCGACGTCGCCGAGACCAACGGCCTGCTCCGCGAATTGGTCGCCCTCCAGCGGAAGCAGTGCGATCTGCTCGTGGAACTGCTCGCGCAGGTGTCGCTCCAGCAGCGTCAGCGGACGGCCGAGCTCAAGGCTTGGAAGGAGGCCAATCCGGAATTGGCCCGCTCCTGCCGCCGCGCCGCCGAGTCGCTCTCGAAGGTGCACACGGAGTTCCTCTCGAGCCTGGCCCAGGAGGCCGCCGACAACGCGGAAGACTTCTCCGACAGCGAGTACGCGCTCGGCGAGTTCATCGACCGTTACGGCCCGCGGCTCGCCCACTTCAACGGCGTGCTGCAGCTCTTCGCCCAGCTCGGCGCCCCGCTGCCGCAGTCGGAACCGACCTCCGACGGCTGACGACCCCGGCTCCCCGCGATTGTCTCCACCTGATTCTCTCCCCTCGGATCTTCTCCGCATGGCCACCGCCTCATCCCCCGCCGGCAAAGCTCCCGTCTTCCCGGTCGCCGACGACGCCGCGATCGCAGCCGCCCGCGCCGCCCTCGACGCCCACACCGTCGAGATGATGGCCTGGCACTTCCACGAGTCCACCGGCTGCCCGTTCTGGCTCGAGTATGCGAAGAGCCTGCCGTTCAACCCGCTCACCGACGTGAAGGGCTACGACGACCTGAAGAAGTTTCCGCCCTTCGAAGACGAGTGGCTCCGCGGCGGCCCGATCCGCCGCTGGGTGCCCAAGGGCCTGGCCGATCAGCCCGTCTACGTGTTCGAAACCGGCGGCACGACGGGCGTGCCGAAGTCGCGATACAACTCCCGCGACTTCCGCACCGACTACGAGATGTTCAGC
>CAZXIG010000026.1:0-20081 GCA_964640405.1 uncultured Candidatus Kuenenia sp.
CCGTGATCAGCGTGCACTGCCACGACGACCTCGGCCTCGCCGTGGCCAACAGCCTCGCCGCCGTGGAGGCGGGGGCCGGGCAGGTGGAGTGCACGATCAACGGGATCGGCGAGCGGGCGGGCAACTGCTCGCTGGAAGAGGTCGTGATGGCGCTCCGCACGCGGCACGACCACTACGGCTGCGACACCCGGATCGTGACGCAGCGGCTCGTGCCCACGAGCCGGCTGGTGGCCAACATCACCGGCATTCAGGTGCCCCGCAACAAGGCGATCGTCGGCCGCAACGCCTTCGCGCACGAGGCGGGCATCCACCAGGACGGCATGCTCAAGGAGCGGAGCACCTACGAGATCATGCGGCCGGAGGACGTGGGCCTGGAGCGGACCGACCTCGTGCTCGGCAAGCACAGCGGCCGCGCGGCGCTCGCCGATCGCGCGAAGGCCCTCGGCTATCAGCTCACGCCCGAGCAGCTGCAGACGGTGTTCGAGCGGTTCAAGGTGCTGGCCGACCGCAAGAAGGAGATCTACGACGGCGATATCGCCGCCCTCTGCGAGGCCCAGTTCTCGGAGCTGCCGGAGCAGTTCACGTTCGACCGCTACGTGCTCTCGAGCGAGAGCGGCTCGCCGCCCACCGTCGAACTGCACGTGCTGCAGAGCGGCCAGCCGGTGAAGGTGACGGTGACGGCCGGCGACGGCCCGATCGACGGCATCTTCCTCGCCATCGAGAAGGCCACCGGCATCACGACGGTGTGCCGCGACTTCCGGGTGCAGGCGGTGACGGTGGGCAAGGACGCGCAGGCCGAGGTGACGGTGGAACTCGAGCACGCCGGCCAGGTGCAGCGGGGCCGCGGTGTCTCGACCGACTCGCTCGAAGCCTCCGCGAAGGCGTTCCTCGCGGCGATCAACCGGCTCGCCCTCGGCGGTCAGCCGCGGCTGCACCCGCAGGCGTAGACTGTGATGGCCGCCGCCGGCTCAGATGGCCTCGCGGCCCCGCTCGCCGGTGCGGATGCGGACGCACTCGTCCATCGGCAGCACGAAGATCTTGCCGTCGCCGATCTCGCCGCGGTCGCCCGTGCGGCCCCCCTTCACGATCGCCGCGATCGTCGGCTCGACGAAGTCGTCGTTGACCGCGATCTGGAGCTGCACCTTGCGGAGCAGGTTGACGGCGATCTCGTGACCCCGGTACGTCTCGGCGTGGCCACGCTGCCGGCCGAAGCCCTGCACGTCGAGCACCGTGAGGCGGAACACCTCGACCTCGGAGAGCGCCTGCTTGACGCTCTCGAGTTTGTTGGGCTGGATGATCGCGATGATGAGTTTCAAGTGGGGGCCTGACTGGGGGTGAGGGCTTCGATGTTGCAGTGTAGACGCAAATCATGCCCCCGGCCGGTCAATGGAGCCCCGTATATCCATGAAAAGCTTGAAAAGCCCCCAGACGCGAGCCGGGGGATACAACGCGTGGCAGCCCGTCGGACCCGGTCGATCAGACACGATCCCCCTGCTTGCGCATGGGGGCTTCTCTTTTCAAACCAGAATGCCCCGGCCTGGGCAAGCTAGGCGGAGTGCTCACCCAAGCCGTTGGGGCATCCTTCTGGTCGGTGCGTTGGTCGGTGCGGGGCCGCGTCGAACTGCGGCCCCATCAAAGCTGGGAGGGAGTCGCAAAATTCGTGCCAGTTGCGACGCGGGCCTGTCGTCGCAAGCAGTCGAGCCGCGAGGCGACTTTTTTTTCCCAGGAAAAAGGCAGTCGGCCGGGAATGGTCGCCCGGGCGGGGAGCGGCAGCCGATTGCTCTCACTGGGGGCCGCGCCCACTTTCAGTGCAGGCCCGTGCCTGCGAAGAGCGCACGGCCGAGGTCGTGCTATGAGGCTCAAATGAGGTCCCATCACACCCGGAGCCCCGCATGATGCACCCCATGTCCACCGACCTCACCCCACTCGTGGGGAGTTCCCGTGGCGTGCTCATCGACTCGCTCGCGGCTCACTGCGGCGGACAGCCCGCAGACGCGGAGATCGTCGCCGCGCGGTCCATCCCCCGCGGCGGCCTGGCGGCGGCCCGCGAGCGGCTCGACGTCATCGATCCGGCCGACTACGCCCGCACCCGCAACCACGTGGCCGGCGCGGTGACGGGCCTGTCTCCCTGGATTCGCCACGGCGTGCTCGGACTTGCGGAGGTCCGCGACGCCGCGCTCGCCCACGTCACGAGCCCCGCCCAGGCGGAGAAGCTGATCTCCGAGCTCGGCTGGCGCGACTACTGGCGGCAGGTGCAGGCCGCCCTCGGCGACCGGATCTTCGCCGACATCGAGCCTCCGGCGGCACTCCGCCGCGTGCCGTCCCGGATCGACGCCGTGCCGGCGGACGTGCTGGCGGCCAACACGGGCATGGCCTGCATCGACGCCTTCGTTCGCCGCCTGCACGACACGGGCTGGCTGCACAACCACGAGCGGATGTGGCTGGCATCCTGGCTCGTGCACGTGCGCGGCGTGCGGTGGCAGGCGGGGGCCGAGTGGTTCCTCGAGCATCTGCTCGACGGCGATCCCGCGAGCAACCATCTCTCGTGGCAGTGGATCGCGGGCACGTTTGCCGCCAAGCCGTATCTTTTCAACCGTGAGAACCTGGAGACGTTCACGTCGGGCGTGCACTGCCGCGGCTGTCCGCTGCTCGGGGGCTGCGACGTCGAGGGCTCGACCGACGACCTCGCGGCGCGGCTCTTCGCAGCGGAGCCGACTCCGCGCGAGCCGCTCCGGATCCGCCCTGCCCCGCCCTGGCGGCCCCATGCGTCCGCCTCGCCGGCGCGGCCGCTCGTCTGGCTCACGCTCGATTCCCTCTCGCCTCGCAGTCCCGCAGTCGTCGCGCACCCGGAGTCGCCGCGGCTCCACGTGATCGACGTCGAGTGGCTCCGAAGGGAACGCCCCGCGCTCAAGCGACTTGTGTTTCTCTTCGAGTGCCTGGCCGACGTGCCGCAGGTCGAGGTCATGGTCGGTGACCCGCGGCAACTCCTGCCGGCCCGCGCCGCGGCGCTCGGCTGCGACGGCATCGCGATCGCCGACACCCCCTGCCCGCTGGCGCGGGCCACCGCGGAGTCGATCGCCGCCACGCTGCCGGTCGAGGTGCGACCGTGGCCGACATTCTGCGACCACTCGCGAGTCAAAGACCTCGGCCGCTTCTCCCGCTACTGGCAGCAGGTCAAACACTCGGCGCTGGCGACCCACCATTCATAATCGCAGGCACAACCCCTCGAGGAGCCGCCCCGGGGGCCGCGCGCAGCCGCCGGTGAATTTTGCGGACCCCGTGCCGAACTACTGCCGAGCGAGCAGTGAACTCGCAAAATCCGCCGGCGGCGAGCACGTGCCCCCGGGGCGGCGGTGCGTCCCAGTGCGGCCGTCACATCATCCCCAGCACCCGCACCCACCGGCCGAGGGCGTCCGTCGGCATTGCGTCCCCGGAGTCTTTCGGTAGCGGGCCGACGGCATGCCCTGCCTCCTCGAGTCGGCGGCGGTCATCCGCCACCCGCCGGCCGAGGTCGCCCGCGGCCTCCTCGAGCAACACCCACAACGCGCGGCCCGGTTCGGCCGCCGGAATCACCGCCTGACGCGGCAGGCTGGCCGCCTGCAGGGCCACGCCGCGGACGACTCCGGGGAGCCGTTCGGCGACGAGCCACGCGAAGCTGCCGCCGGCCGCGGTGCCGGCCACGGCCACACGGCGGGGATCGATCGGTCGCCGGGCATGCAAGGCCGCCAAGGCGCGTCGAATGGCGTCGATGTCGTCGCGGCTCCACCGCTGCGGGTCGGCCGAAGCGGCGAGGATGACGGCCACGCCGTGCCGGGCCACCATCGCCTTCCACGCCGTCGCCTCGGAGTCGGCCAGGGTGCCGCGCGGCGGCCCGCAGTAGATCAGCACGCCGACGGGCGTCTTCGCTTGGCCCGCCGGCAGCACGGCCAGAGCCGGCTCGGCCACTTCGGCGCCCGCCAGACGGGTGACGTTCACGGCATCCGCGCTCGTTGCGACATCAGCGAGCGGCGGGAGTTCATCCGGCAGGCGCGGATCGAAGGGGACGGTGGCGATTTCGACGTCGCGGCGAGCCTCGCCCTTTCGGACCGCGAGCGCCACGCGGCTTCCCGGCTCGATGCCGGCGAGGCGGCCGGCCAGTTCGGCCGCGTCGCCGAGCGGCTCGCCCGCCACGGCATCGTCCGAGGGATCCGCGGGCGTCACGGACTCGACGACGTCTCCGGCCTCGAGGCCGGCGGCCGCGGCCGGCCCTTGCGGCAACGCCCACTCCACCCGCACGCCTTTCACTTCGTCGTCGGCACCACCGGCTGCCACGAGGCCGAGCATCGCCTGCCGCCACGGCGGCAGTGACTCGGCGAGTGTTGCCTGCAACGTGAGTTTCTTCGCGGGCTTCTCGCCCCGTTCGACATCGACGGTGACCACATCGCCCGCATGACGGGCCGCGATCCGCTGACGGGCGTCGGCGATCCGCGTGACGGCCTGGCCGTCGACGGCCACGATCCGGTCGCCGGGCCGCAGGCCGGCCTCGGCCGCCGGTGATCCCTGGCGGCACGAGGCGATGACCGGCTCGCCGTTGATGAGATCGTCGGAGCGGTAGCTGATGCCGAGGATTCCACCGGCGAGCATTTCCCCCGCCTCGAGCCGCGAGCGCAGGCGGGCGACGTCTTCGAGCGGCACGGCGAAGCCGATGCCGGCGTCGTAGAGTTCCGTGCCGAGATTCATCCCGGCCGTGTCGGCCGGCAGCGGCGCGAGGATGCCGATCACCCGGCCGCGGATGTCGATGAGCGGCCCGCCGTAATTGGCGGGCGACACGGCGGCGTCGGTCTGCACGGCGCGGCCCCAGGCGCGATCGACGGCGGAGAGGATGCCGACCGACACCGCCGGCGCCGCGGCGGTCCAGCCCCGGCCCACGGCGATCGTCCACTGGCCGGCCGCCAGGTCGGCGCGGAGGGCGACCTCGAGCGACGGCGCGTCGGGCAGCGGCTCCGTCTTGAGCAGCACGAGCCCGCGCGGCAGATCGCGGCCGACGGCCCGTGCCGCCTGACGCCCTCCGTCGGGCCGCACGATCACGGTTTCGGCCACGTCGCGTGGCACCGCGAAGGCCGTCGTCAGCACCCAGCCGGCAGGGTCGAGCACGAGTCCGGTTGAAGCCCCCGTGCCGGCCACTGCCTCGGCGCCCCGGCCCACCGCCGCCTCCGACGCGACGACCGGTTCGATCCGCACGACGGCCCCGGCGACCCGCGCCACGGCCTCCCGAAACGCCCGCTCCTCCGCCCCCGTCGGTTCTGAAGCCCGCGATGCCATGCCACTCGCGACGGCAAGCATCACAAACAACCCCACGTGAGCCCACACAAACCGGGAAGCCGGCCGGGGGCCGCGCGCAGCCGCCGGTGAATTTTGACTGGCAGAGTGAGCGCACCACTTCAGTTGAGCATGCGTCGTCAAAATCCGCCGGCGGCGAGCACGTGCCCCCGGCCGGCGGCGCCCTCGGTGCAGACTCATGGCCCCTCCACCGTCTTGGCATCCGGTGGACGCGGGCCGAGATCGACATCCACGATCCGTCCATCGCGGACGACCGACAGCTTCACGGGATCGCCCGACGCGAGTCCACCCAGTTCGCGTTCCACCGCGGCCCGCGACGACACGGCCCGCGCTCCCACGGCGATCACGAGGTCGTCGGGCTGCAGTCCGGCCCGATCGGCCGCCGAGTCGGGGGCCACGCCCTCGACGAAAGGCGGCGTGCGGTCGAGCAAGTCGGGCACGAGGATCAGGCCGCACCGCCGCGGATCGAAGCGGCCCGTGCGATCCGCCGGCGGCGCCGTCGTGCCGGCGAGGATGTCGCGGTAGCCGCGCTCGAGTTCGGCCGCAGGCAAGGCGTAATTGAGCCAGATGCCGCTGGCCGTGGACCGCAGCTCCTTGCCGAGCATGCCGAGCAGTCGTCCCTCCGAGTCGACCAGCGCGCCGCCCGGGGATCCGGGATTGCTCGTCGTGCAGTCGAGCACGTAGACGTCGCCGCTGAACGGCGCCTCGGCCACGCCCCGCCGGGCCTCGAGCGGCACGATCGCGGAGATCACGCCCCGCTGGGCGCTGACCCGCTCGTCGCCCACGGCCACGCCGAACAGGTTCGACAGCGCGATCACCCGCGTGCCGACCGCGGCCGGGCCGCCGATCTCCAGGGCGAAGGCGGGCAGGTCGGTGGCGTCGATCGAGAGCAGCGCCAGCTCCCGCCGCGGATCGACGCCCTTGAGCGTGGCCCGGTGGCGGCTGCCGTCGTCGAGCACGCAGTCGATCTCGTCGGAGTCGAGCACCGTGCTCATCACCGTGAGGATGCCGCCGTCGGGCGACACGAGGATGCCCGACTGATACGACTCCAGGCCGCGGACGCCCCCTGCCCCGTAGAGCTTCACGACCTTCCGCGCCGCCGCTGAAATCGTCTCCTGCGGAGAGCCGGCCGCCAGCACGGTCGCGCCCCAGACGACGACCAAAGCGAGGCACGATGTCAGAAACTTCAAACAGCGAGGCCGAGGGGGTCGGCAAACGCTCGAGGAGCATTGGGCCGCCGCGGCCCTCGCGACGAGACTTTTGCCGCCCCCGAGGCCGGAGTCGTTTCCGGACGCGTTGTTTTCCAGCAAACGGTTTGCCGTCATGGTGTTTCCTCGGCCGGCTCGACGAGGAACGTGCCGAATGGCTCGCCGCCGCGGGCCACGTCGATCCGCGTCGGCAACCCGCGGGGATCGTCGGCATCCGGCGGGCCGAAGCTCACTTCGCAGGGCTCGCCCTCGGCATCCATCCAGAAATCGACGTGCGTCACCGTGCCGTCGGCGGCGACGGCCACGTGCGCCGTGACGCCCGCCACCGCGACCTCGAGCACATCCACGAGTTCCACCGCGGCCGCGTCGACGAGATCGCGCGGATTCCGGGGGGCAGTGCCCCAGTAGGTCGTGCCGGCCAGGGCCGCCGGGCCGGATTGGACGACTCGTCGCCAGATGGCGAGCGCCGCCAGGAGCCCGCCGCTTCCGGGCGGTCCTGCGTCGGCGGCGAGATCGCCGAGCGGATCGATTCGCGTCGTGCCCGTCGGCAGGTCGATGACCGCCTCCTCGTCGGCGAGCTGCATGCGAAATCTCCCGCCGGCGGCGAGCGTGCCGGCCAGCTCCCAGGGCCCGGTGGCCGCGGCCGGACGGCTCGCAGCGATCGACCGGGCGACGCGATCCCGTTCGACCGTATTGAACTGGAAGTTCACGAATCCGGGCCGGGACTCCATCTCTCGCGCGACGAGGGCGGCGAGATCGGCGGCCGAATGAACGGCCGCCAGCCGCACGATCGCCTCGTGGCGGCGGCCGTCACGACGGTAGGCGACCGGCACCTTCCAGCCGGCCGGCAGCGTGCCGAGCACGTTCTTGAACGCATTGACGGTCCGGACCGGTCGGCCCGCCAAGGCCACGATCTCGTCGTCATACCGCAGCCCGCGCCGCCAGGCGTCGGACGATTCGAGGATGTCGGAGACGAGCACGCGGCCATCAACACTCGACGACACCGTCGCCCCGAGCGTGGCGTGATCGACGAGCCGTCCGCCCCGGAGCATGCCGAGGAAGTTCCGCAGCTGGTTGGCGGAGATCGCATAGCCGACGCCGACGTTCACGCGGCCCCGCTTCTCGAACGAGGCCCTGCCGTTGACGCCGATGAGTCGGCCGGCCGCGTCGAACAGCCCGCCGCCGGAGTTGCCCGGATTGATCGCGGCATCGACCTGCAGGCAGTCCGCATACTCGAGGATCGTGCCCGCCGGGAACTGGTAGCGGTGCACGCCGGAGACGATCCCCGCGCTGATCGACGGCTTGAGGTCGGTGGCCAGCAGGAAAGGGTTGCCGGCGGCGAAGCAGAAGTCGCCCGGCTGCACGAGATCGCTGTCGGCCGGCGTCGCGAAGGGGAAGTCGTCGCGGCCGAGGAGGCGGATGAGGGCCACGTCACCGGTCGGGTCGAGTCCGACGAGCACGGCGTCGTAGAGCCGGCCATCGTCGAGGCCACAGCGCATTGTCGGGCCGGCCGGCTGCACGACGTGAAAGTTGGTCAGCGCGTAGCCGTCCGGACTCACGAGCACGCCCGATCCGCCGCCCGATTCGCCGGCGAAGATCGCGACGGCACACCGCGAGGCGGAGCGGATCACCTCGATTCGCCGCGCCTCGGCCTGGAGCACGGCGGGATCGACCTCGGCCAGCGCGGAAAAAGGCCGCAGCCCCACGGTGAGCGAGACGACGGCCAGCAGCCATCCTGCCCGGCGGCAGCGGAACGCACGCCCGCGAGTGATCACTTTTCGAACCTCGCGTCGTCGAGTGTCACGGGACCACCGAGTCCGCCGGCCGCGAAATCGACGGTGAGGGTGAGGCGGCGGGCCCCCGCCACGTCGATGTCGATCGGGATGACGGTCGGGCCGGCGTCGGATTTCGTAGCCGCGGCGTCGCCGGCCGCCCGAGGCTGATCCTGGAATTCGTGCCGAAAGATTTCGCGGCCATCGAGATCGATCGCCACGACGGCCCGCGGCGTTGCCCCCCCGGCGGTCCGCAGCCCGCCGCGGAAGCGACGGCTGTCGGTCGGCACCCGCCACACGCCGACCGTCCGCGGCCGCATGACCAGCCCGTGACCGGCATCGTCGCCCGGAGAGGCCACGCGGCGCGGCGCGAAAAAACCTGCCAGCCCATCGATGCGTTTCAGGCCGCCGAAGTACGGCTCGACTTCGATGCGTTCGGGGGCCACGTTCGTCAGCCAGACGGTGCGGCCGGCGGCGTAGTCGATCGCCTCGAGCCATGCGGCCGGCGCCCGCACCCGGCCGTCGAGCACGAGTCCTTCGGAGCTCGACCAGGCGACCTCCGCTGCCTCCAGCCGGCCTGCGGCCGTGGCGACGGCGATGCGGCCCTCCGCGGCTGGCTGGGGCGGCCGGAGCCAGCGGAGTCCGGCCACCTTCGCTCGCTTCACCGGAATCGTTTCGCCGTCGAGCACGACGGTCACGCTCTCCGCCGACACGCCGGTGATCGCGCAGGAGACGAATTCGGCCGCCGCACCGGCTCCCACGATCACGAGGTCGGAATCCGGCCGATCGGGCAGGGACTTCAGCCACGCCGGATCGCCACCGCCATCCTCGGGCCTGCGCCAGGCGACCATCTGCACGAGATCGATCGGAAGCTCGAGCCGCTCCGCGCCGCGGGTGAGCGCCGCCGCATCGCCTGTCCAGGAGAAGTCGTCGCCGGAGAGCCGCCAGCCTGCGTTGGTCGTGACGATCACCGGCGGCGGCGGTGCTGCGACGCGTTCCTGCGCCCGAACGACCCGGCGGATCGTCGCGACGGGGAACGACTGGTCGGCTCCATCCGCGTTGACCCGTACCGTCTCGGCATCGATCGCTTCGAGCTGGCCTTCGGCCGAAGAGCCGTCGGCCATCTCCAGCTGCACCGGGTGCCCCGAGGCGAGGCCCTGGCATGAGGCCAACGCCACGCAGACGCTCAGGATCGCCATCATCGCCCTCGACGGCATCGTGTCAGCGTTCCTCGGAGCCTGCGGCGAGCCGCTTGAAGTAGAGTTCGATCGCCTCGCGGTAATGGGGAGGAAACTCGCGGCCGATCTGCTGAATCGCGGCCTCGCGGGCATGGGGGGGCAGGTTGCCCCAGCCCTCGCCCGAGCCGAGGTCGCGGGATCGCACCTCGCCCTTGCCCTGGCCGCCGGCCAGTCGGCTGTCGTCCATCGGCTTGGCCGCGCCCCCCTGACCACCGGCACCGCCAGCGCCCGCCGCCGATCCTCCGTCGCCCTCCTGCTGCTGATCTTCCAACTGCTTGATCAGGCGGTCGAGCGACTCGACGACGCCGTCCTGCACATTGCGGGTGGTCGGCCCGGCGCGGCCGAGATCGAGGCGGCGGGTGATGTCCCGCATCCGACGGGCGATGTGGTCGAGCGATCCCTCCTCCAGCTTGCCGATGTCGGCCCGCAGCAGCCGCGCGATCCGCTCGTACCGCGTCGGGATCTCGCCGGCCCGCTCGAGGAGCGTGTCGAGCGACTCGATCGCCGCCTCGGTCTGGAGCAGCCAGTGCTGGCAGGCGGCTCGATGAAAGAGGAGCGTCGCCGGATCGACGCTCGTCGCCACGTCGAGCCCGGCCAGGAGCGGCAACGCCTCGTCGAACCGCTCCTGCCGCACGAGCTCACGGCCCAGCCACAGCCGCAGGGCATCGCGTTCGAACGAGTCGATGTCGGATCCGTCGAGCCATGCCGATCCGGCCGTGGGGTCTGCGACGGCCGCTTCGAGTGTGGACGCCCGTGGATCGACCGACCGGATGGCGCCCACGACCGCATCGAGCGGCTCGACTCCGGCCGCTGGTTCGTCGCCCCAGCGATCGAGCACATCGGCCGTGTCGTTCGGATCGCCGCCGAAGGAATCGAGCCAGTCGTCCGTCCGACGACGCAGCTCATCGCGAGACGGCAGCGGCCACGACGGCTCCCGGGCCAGTTCGGCGTCCGGAGCCACCGTCGGCGCGTTCATGCCCCGGGCCAGTTCCATCTGACAGCCGACGAGCAGCAGCGTGGAGATGGCGAGCAGCCGGTGCGGAAGCATGGCGTCGGCCCCGAGTCGGGATGCGGGAAATGACGCTTCCATCATACCCGACAGGGTGTTTTGTCTCCGAATTGAGGATTCCGGGAGGGGCTGCCCCAACTCCAGGGTCAGGGCTGGCCGTACCCTCTCGCTGGACGTTCGCTACGGGCATCCTGCCCTTCGCTCATTCGGTGCGGCCGGCCACGATGTCGTGGGCGGCACGCTCGATCAGCCGTTGACGCGCGGCGAGTTTCTCGAGGGCCTGTCGTAGCTCGGGCTCGTCGGCCTGCTCGACGCCGTCGCCGAGGAGCGCCGCGAACCGCTGCGTGCGGCCGTTCACCCGCACCTGCAACGATCGGATCATCTTGAGTTCCGCCAGCGCATCGACGAGCGGCTGGTCTCCCGGCTGGGGCGGACTGCCGCCGAACGACTTCGCCTGCTTTTCTTGGCCCTCGCCGTCTCGCTTCGCCTTCTCGAGCGCCGCGAGCAGCTCTTCGAGACCGGTCACGATGTCGGTCAGAATCCCGCGGGTCGTGCCGCCGATATCGCCGCGGCCGAGTCGGGCCGCCGCCTGCTGGGCGTCGTCGCGCACCTGTTCGAGCGCCTGCGGGATCGCCACCGCCGTGCCGTCGTCGCGCACCAGTGCGAGCGCCTTCACGGCCGAATTGCCGACGGCCTCCTGATCGCGCCCCAGCTTCGCGGCGGCCAGCTCCCGCTCGCGGCCGGTGGACGAGCCAGCCACCAGGGCCTCGGTCGCCGCCACGACGCCGCGCTCGGCGCGGAGCATCTCGCGAACGCGGGCTTCCAGCTGCACGAGCAGCCGCTCCACCTCCTGTTCCCGCATCTGGCGGAGCACCTCCTCGAGTTCGGCCTTCGCGTTCTCGAGTTCCTCGACGGCCTTGTCCTGTTCCCGTCGCGACTCGGCCCGCTTGGCCTCGTCGAGCTGCTTGCGTGCAGCCTGCATCCGCTGCTGCGCCGCCTGCAGCCGCCGCCGCGACCGCTCGGCACGCGAGGCCTCGTCATCTCCCTGCGGCTCGGCGTCCCCGGCGGCGGGGGCTGCGGCGTCCGTCGGCTCGCCTTCTCCCTCGCCGCTCGGCGCGGGGGCATCCCGCGATTCGTCACCACCGCGCGGGCTCGGCTCCGGCCCTTGCTTGCCCTCCGACATCCGCTCGGCGAAGCGGCCGAGGTCGTCGGCGAGCGCCTGCGAGTCGTCGGCAAGCTGCTGCTGCCGCATCGCCAGTTCGGCCTCGTCGCGGCCGGCCTCCGTCGAGCCCGCGATCTCCCGCTGCCGTGCGATCGCCTTCGAAAGCCGGCCGAGAAAGGCCTTCACCTCGCGGGCGGTGTCGCCGGCCCGCCGCGGTTCGTCGCCGGCCGCGAGACCGTCGAGCAGCGATTGCAACTGTTCGATCGCCTCCTGCTGGCTGGCGCCCGCCTGCAACAGCTGCCCCTGACGCAGGAGATCGACGATCGTCGCCAGCCGGTCGCCCACCTGCTCTTTGCGGGCCGTCTCGCAGGCCGACCGTAGCAGCGCGGCCCGCCGCGGGTCGGTGGCATCGAGCAGGTCGGCGAGCCGCAGGAACGACAGCTCGAGCTCGGCATACTGCCGCCTGAGCTCCTGCTCGCGCTCCGCCAACCGCGTCGCCACCGTCGGCTCGGCGGAAAACACGGGCATCGACCCCAGCACCATCGCGAGCAGACAAGCCAGCCCCCACCCTAAACCCCGCCCCACGCCCCGCCCTAACCCCCGCCCCCACCCCCAAGACGTAGCCGGTCGGGGCTGAGGGATTGTCCCTGCCGTGTCGCCGGACGTTCGCTGCGGCCATCCTGGCCTGCGCTCACTCGATGCTGCCTGCGCTCCGCCATCCATGGCTCCGCTGGTCAGCAACGCCGTCGCCCCGGCAGGGGCAATCCCTCCCGTCGTCAAAATCCGCCGGCGGCGAGCACGAGTCCCCGACCGGCGGCGTGGGCCAGTTGAGGACGACACCAGTTTCGCGCACCGCGTCAAGCACCGCGTCATGGCCCCTCCAGAATCTGCCGGCCGCGCTTCTTCTGCTGCTCGAGCGTCTCCGCGCGGATGTCCTCCTGCGTACGAATGACCGCACGCAGCCGATCGACGAGCTGGTTGAACGACTCGAGTTCGATCATCGTGTCGAGCACCGCCCGCATCCGCGCGAGCACCGCATCCGCGCGAGGCACGAGCGTGGCGGCCGGCGGCGCCCCGCGGCAGTCTCGGGCCAAGGCGGGCAGATCGACGGCGGCGAGGCCTTCCAGGGGCGCGGCGATCCGTGCCGCCAGACGCGACTCGAGTTCCGGGGTGAGCACGCCGTTGACCTCGAGCTCGCGGCGAATGAGCCGAAAGGCGGCGGCGATCTCGCCTGTCTCGCCCGCGGCTCGCGCTGCGGCCTCGCCACAGCGGACGGCAGGGGCGGCGAGGGCATCGTCGTTCGCTGCATCGTTCCGTGTGGAGTCGGTCGCCGACTCGGCCGTCGACGGGGGGCTGGCTGGCTGCGGCGGTGCGGCCAGCACGTCGCGGGCCTGGCTCAAATCGCCGATCACGGTCTCGAACCGGCGGCGCAGGAGAATCTCGCGCGCCTCGAGCAGCGACCGCAGGGCTTCAGGCGTGACGACGTCGAGTGTCCAGGAGTCGCTGCGAGCCACGTTGGGCCCGCTCGAGAGGCCGCAGGTGTCGTGGGCCTCAACCACGATCGAGAGCCGTCCCCCGGGCTCGAGGCCCAGCGATTCGAGTGGCACGATCTCGGGGGACTCGGCCGCGAACGCGACCGTCGGCGGATTGCCGCGGATGCGGTCGATCGGGCGTCGGGCAAGCTCGCCGCCGTCCCGGCCGCTGCATACCACGGCGGCGGCCGCCAGGCCGTGGTCGTCGGAGAGCCTGCCTTCCATCGGCAGCCTCGCCCGCGGCGTGACGGCCGTCGAAACGCCTTGGAGCGCGACCGCCAGCTGCGGCGGCTCGTCGGCGACGGCGACGAGTTGCATGCGGATCGGCTCACGGTTGGGCAGCCCTTCGGTGTCGGTGAGCTCGAGTTCCACGCCGGCGTCGGCATCGAGCGCGGCGATCTCGGCGGAGATGGTGCGTCGTTCTGCCGCGTCGTCGTTTTTCAGTTCGGCGAGCGTGGCGGGCTCCGCTGCCGCCGCTGCCGCCGAGGTCAGCACGAGCCGCGCCGCCGAAAGCGGCTTGGTGGCCGTGCACGTCAGTCGCACCCGCGAGCCGCGCGGCACCCGCACCACGCGGGCCGCCGCCATGCGCCGCTCGTCTCCTCCGAGGTAGGCGGGGGGCTGGAAGTCGATCGCGACGTCGGCCACGTCGGGCGGATCGACCACCCGCAACCGCAGTCCGGCGAGCCGAGCATCGCCACCGCGAATCTCGAGTTCCGTGTCGGCGACCGCGGTGTGAATCACGTGACCGAACGACCGCGACTCCGCGTCTGCCGCGCCCCGCAGGCCCATGCGTTCCGTCCGCCAGCCGTCCGGCCCGAGCGTGCGGAGCTCGACGAGGTCCGGCGGCCCGCCTGCAGCGGAGGCGTGCACCACGAGGTCGACGTCGCTGCCGCGGGCGACGGTCCGCACACCGGCGGTGAATCCCTCCACCTCCAGCCGCACCCGCCGCGGCCACGGTTCGTCGGTCAGCGCGAGCATCCGGCGGGCCCAGAGGCCGGCCATGGCCGGCCGCGCGGCGGCAAGCCCGACGACCGTCGCCATGGCCAAGGCCCCCGCCAACGCCTGCAACGCGAGCCGCCGGCGGCGGAAGATCGCCGGCGACCGGATCTCGCCGAGCATGGCCAACGCGTCGGCCGTCGTGCGCCGGACGAGCTCCGGATCGACGTCGGCCCGGGGAGTGTCGGCCAGTTCGATGGCCGTCGAAAGACTGTCGCCGCACCGCGGATGCGTCCGTTCGACGACGAGCGCGAGCGCCGCGTCGGTGAGCGGGGTGAACAGCCGCCCGAGCAGCGAGGTCGCAATCACCCACGTCAGCCCGCACAGCCCCAGGGCGAGCATGGTGATCCGCACCCATGCCGGTGGCTCGATGCCCCAGTCGAGCGCGAGTGACGTCCAAAAGAACACGGCGGCGGCCAGCCCGAGCCGGGCGAGCGACTCGACCCAGATCCAGCGCCTGGTCTGCCGCCGCAGGTCGCCGAGCAGCGCCCGCAGCGGCGCGGCCGGAGACGCGGCGGATGGCGACGGTGAGGTGAGCGTCGAAGATGTCATCGGAAGCGGGTCTGTCAGGCGAGGGTGGCGAGCCGGCGGAGAATCCATTCTCCACAGAGCAAGGCTGCGGCGATCGCCAGCAGGATGCCGTTGAGCCATTCCTTGAAGGTCGGGTCCGGGGCGCTGGCCTCGTATTCGCGACGCGAACGGTCGGGGAGCGTCGCCGCGAGCTCGCGAGCGGTCTCGGGAGACCATGGAGCATCGTGGAGAAACCAGGGACGCCCGCCGGTGGCGGATGCGAGTTCCGCCAGCAGCCGGCGGTCGAGGCGGGGCTGCACGAGTTCGCGATCCGGAAGGTGGGCCTGGATACGGCGCACGAGCGGCTCCTCTCCCCCGGCGGCCCCCAGATCGGCAGTGATCTGCCAGGCGCCCTCGCGGGTGGCGACGAACGAACCCCGCAGCACGTCGCTCCGGCCCGGTTCGGCGGCCAGCGGGATCGCCGTGCGGCTGCCGTCGGGGCCGACGACCCGGCACGTCGCCGTGCGCCCGCCCCCCTCGGGCAGCACCAGCCGCATGTCCACCGCGCCCCCCACGGGATACCGTTCGCGATCGACGAGGAGCCGACCGCGGCGCGAGCCGCGCAGGAGCCGGCCTTGGGACACGTGCCGCACGAGCTGGGTCGTGAGCCGCTCGTGGGCCGCGACGTCGATGGCCCGCAGCCTCCAGAATTCACCGCTGCCTGCGTAGAGCACCGTGCCCGAGCCGTAAAGTTGACCGGCGATGAAGATGGGGAGTTGGTCGGCCACCGCGGAGGCGAGCGAGCCGGCCGAGCCGAGCCGCGCATACACCGTCGCGCCGGGCTTTTCCGGGCCGGCCGGGCAGCGGCCGTAGATCCCGCGAAACTCGCCCCAGATCGCCTCGCTCGCCCCACGGGTGCCGGCGAGCCAGAGGAATTCCGCGTCGCTGCCGTCGCGTGTGAACTGGATGGGCTGCGGCTCACCCCCCCGGGCCCCGGGGCTGGCCGCGAAGTCGCCGGTGCCGCGCAGCTCGAGCGGATACAGGCTGCGGATGGGCGTCATCTGGGGATCGGTGAGCCAGGCATCCATGAACACCGCTCCCGCCACCAGCAGGAGCCCTCCCGACTCGCGGGCCACCCACCGCTCGAGCCGGGTGCGAGCGGCGAGATCGAGTCGCCGCCAGTCGTAGTCGAAGGCCACGATCGCATCGTATTCCGCGAGGGATTCGTCGCTCGGCGGAAAGCCGTCGAGGATGCGGCGGGCATCCTGCGACACGCCCGGAGCCGCCGTCCCGAGCAGCACGTCGACGCTGAAACTGTCGTCGCGCTGCAGCACGTTGCGCATGAACTGGTACTCGCGGCCGGGCCCGCCCGCCATGAGGAGCACGCGAGTCACCCGATCCACCACCTCGATGTCGCTGATCGCGAACGACTCCTGGACGTCTCTCTCCCCTGCGGCGGCGGTGACCCGCACCACCAGTGAGCGACGTCCGGGCGACGAGATTCCAGCGACGTTGAACCGCACGGGCACCAGTTCGCCATCGGCTCCCAGAACCGCTTCCACCGTGTCGATCGGAGTCGGCGCCGTCCGTCCATCGGCGGTCGCCGTCGCAAGTTCGACCCGCACCCGGCGGCCGGCGAGGCCCTGCGGCTGCAGATGCGCCGTCACGGCGAATGCGTCGTCGGGAAACACGCGGGCCGGCGCGAGGATATCGGCCACCCGCACGCTCGGCGGGACGACGTCGCTGCCGATGCCGAGCGGATGCACGGCCACCTCGGCCGCGGCGAGCGTTGCGGCGGCCGCCCGCGGATCGGTTCCGGCCGTGGCCACGCCGTCGGTGAGCAGGATCACGCCGGCGAGGGCGCCGGCAGGTTCCTCGTCGAGCACCCGCTGCAGCGCGTCGCCGAGCCGCGTCTCGGCCCCCTGCGCCGCGAGGCCCGTCGTCCAATCCGTCGGCGCATTCGCGTCGCCGGCCGACTCCCCGCCCCCCGTGGCCGCGACCGCGGGGCCACGCGGCAGCACCGCGATCCGCTCGGCCGCGGTGTCGAACCGCCAGATCGACACGTCGTGCCGCGCCTGCAACGCCTCGACCAGGCCGCCGGAACGGAGTGCGGCCAGCGCCTGGTCGGCCCGCGAGGCGGCAGGCGATTCGGCTTGCGGGCCGTCGGCGAGCGACATGCTCGCGCTGGCATCGACCAGCACCGCCACCCGCGACGGAAGCTCGATCTCGCGTTCGGCCGTGCGCTGGAAATCGAGATACGCGGCCGCGAGCGCCGCCAGGGCGCCGAGCCGCAGGGTCGCCAGCAGCAGCCGCAGCGGGCGGGAGAGATCGACCGTGTCGCGACGATAGACCGCGACCACGAACGCCACGACCGCCGCGGTCGCGAGCACGAGCGCCGGCATCTCCCACCAGGTGGAGAACCCGTCGACGAGACCGCTCGTCACCCGGTGCCGCACCCCGTCGGCGGCGAACAGGACAGGCGGTACGATTCTCATGGCGTGGCCCCCACGCGTCGCCCCCGGCCCGTGACGGGAATGTGATAGCCGGCCAGAAGCGCGACGCACTGCTCGATGAGCAGCACGGCGATCAGGGCGAGGAGGATCTGCTTCACGAGCGGCCTGCCGCCCGACGGCCCGGTGCCGGGGTCGAGATCGTCGGCCGCCCCGAAGCCGAAGGGCACGCCCGCGAGTGCGGTGCGCAGATCGTCGCGGTCGATGGAGGCGAGCCGGCCCTCGTCGGCATCGACATTCACGGCGGCGAGCCGCTCGACGAAGCTGCCATCGAGCCGGCGCCAGCGGGCGGAATAGCCGCCGGGTACCGCGGTCACCGGCAGTCTGGCCTCTATGCCCGTGCCCGTCGTCTGGGCCGACTCCCGCACGGTCGCTCCATCCGGCGGCACGCCGAATTCGACCTCGGTCTCGTCGATGCCCGCCTCGAGCGGGATGACGAATGGATCGCCCACCGTGAGTGCGGTGCTCCGGCGGCGGGCCCGCGCCACGTGCCCCTCCAGTTCGAGCAACACGACCACCCAGCTGGGGTTCCCGCGGGCCCAGTTGTTCCAAGTGGGGGACGCCGTCGTCAGCACCGCCGCCACGGTTCCCTTGCCGAAGGGGCGCTCGACGGCGAGTGCCGGGCCCGATCGGAGCGAGAGGAGCCGCCTCAGGCCGCTGTCGTCCGGCGGCTGGTATTCGCGATCGACCGCCAGAAAACGGTCGATCCGCACGGCGTCGAGCAGCGGATTCCGCTGTCCGGCGAGGACGGCCACGACCGGATGGTCTTCCACGACGATGTCGGGCACCGACGCGGTGTCGGCTGGTGCCCGGGGCAGATCCACCGCGCCGGCGAGCGGCACGGGAAACAATCCCGAGCCGTCGCGATAGAGAATCCGCGTGACGACGTCGGCCCGCGTGCGCGGGCCCGTGAAAAAAACGATGCCTCCACCGGCGGCGGCATAGGCCTCGAGCGCCTCCACTTCAGCGGCCGCGAGCTCGCCCACGTCGAGGAGCCACACGCTGTCGAAATCGGCGAGGTCGAGGGAGGCGAGCCGTCCCGCCGGCTCGATTCGCGGCCGGAGCCCCGTGGCCGCGGCGTCACCGGGCGCCAAGGCCGTGGCGACGTAAAACGCATCACCGGAACGTCGGCCCCCCGTGGGATCGCCGTCGACGATCAGCACGTCGATGCGTTCGGCGATCTCGACGGCGGCGGTCCGCGAATTGTCGATGGCGAGGCGGTCGGCGGGCAGTGTCGCCTCGATCACGTGGCCACCCGGCTGCACGAAGCGGGCGTCGAACCGGGCCGTTGCCGTCTCGCCGGCCGGAATCTCGGCGAGCTGCGCGCCGGGCCTTCCTACGCCATCCTCACGCAGGCCGACCTGCACGTCGCGAGCCGGCGTCGGGCCGTCGTTGCGCACGGTGACTTCGAACGACACGGCGACGTCCGCGGCGGGCACACCCCCCACGAGCTCCAGCCGTTCGATGGCCAGATTGCGTCCGGTCGCCATGCTCTCCGGCGGAGCGCAGTTCACGAACTCCACGTCCACGCCGGCGTCGGTCAGCCGCTGGAGGGCGGCGCGGGCGTCGTCGGCTTCCCGCCAGTCGGCGGCGCGGAAATCGCTCACCACCCAGAGCACCTGTCGGTCTCCTCCCGCGGGAGCGAACACAGGCTCCACGGCGCGGATGGCTGCTGCGGGCGGGATGGCTGCCGCGGACGGGCCGGAGCCGCCGTACTCGGCGGCGGCCCGCGCCGCCGCCGACGGCGTCGCCGGCTGTCGCGCGAGGTCGAAGCGGTCGGAGGCAGATCCGGTTCCCGAGGCCAGCCGGGAGAACCTGCCGAGGGCGAGTTCCTGGTTCGGCGCGGCGGCGACGTGTGCCATGAGCCGGCCCACCGCGGCGCGGCCGCGGTCGAATGCGGAGGTCGCGCCCGCGGCCGTGCCGCGATCCCCCATCGAGGCGCTGTCGTCGAGCAGCACGACGTGCATCGCGCGGCCGCCGCCGAACAGCCCGCCGAGGCCGCTCGTCCACCGCGGCTGCGCGAGGGCGAAGACGGCGCCGAGCACGGCCACGGTGCGCAGCGCGAGGAGCAGCAGCTGTCGCAGCAGCACCTGCGTGCGATAGCGGTTCTGGCTCGCGAGGAGAAATTCGACCGCCGCGAACGGCACCCGCTTGTGCCGCAGGCGGTTGAGCAGGTGGATGAGGAGCGGAGCCGCCGCGAGCGGCAGGCCCCACCAGAGCAGCAGCGGAAAATCGAAGGTGGGCATGCAGCAACCGCCTAGACCGCCAGGCTCGCCCGGCGCGACAGGAATTTGACGAGCGCCGCGGCGAGCGGCTCACCGGCGCGGACGAGCTCGTAATCGCACCGCAACGCCGCGGCCTGCTGTCGCACGTCGGCGAGGAAGGATTCGAGCGCCTCGAGGTAGCCCGCCCGGAACGCGCGGGGATTGCAGCTCACCTGGGCGGCCATCTCGAGCCCCTCGAACCGCGTGGGGCCGTCGAAGGGGAAGTCGAGCTCGTCGTCATCGAGCACGTGCAGCAGTGCCAGGTCATGGCCGCGCATCCGCAGGAACCGGAGGCCCGGGAAGATGCCCCCGCGGTCGCCGAGCAGGTCGGAGATCACCACGACCAGCCCGCGGCGTGGCAGCGTTTCCGCGAGCCCGCGGAAAGCCGGTAGGAAGGCGGTCGGGTGCCGGGTGTCCGCCCCGCGGTGCGTGGGCCATTCGAGAACCTCCAGCACGCTCGCGAGGTGCGACCGCTTCGTCCGCGCCGGCACGGCCGCCCGGACGTGGTCGTCGAAGACGGCGCAGCCCACCGCGTCGCCGTGCGAGAGCGCGAGCCAGGCG
>CAZXIG010000027.1:0-13755 GCA_964640405.1 uncultured Candidatus Kuenenia sp.
CTCGAGGAGCCTTGGGCCGCCGCGGCCCACCGCGACGAGACTTGTACCGCACCCGAGACGGCGCCTGTTTCCCAGCTTGCCACAACGAGAGCCGGTAATCCCGCCGGCTCATGTTGCCTGACCGGCACGGCCGATACGACCGGCAGGGTTTGGTGCGCCTCCGCTGCGCACGCCCCGTCGGACGCGATCGTCATGGCCACCGCCCCCGCCACTCCAGCACCGCAGGCCGGCCCAACCGGCTGGCTCGCCGGCATGGTCGCCAGCCTCGGCGGCTTCGCCATGTCGAGCGTGGCCGGCATCGGCGACGTGGCGATCTTCACGGTGCAGACGTTCGGCTGGATGTTCGCCCGGCGGCAACGGCGGGAGGTGCTCCTGCCGAGCTTCTACCAAATCGGCGTGATGTCGCTGCCCGTGGTCGCGCTCACGGGCCTGTTCATCGGCATGGTGCTCGCCGTGCAGAGCTACGCCCAATTCAAGGCTCTCGGTCTCGAGACGCGACTCGGGTCCGTGATCAATCTCTCGCTCGTCCGGGAACTGGGGCCCGTGCTCGCGGCCACGATGCTCGCCGGCCGCGTCGGCAGCGCCATGGCCGCCGAGCTCGGCACGATGCGGGTCACCGAGCAGATCGATGCGCTCGAGAGCATGGGAGCGAACCCGATCTACTACCTCGTCGTGCCGCGGTTCCTCGGCTGCCTCGTGCTCATCCCGTCGCTCACGGTGATGGCCGACTTCATGGGGGTGCTCGGCGGCTACCTCTACTCCCACGTGCTGCTCGGCATCGACTACCACCACTACTGGGAAAACTCCCGCGCCTACGTCGACGCCTTCGACTTCCTGATGGGCATCTTCAAGAGCTTCTTCTTCGGCGCGGCGATCGCGCTGGTCAGCTGCCACCACGGCTTCCACTGCAGCCCGGGGGCCGAAGGGGTCGGCCGTGCGGCGACCAACGCCTTCGTCCATTCGTTCGTGCTGATCCTCGTGCTCGACCTGTTCCTGGGCATCGGGCTCAACAACGTGCACGACTTCTTCCGTCCGGAAGGCCCTCGCAAGCTTCTGTAAGCGTTCAACCATGCCCGCCGTCGCCACCGCCACATCAAGAGCCAGTGCCGAGGCCGACCCGCCCGTTCTGCGGATCGACTCGCTCGGCGTGCGGTTCGGCAGCCAGCAGGTGCTCCGCGATATCTCGCTCGAGCTGCCGGCCGGCAAAACGCTTGTGGTCCTCGGCGAAAGCGGCTGCGGCAAGACCGTGCTGCTCAAGACGATGATCGGCCTCGTGCGGCCCACGGCGGGCGACGTCGCCTTCGAGGGACGGTCGCTGGCGCGGATGAACGATCGCCAGCTCGCCCACCTTCGCACGAAATATGGCTTCGTGTTCCAGGGGGCCGCGCTCTTCGACAGCTACACGATCGCCGACAACGTCGCCTTTCCCCTCCGGGAGCACACTCGGCTCTCCGAGCGGGAGATCGGCGAGATCGTGGGCACGCTCGTCGACGAGGTGGGCCTGCCGCGGTCGGTGCTGGCCAAGAAGCCCGTGCAGCTCTCGGGGGGCATGCGGAAGCGGGCGGGGCTCGCCCGGGCGCTCGCCCTCGATCCGCAGCTCGTGCTCTACGACGAGCCGACCACCGGCCTCGACCCGATCATGACCGACGTGATCAACGAGCTGATTTTGAGCGTGCGGTCGCGGCCGCGGGTGACGAGCGTGGTCGTCACGCACGACATGTCGACGGCCCGCAAGGTGGCCGACCGGATCATCATGCTCTACCCGCTCTTTCGGCTGGGGCCCGACGAGCCGCAGATCGTGTTCGACGGCACGCCCGCCGACCTCGACCGCAGCCGCGACCCGCGGGTCCGACAGTTCATCGAGGGCCGGGCCGGCAACCGGCTCACGGAACTCTTGGAGGAGCAGGGCCTGGCCGCCCGCGGCGACTCGACTGAGTCACAAGAAACCGATGCCTATTGACGATTGAAAAAGCCATTGAAGAAAGCCCGAAGCGCAAGCTGAAGGGAATGCGGCGGCAATTCTCGAAAAACCCGCGGTTTCCTCTCGGCTTGCGCCTCGGGCTTCCGGAGAGACGAAGTGAAGCCTTTTTTCAAAGCTCAATAACGTAGGAATGGACTTCAAAGACGGGGAGGCGAAGGGGTCGGCGAACGCTCGAGGAGCATTGGGCCGCTTCGGCCCTCGCGACGAGACTTTTGCCGCCCCTGAGCCGGCGATATCGCTGGACTGAGGAGGACGAGACATGAACGACCGCATGATGCAGTTCCGAGTGGGCGTGGTGGTGCTGGCGACGGCCATCATCGCCGGCATCCTGATCGTGCTGTTCGGTGACCTGCCCTCGCTCGTGCAGGCGACCTACCCGCTCAAGATGAGCTTCGCGGACGCCCGCGGCGTGTCGAACGGCACGCCCGTGCGGAAGAACGGCATCCTCGTGGGCCGCGTGGCCGACGTCGAACTCGACGAGAAGGGGGGCGTGAGCGTCGTGGCCGACATCGACTCCTACGTGCCGATCTACAAGGACGAGCAGCCACGGATCGCCACCACGCTGCTCGGCGACGCCGAGATCCAGCTCGTGCCGGGGCGGATCGTGCCGCCGCGGCAGCGGATCGCCCCCGAGGAGGTGCTCGTCGGGGCGGTCTCCCGCGATCCGTTCGAGGTGTTCGCCACACTCGAGCCCAAGCTCGGCTCGGCGCTCGAGTCGCTCACGGAGGCGAGCGAGTCGGTGTCGAAGCTGTCGGCCAATCTCGACCGGCTCCTGCTCGGCGAGGACGACACCTTCTCCAAGATGGTGCAGAAGACGGAGAAGGCTCTCGACGCCTTCAGTTTGGCGATGGACAACATCAACGACGTGATGGGCGACGCCAATGCCCGGGCCAAGCTCAAGGAGACGCTCAACGGCCTGCCGGAGGTGATGAACGACCTCCGCACCACCGTGCAGGGCATCGGCACGACGGTCGATACGGCCGACCGCAACCTGCGGAATCTCGAGGGCCTCACCCGGCCGCTCGGCGAGCGGGGCGAGGGCATGGTGGCCCAGGTCGACAAGACGATCGGTCGGCTCGACGAGGTGCTCCAGCAGGCGGTCTTCTTCACCCGCGCGCTCAACGAGTCGGAGGGCACGCTCGGCAAGCTCGTCCGCGACCCGAAGGTCTACGACGACCTCGCGCAAGCCGCGGCCAACGTGAACAACCTCACGAGGGAACTCCGCCCGATCGTCGACGACGTGCGGGTGTTCACCGACAAGATCGCCCGCCACCCCGAGCAACTCGGCGTCCGTGGCGCCCTCGACCGCCGCCCGGGGTTAAAGTGACTCAGGCCGTCCCTCTATTTTCACCATGGCGGTCAACGCTTGCACTCGTAACGGTTTATTGTCGCGTTCCATCGCGTTACGCCTGGCCTTACATGCCGCAGGCATGACCCTGCTCGTCTGGTGCATGTTCGACGTGCGCGCAGAGGAGCCGGCCCCGGTTCGGATCGCGGCCGCCCCCGAACTGCCGGCGACGATGCCATGGGATCTGGCCGCCCTCAGCGAGCCGCCGACAGTCGAGTGGCTCGATGAGGCCGCGCCCGTGCGGTCGCTGCGCTACGCGGGCGAGCCGTTTGGCGGCCGACCTACGCGGGTTTTTGCCTACTACGCCACTCCCGCGAGCGTCGGTGTTGATCGTGAACAGTCGGCCTCTGCCCCGGGCAAAGCCCGGTGGCCAGGCGTGGTGCTCGTGCACGGTGGGGGAGGAACCGCCTTCGCCGAATGGGTGACGCTCTGGGCCAAGCGCGGCTATGCAGCCATCGCCATGGATCTGGCAGGCTGCCGACCTGACCCGGCGGGCACGAAGAAGAACGCCGTCGTCCGGATGGCCGACGGCGGCCCCGGCCAGGATCACAAGGACAAGTTCGACACGATCGCGACGCCGGATGTCAGCGACGACTGGCCGTACCACGCCGTGGCCAACGTCATTCGTGCCCACTCCCTCCTGCGGAGCCTTCCCGGCGTCGATGCCAGCCGCACGGCCGTCACGGGCATCAGTTGGGGCGGCTACACCACCTGCCTCGTCGCATCGCTCGACAGCCGCTTCCGCGCGGCGGTGCCGGTCTACGGTTGCGGCCACCTGCAAGACAACAGCTGCTGGCTCGGCGACTTCGCGCGGCTCGGCGTCGAACAGGCGACCCGCTGGTCGAAACTCTACGATCCCGCCAGCTACCTGCCGGCCTGCCGGGTGCCGATCTTCTTCGTGAACGGCACCAACGACTTCGCCTATCCTCTCGACAGTTTCATGAGAAGCCATGCCGACGCCCGACATGCCGACAGGAACATCCGCATCGAGGTCGATATGCCGCACGGCCACGAAGCGGGCTGGGCTCCGGCGGAGATCGGCGCCTTCATCGATGCGGCCTTGCTCGGGAAGCCCCGCCTGCCGGTCATCGACGCGCCGGTGCGTGACGACCGCGGTGTTCGGTGCCGGGTCGCGTCCGGTGGTCCGATCGCATCGGCGGCGTGTGTTTTCACCACCGAAGACGGGCCGATCAACAAGCTCACCTGGCAGACCATGCCCGCCCAGGTTCACTCCGACGGCACGCTCGCCGCACCGCAGCCACCGGCGAATGCCCGCGTGTTTTTCTTCACTGCCACGACGCCCGCGGGGCTCCGGGTGAGCTCACCTGCGGTCATCGCGCCCCGGAAGGGGGGAGATTCGTGACGGGAGCGATTTCGTGGAGAAAATCGCTCCCGTCCCTATTTTTGCTGGTCTACGCGAGTCGGCGGGCGACGACCTTGGCCGCCATCTCGTCGAGCGTCGTCTCCCGCAGGCGGCTGCCGTACTTCTCCAAGAGCCACGGCATCGCCTCCTCGGCGACGTCGGCCTGGATGAGCACGAGATCGCCCGGCCGAGCCGACTCGAGGACGAGCTGCACCGAGGAGGCCCAGGTGCCCCCCGCCTCGGCCGCCGTCGCCCGTGGCGTGGCCGTCGCGGCGATGCCCTGGCCGATGAGCCGCGTGATGTCGCCCGGCTGCCGGCCGCGGATGTAGGCGTCTTCGTAGACGACCACGCGGTCGAACTCCGCCCCGAGGAGGCGGCCCTGGTCGATCATGTCGTCGTCGCGACGGTCACCGGCCGCCGAGTAGACGGCCAGCCGCCGGCCATGTGGCAGCTTGCGGATCACGCCACAGATCTGCTCGAGCGACGGCACGTTGTGGCCGTAGTCCACGACCACCGAAACGCCCTCGAGATCGAGCAGGTTGAACCGGCCCGGCGAGCCGTCGGCGTTGCTCGCGAACGTCTCGAGGCCGATGCGGACGAGTTCGAGCGGCACTCCCAACCGCCAGGCCGCGGCGGCGCTGGCCAGCGCGTTTTCCACCTGGAACGACACGAGCCCCTTGTGCACGAGAGGCACCTTGTCGAGCTGCGCGAGCCGCGTCTCGCGCGGGCCGTCGCACAGCACGATCCATCCCTCGCGAATGGTGGCCGCCCGCCCGCCCGCGGCCAGATGCTCCACGACGAGCGGATTGGCCGGGTCGAGGGCGAAGTAGACGACCTCGCCCTTGCACCATTTCTTCATGCCGACCACGAGCGGGTCGGCCGCGTTGAGCACGGCGGCGCCGCCCGGACGCACGGCGGCGACGATCGCCCCCTTCACCCAGGCCAGCTTCTCGGGCGTGTCGATCTCGCCGATCCCGAGGTGATCGCCCTTGCCGATGTTCGTGACCACGGCGACGTCGCAGCGATCGAACCCGCAGCCCTCGCGGAGGATGCCGCCGCGGGCCGTCTCCAAGACGGCCGTCGTGACCGTGGGATTGGCGAGCACTCGCCGGGCGCTCTGCGGGCCGCTGCAGTCGCCGGCGTCGATCTGCCGGCTGCCGATCCACACGCCCTCGGTGCAGGTCGTGCCCACCGTCCCGCCACCGGTGGCGGCGATGTGCGACAGCAGCCGCACGACCGTGGTCTTGCCGTTGGTGCCCGTCACCGCGGCCGTCGGGATCCGGCCGTTTTCCCCCTCGGGGAACATCGAGTCCACGATCGCGCGGCCCACGTCGCGGGGCGTGCCCACGGCGGGCTGCAGGTGCATCCGCAGCCCGGGGGCCGCGTTCACCTCGATCACCGCGCCCCGCTGCGACTCGAGCGTCCTAGTGATGTCGGTCGTCACGATGTCGATGCCCGCCACGTCGAGGCCCACGATCCGCGCCGCCTCGACGGCCAGCGCGGCCACTTCGGGATGCACCGAGTCGGTCACGTCCTCGGCCGTGCCGCCTGTGCTCAGGTTGGCGTTCTGCCGCAGGAAGACCACCCGCTCCGCCGCGGGGACGCTCTCGGGCGTGAGCCCCTGCTCGGCGAGCACGGTCAGCGCCACCTCGTCGATCGGGATCGGCGAGAGCACGTCGGCGTGGTCGCCACAGCGGCGCGGATCCTCGTTGACGGCATCGACGAGCTGCCGCACGGTGGAAACGCCGTTGCCGACGACGGCAGGCCGATACCGTCGCGCGGCGGCTACCATCTTCCCGCCGACCACGAGCAGCCGGTAGTCGTCGCCGGCGACGAACCGCTCGACGACGACGGATGAATCCTCCTCGCGGGCGATGTGCCAGGCCTTCTCGACCTCGGCCTGTCCCGAAAGGTTCACCGACACGCCCCGCCCTTGATTGCCATACCGCGGCTTCACCACGACGGGCGTGCCGATGTCGGAGGCCACCCGCCAGGCGTCGGCGGCATTTTCCACCGGCCGCCCCTCGGGCACCGGGATGCCCGACTCGGCCAGCAGGGAACGCGTGAGTTCCTTGTCCTGGGCGATCGACTCGCCGATGGCACCGGTCGCGTCGGTCTCGCTGGCCATGATGCGGCGCTGCTTGGCACCGTAACCGAGCCGGACGAGCGAGCCGTCGTTGAGCCGCCTCACCGGAATGCCGCGGGCCACGGCCGCGTCGACGATCGACCGCGTGCTCGGGCCGAGCTGCACGTCGAGCAGCACCTTACGGAGCCGCTTGACCTCGGCCGTCACGTCGAACGGCGTGTCGTCGATGGCCGCCATCAAGAGCCGATGGGCCGTGTGGAAGCATTCGATCGCGAACGCCTCCTCCTTGTATTCGATCACCACCTTGTAGACGCCGCGGGTGTTGGCCTCGCGGGCGCGGCCGTAGCCCACGGGCGTGCCGGCCAGCGTCTGCAGCTCGAGCGTCACGTGCTCGAGCACGTGGCCCATCCAGGTGCCCGTGCGGAGCCGCTCGAAAAACCCGCCTCGCTCACCGATCGAACAGCGGTGCTCGATCATCGTGGGGAGCCACGACATGATCCGCTCGTTGAAGCCCGGGAGCGTGTTGGAGGGGAAATCCTCGAGGCGGCCGAGATCGACCCAGGCCTCGAGGCAGGGAAAGGAGGCCCATTGGTTCGGACCGCGCAGAGCCTTGAGCGAAAGAATCTCCATGGTAGGGATTAGCATGCCTGTTCGAACCCGTGCAGACGCGTGCAGGGGTCGGGTAGTGTGCGCCTCCACCAGCCGCCGGACAGTCCGGCGGATGTGCCTGGATGGGAGGTCGCACGTCTGACAGCTTGGCTGCGGCGGCGCGTCGCCGACGCAGTCCTGTCTGCAATGGCAGACAGCCGTGCTGACCTGACAGGGGGGATCGTCAGGGTGGCGGCTGGCAGTCGGGAGCCGCGGGCGGGAGGCCTCCGGCGACAGGGGATGTCGCCGGCAGGTTCGAGAGCAGTCTCGAGAACAACGAGGGGGAGGGATTCCCGTCGAACAATCGACCGGCCAAAGTGGCCATGGGAAGAAAGGATTCCTACACCGGAAGACCGGATTGCACCGCCGCACGCCACACGGACGCGCGTTCGCTTGCGGTACCCGTTTCTCTCGGCACCATGAATCGAACCACACCGACCGCTCGGCCTATCACGCGGAAGCGTGCTCGGCTTCGCAGCGGCTGGCCAAAAGTTTACGCTTCCGTGCAACGAAAGCGAAACAATTTTTGCCGACCCTGATGGAAAGCATTTCGCGTGCCGCTCCCACTCGGGAAATACCCGATGCGGCGAACCGGCCGCAGGTGCGAATTCGGGCTCGAACGACCGGACCAGATTCATTGAAGAACTGACAACAATTCGAACCGGAAGGTCGCGCGGCAGGCGGGAGTGGGAAGTTTTTTCAAGCCGGCCCGTCGGCACTCGCACCGCGAGCAGCCGGCAGAAACAGCCTTTCAGACCACGTTAATCTAGGTATGTTCGGAAGGCCACGCAACTTTCTGTTGGCCGGGGCCTGAGCGGCCTCCCAATCGGGTCCAGACTGGCAAAATCGGCCGTTTTTCGGCAGAAATGACGGAATCCATGGCAACGGCAGCGGCTTCGACAGACTCTTCCCCGGCGGATTTGGCCCGCAAAGCTGCCGGCCTGCCCTGGGGGGAACGAATCCGACTCGAACCGGGCGAACTGGTTCTGGCCACCTGCCGGTTCGACCTGGATGGCCAGATGCGGTTTGCCGACGGGTGGATCGCCCTCACCGACCGCCGCCTGATCGCCGATACGCCCGCCTCCGCCGACGCCGCCCCGACCGCCGAGCAGGCGACCGCGCCGGGACCACGCTCATGGCCGCTGCGCCCCGACACGCGGCTCGATGTCCATCTCCGCTCCGCCGTCGGCCGCATCGAGCTTTCCGAGCAGGGCCGGGTCGTCGCCCGCTGGCTCTTCACCCCGGCCAAGGCCAAGGGAGTGCATGCGCTCGAGGATGCATTCGACGCGCGGCTGGAGCGGCCGGCCGGTCCGGCGGCCGCCGCGATCACGCGGAGCCCGGCCGCGGAGGAAGCAGCCGAGCAGGTCGCCCCGCCGGCCCGTGCGTTTCCCGACGACGAAGCCCCGCTGCCCGGCGGCGGCCTCGCCTCCTGGCGGGCGCTCGCGAGGCTGCTCGCGTTCGCCAGGCCACACTGGCGGATGGCAACGCTCGGCATCGTGCTCTCGCTCGCCAGCACGTCAGCCGCGCTCGTGCCGCCGTATCTCACGATGCCGCTGGTCGACAATGTGCTGATCCCGAAGCAGGCCGGCCAGCCGGTGCCGTTTTCCGCCGTCTGGTGGTATCTCGGCGGGCTCACCGCGGCGGCCGTCATCGCCTGGCTGCTCGCCTGGGCCCAGACCTGGACGCTCGCCTGGGTGAGCGAGCGAATCGCCGCCGGTCTCCGGGTGCAGACCTACGCCCATATCCAGCGGCTGTCGCTCGACTTCTTTCAAGGCAAACGCACGGGCGACCTGATCTCCCGCGTGGGCAGCGACACCGACCGGATCAACATCTTCCTGTCGGTGAACCTCATCGAGTTCGCCTCGAACGTGATGCTGATGGTGCTCACCGTCGGCGTGCTGATCTGGCTCAACCCGCGGCTGGCGCTGCTCACGCTCCTTCCCTTTCCGTTCGTGGTCTGGCTCGTCTACTCGGTCCGCGAGCGACTGCGGCGCGGCTTCGGGAGGGCGAGCGCCGCCTGGGGAGAGATGACCAGCGTGCTGGCCGACACGATCCCCGGCATCCGCGTGGTCAAGGCCTTCGCCCAGGAGTCGCGGGAGATCGACCGGTTCGTGTCGGCCAACGACCGGGTGCTCGACGCCAACGACCGGGTGAACGTGGTCTGGTCTTTCTGCGGCCCGCTGGTCACGCTCTTCAACGAACTCGGGCTGTTGTGCGTCTGGGCGGCCGGCGCCTGGCTCGTGTTCGGCGGCGGCGTGACGGTCGGCGGGCTGACGGCGTTCCTGGCCTACATCGCCCGCTTCTACGGCCGGGTCGAGTCGATGATCCGCATGGTGCCGGCGACCCAGCGGGCCGCGGCGGGCGCCCAACGGATCTTCGAGATTCTCGACTGCAAGCCGTCGGTCGCCGAGGCCGCGCATCCGATCACGCCGGGACGGATCGAGGGCCGGATCGAGATCTCGGGCGTGCACTTTCGCTACGGCGCCCGCGAGGTGCTGCACGGCATCGACCTCGTGATCGAGCCGGGTGAGATGATCGGCCTCGTGGGCACCAGCGGCTCGGGCAAGTCGACGCTCGCCAACCTCGTCTGCCGCTTCTACGACCCGTCGAGCGGCTCGATCAAGGTGGATGGCATCGACCTGCGTGAGCTGTCGATCGCCGCCTACCGCCACAACCTCGGCTGCGTGCTCCAGGAGCCGTTTCTGTTCTTCGGCACGATCGCGGAGAACATCGCCTACGGCCGTCCGGACGCGCCGCGGGACAAGATCGTGGAGGCGGCCAGGGCCGCCGGCGCCCACGACTTCATCCTCGCCCAGCCACTGGCCTACGACTCCCGCGTGGGCGAGCGCGGGGGATCGCTCTCGGGGGGCGAGCGGCAGCGGCTCTCGATCGCCCGCGCCCTGCTCGTGGATCCGCGGATCCTGATCCTCGACGAGGCGACGTCGAGCGTGGATGCCGAGACCGAGGCGATCATCCAGTCCGCCATCGACCGGCTCGTGACGGGCCGCACCACGATCGCGATCGCCCATCGGCTCTCGACGCTCAGGCGGGCCAACCGGCTCGTCGTGCTCGACGCCGGCCGGATCGTCGAGATGGGCACGCATGACGAATTGCTCGCACTCGACGGCGTCTACGCCCGCCTCTATCGGGCCCAGATGGAGGAGGCGGAACAGGCGAGCCAATGACCATGACTCCCGACACCCTACCGCTGACCGGCACCTCGACCGAGGGTTGGCAACTCGAACGGCATCCGCACGGGCGGCTCGATTTCGTCGATGCCCACGGCCAGCGGCACGCCAACGTCGACGTGCTCCGCGCGTTTCCCGTCTCCGATCCGACCGGTCCAGCGGCGATCGTGGCCGCCGACGGAGGCGAGCTGGCCTGGATCGAGTCGCTCTCCACCGTCGCAGCGCCGCTCCGCACGATCCTGGAAACGGAGCTCGCCCAGCGGGAATTCCTGCCACGGATCGAGCGAATCGAGGCGGTGTCCGACGGAGAGCCGGCCGAGTGGACGGTGCTCACCGACCGCGGCCCGCACCGCTTCAAGGTGGCCCATGCCGACGACTTCGTGGCCCAGCCCGACGGCGGCGCCTTCGTCACCGACACGTTCGGGATGCGGTACGCGATCCCGAACGTCGCCGCGCTCGACGCCCGGAGCCGACGGCTCCTCGAGCGCAAGGGGTAGCCTTGACCGACGGGCTTCCCCGGCGGCGTAAGATGGACGGGTTGCGCCGTTCGTGAGGGACGGGGGCCCTTTTTTCCGGGAAAAAACCCGGTTTTTTCCTCAACAAAACCCTTGAAGGCTGCGTACAGCCAATTAGTCTCGAAGGGTCTTTTCAGGAGCCAACTCATGACCCCGTTCGGCCGCCGTTCGAACGCCCTCCGCCAGCTCGTGTCGCTGGCGTGCCTCGCCCTCGTCGTCGCCCCGCAGGCTCCCGCCCTGCGGTTCGCGCAGGCCCAGTGCTGTGGTGACGCCGTCGTCGCCCCGGCCCCGGTGCCCACGCAGACCTACCGTCTCGACTACCAGACCGTCTACGACGAGAAGCAGGTCACCGCCTACCGCATGTCGTACGAGACCGTCTACGACACGAAGACCTACACCGTGCAGAAGCCGGTGTGGGAGACGCAGACGCAGGAGCGTCGCTACACCGTGCAGCGGCCCGTCTGGGAGACGCAGACCCGCGAAGAGCGGTTCACGGTGATGAAGCCCGTCTACGAGACTCAGGTCCAGGATCGCAGCTACGACGTGACCCGCGACGTGGTCGAGACGGCGACCCGCGAGGAGCAATACACCGTGATGAAGCCGGTGTACGAGACCGTGGTGCAGCAGCAGGTGACCACCGTCCGCAAGCCGGTCTACGAGACGAGCGAGCGGGAGCAGGCCTACACGGTGACGGAGCCCGTCACCCAGATGCGGACGGCCTATTCGGTCGGCAGCCAGGCCGTGGACACCGTCACGCCCGTGGTCACTCCCGGCTCCACGGCGCTGGCATGGGCGCCAGGCGGCTATGCGATCGATCCCTACTCGGGTCTCGCCGTCTGGCAGCGGGGTGGCTGGACCTGGCAGATGACGCCGGGTGCCGTCGTCAATCAGGTCAACCGCGTCTATCAGCCCACCTACACCCCGGTGCAGGTGCCCGAGACCACGTATGTCAACCGGGTCGTCACCCAGAAGGTGCCGGTGCAGACGGTGCGGTACATCGACGAGCAGGTCGTGCAGCAGGTGCCGGTGCAAACGATGAAGATGGTCGCCGAGACGGCCACCCGTCAGGTGCCGGTGCAGACGGTGCGCAAGGTCGTGGAGCGGGTCGAGAACAAGGTGCCCGTCACCGTCTGCCGGATGGTGCCCGAGGAGCAGGTCCGGCAGGTGCAGATGCAGGTGATGAAGTACGTCACCGAGGAAAAGGTCGAGCCGGTGCAGGTGCAGGTGATGAAGTACGTCACCGAGGAGCGGACGATGCAGGTGCCGCGGGTGGTCGAGAAGCGGGAGCCCTACACCTACACCGTGCGGATGCCCCGGACCGTGGTCACGAAGGTGCCGCTCGATCCGTGCGGCAATCCGATCCCTGCGGCGCCGGCGGCCGTCCCCGCGGCCGTGTCCCGCCCCGCAGCGACACCGGCCCCCGCCCTGTCGGCCCGCGACTCCGGACCGCTGAAGACGTTCAGCGATCGCCCCGCCGATGCACCCCGCAAGGTCGAAGAGGGCTGGGGAGGCTCGAATCTCGACCACGTCGATCCGACGAAGGGCTCGAGCGAATCGTCGGGCACGTTCCGGGCCGAGAAGCCCGCCACCGACGCGGCTGCCGCTGACTCCCTCAAGAAGATCGAGGCGATTCCCGCCCCGGCCGCGAAGGAGCCGGCTGCGACCGTCGCGCCACAACCGGCCCCGAAGGCTGCCGAGCAGTCGCCCACGATCGCCCCGCCGGGACCGGCGGTCTATCCGCCGCCGCCGGCGAATGACCCGCGGGACGTGCCCGCTGCCGAGACCTCGGGCACGTCGCTCATCGGCCGCACCGGCCACACGACGTGACCTCGCGGCTGCGTGACGGCGAGTTCGTGATCGGCGTCGATTTCACGTCGGCGCCGTCGCGACGCAAGCCGCTCACCGTCGCCACGGGCCGCTGGCGGGCCCGCTCACCGCAGCCTTCCTTCGAGCTCGAAGAGGTTCACGAACTCACGACCCTCGAGGAGTTCGACCGCCTGCTGGCCGCGCCCGATTCCTGGGTGGGGGGCTTCGACCTTCCGTTCAGCCAGCCTCGGATGCTGATCGAGCACGAGGGCTGGCCCACGACCTGGCCGGAGTTCGTGCGGTTCTACTGCGACCAACCGCGCGACACGCTCCGCGACGTGTTTCGTCGCTGGTGCGACGCCCGCCCCGCCGGCGACAAGTTCGCCTGGCGGAAGACCGACAAGCCGGCCGGTTCGAGCCCCGCGATGCGCTGGGCGAATCCGCCCGTCGCCTGGATGATGCATGCCGGCATCGGCCGCATGCTCGACGCCGGTCTTGCCTTCCCGGCCCATCGCCACGCACCACGCGGCAGCCGGCGAATCGCACTCGAGGCCTATCCCGGCTTCACGGCCCGCGCGGTCTGTCGCCGTTCCTACAAGAGCGACGTCCCCGCCAGTCAAACGCCCGACCGCCGCGCCAACCGCCGCGCGATCCTCGCCGCGCTCGAAGGCGGCACGGCCGGCCTCGACGTCGCGCTCTTCATCTCGCCGAAGTGGCGGAAACGGCTCGTGGCCGACGGCCGCGGTGATCTGGTCGACGCGGTGATCTGCGCCCTCCAGGCCGCCCACGCCGCCGCCCTGCCCCGCTACGGCCTCCCCCG
>CAZXIG010000027.1:13855-19908 GCA_964640405.1 uncultured Candidatus Kuenenia sp.
GGCCTACATCTCGATCTCGTAGCCCTTGCGATACGGCCGCGCGAGCATCGCGTTGGCCTGGTCGTCGCCGAGGATCTGCTCGGCGACGGGATCCCACTTGAGCGACCTTCCGAGGCGGGCACTGATGCCGGCGAGGTGGCAGATATTGAGCATCTTCATGTGGGAATGGACGTCGGAGATCGGCATCTCGCCGCTGCGGGTGCACTGCAGGAAGTTGGCCCAGTGGGCCTTCCGCTCGTTCCCCTCCATGGGCATGTTGCGGTAGACCTTCGCCACCGCATTGGCCGGCAGCGGATCGTCCTTGAGGGCCTCGACCGGCTCGCCGGACAGCTTGCCGCGGCTCACGAAAATCCGGCCCTTGTCTCCCTCGATGAGCACGCCGTTGTCGGTGTCGTGGCGGATCACCATCTGCGTGCCGCCGGGAAAATCGACCGTGAAGAGGAATTCCGTCGCGGTGTTGTAGCGGTCCTTCTCGACCGGCACGCCATCCTTGAACGTCACGGGATGCGTCGCGGTGCCGCTGATCGCCGTCGGCCCCCCCGTCTGGCCATTGAGCATCAGCGCCCAGGTGGCGATATCGACGTGGTGCGCGCCCCAGTCGGTGAGCTTGCCGCCGGAATACTCGTACCACCAGCGGAATTCGTAGTGGCAGTTTGTCTGGGGCCTGGGCAGCGTCTCCTTGCCGTCCTTGCCGACGACGGCCGGCCCTTGGAGGAACCGGTAGTCGGCGACGGGGGCCGGGCCCAGCCAGCGATCCCAGTCGAGTCCCTTCGGCACCGCCACCACGGGGAGCGCCGGGCTCGACGGGGCGTCGCCGATCGCGGCCTGCACCCGCTTGATCCGCCCGAGCCGCCCCTCGGCCACGAGGGCCATCGCCGTCACGAACCGCGGAAAATCGCTCCGCTGCTGCGTCCCCACCTGCACGATCCGGCCCGTCTCGCGCTGCACTTTCCGGATCAGCTTGCCTTCGTCGATCGTGAGCGTGAGCGGCTTCTCGCAGTAGACGTCTTTCCCGGCGAGCATCGCCTCGATGACCGGCTTCGTGTGCCAGTGGTCGGGCGTGGCGACGTGGATGACGTCGATGTCCTTCCGCTCGAGGATCTTGCGGTAGTCGTCGTAGACGGCGGCCTTGCCCTGGCTGTAGCGGTCATTCGATTCGGCCGCGCGGTTCGCATCGGGATCGGCGATCGCCACGACGTCGATCCAGTCCTTGGCCACGCCGATATTGGCCTGCGCGATGCTGCCCGCGCCGATCAGTCCGAGGGCAATCCGGTCGTTCTTCGCCTTGGTCTCGTCGGCGAGCGTTCGCGGCGTCGAGAAGAAATAGGGCGTGGCGGCCGTGGCGGCAGCGGCCGTGGCACATGACGAGAGAAAACCGCGGCGACTGTTCTTCATGACGCGAGTTCCCGAGAAGGTTGGCGGGATGGAATGACCTGAAAGGCCGCAGGATACCCGCTTCTTGCCCCGAACCCAACGGTTCGTTGGACGGTCCTGCGGGCCTGCGATAGATTCGGCGACCGTTGCGAGGAAGCCACCAATGCCCGAGACGGTCACGGACGACCCGATGCAGCCGGAACACGGCGTGCATCGGCTGTACACCGCGGCCCTGATGGGGGAGGTGCTCGGCGTTTCACCGGCGGCGGTGCGGCACTGGGTACGGGAGGGCCTGCTCGAGCCGGCGCGACGGTCCGGCTCGCTCGAATGGTTCGACTTCGCGCAGCTCGTCGTGGGGCGGAATCTGGCCCGGCTCCTGAACGGCGGCCTGTCGCTGCGGGAGATCGATGCCAAGCTCGCCGATCTCGCCGCCGGCGACGCGGCCGTGGCGGCCCGGGCGGCCGACCGCATCGTCGCCGACGGCCGACGGCTCAGCATCCGGAACGGCGACCGGCTGCTGGGGGCCGGCGGCCAGCTCCAGCTGCCGTTCTACACGTCGTCGCTCGGCGTGGCGGCCGAGCCACACGACTCGATCCCGGCGGTGCGGCTGATCGACATGGCCGCGGCCCGCGACGCCGTGACGCCGCGTCGCGGCAGCCCGACCCGTGACCTCGCCGACGACGCGGCCGAGATCCTCGACCTTGCCGACGATCTCGAGGCGGCCGGCGAGTTCGCCGAGGCCGCCGAGGCACTCCGGGCGGTGCTGCAGGCGCAGGGTCCGTCGGCCGCCGTGATGTTCATGCTCGCCGAGCTGCTCTACCGTGCCGGCGATCTCACGGCGGCGCGGGAACGGTATTACGCGACGCTCGAGATCGATCCCGAGCACCTGCGGGCCCGGGCGAGCCTCGGCTGCGTCTTGGCCGAGCTTGGCGAGCACGAACTGGCGTTGGCGGCCCTCGAGGGCGTGCTCCGGCAGGAGCCCGATTACGCCGACGCCCACTGGCACATCGCCGGCGTGCTCCACGAGATGGGACGGGCCCGCGACGCCCGCCACCACCTCGCGACGTTCCTCACGCTCGCGCCGGAAAGTCCCTGGGCCGCCCTCGCGCGCCAGCGGCTCGGTCAGTAGGCGCCGCCGTCAGTACGCACCCCACGGGCCGCGGACGGCGTTCACGCCGAACTGCACCGTGTCGCTCGGCTGGTTGGGCGTGGGCAGGAATCGTCCGCCGCCGGCCACCGCGCCCGGCCCCGGATAGGGCCGCCGGAACTGGTGGTAGATCGGCGCGACCCGCGAGCTCGGCACGCCCCAGCCGTATTGCGTCTGGAACTCCGCGGTCGGCGGCACGACCAGCGCGATCGGCCGGCCTTCGGCGGGGTCGTACCAGGCGCTGTGCCAGCTCTTGCCCTGGCTCCGCAGGAAGTAACGCTTCTCGATCACGTCGTGGTGCAGCCAGTGGCCGTCGCACAGGCCGTGGGCGCAGCAGTGGCCGCATCCGTGGCCGCCACAGTGCCCGCACCCGTGATGGCCGCAGTGGCGGCCGCAGCCGTGATGACCGCAGCCGTGATGCTTCACGTGGCCATGATGCGGACCGCAGCCGGGGCCGGTGCAGCCGGGCACGCCCTCGTAGCCACCGTACGCCCCCGCAGGCATATGCCCGCCGGCTTCGACCGCCACGCCGCCCGACCATGCGGCCAGTGCGCCGCACGCCACCGCGGCCAGCCATCGGCTTCGGTCACAAATCATCTGCCGCATCGCCGTCGCTCCTTGGAGATACCAGTCGGCTCAATACCAGTAGGCGTGCACGTCGGTCCGCATGCCCGTCACGCCCGCCGGGCGGATGTACCGCCGGCGATGCTTGTAGAGAAACTCGTGCGGCATGAAGGGGGGGTAGGTGTTCCACGTATGCCCCACCCGCGGCGGCACCGGCCGTGGCGACACGTAGAGCTGGGCCCCCATGCCGGGATAGCCGCCCGCCGGCACCGGCGGCACGTAGAAGTTGTAGAAGACATCGGGCGTCGGGCCCTCGACGCCGCCGTCGATCGGAAGCGCGCGGCACTCGGCCGCCACCATCCCACCGGCCACCGCGGCAGCCACGACCGCCCGCCGCATCCATGCGGAGCGAAGCATCCTGCACCTCCCTGCGCGAGTCGAGCGGTCTTGCGGTCATCCATGACCACGCCGCACCACCGGTTTCATTCGGCTGCCGACCAGCGGCTCGCACAGTCCCCGGGCACGGGCCGGGCGGCCTCGACGCGACAGGCATACCTTCGCGCCGAGCCCCGCACCTCGACCACCGGCCACTCCGCCGCAGACTCCCACTGACCGGCAAACTCCGCCCCTCTTGCCAAGGCCGTGCGGGCCGATCACAGTCTGGAGACCAGAGCCCCCACGACGCCATGGCCAAAACCAAAAAACGCCCCGCTCCGGCCGCGAAATCGGCCGCCCCGAAAGCCGCCGAGCCCGACGTGAGCGGCACCGCCGTGGAGGCCGCGCCGCCCTCCAAACAGCCGGCAAAGAGGCGGGCCACCGCCCAGACGCTCGCCGCTGGCCAGCGGGACATCTCCGTCAGCGAGTTCTTCGCGAAGAACCGCCATCTCCTCGGGTTCGACTCGCCGCGGAAGGCGCTGCTGACGAGCGTGAAGGAGGCGGTGGACAACTCGCTCGACGCCTGCGAGGAGGCGGGCATCCTGCCGGAGATCTGGGTGCGGATCGAGCAGGTCGGCGAGAGCGGCACCCGCTACCGGATGAGCGTGCAGGACAACGGCCCCGGCATCGTGGCCAAACAGATCCCGCTCATCTTCGGCAAGCTCCTCTACGGTTCGAAGTTCCATCGGCTGCGGATGAGCCGCGGCCAGCAGGGCATCGGCATCTCGGCTGCCGGCATGTACGGCGTGCTCACCACCGGCAAGCCGGTGAAGATCATCTCCAAGATCGACGCGAAGCACGCGGCCCACTACTCCGAACTGCGGATCGACACCAAGACCAACCAGCCTGAGATCCTCAACGGCAAGGGGGATGGCGTCGACATCCCCTCCGGCAAGGGCGGCGCCGAGCTGATGAAGAAGCACTCGATCGAGTGGGTCGCCGAGAACGACAAGGGCGAAGCCATCGAGCACGGCACCCGCGTGACGATCGAGATGGAGGCCAAGTTCCAGCGGGGCCGGGGCAGCGTCGAGGAATACCTCGAGCAGACGGCGATCTCGAATCCCCACGCCCGGCTCCACTTCCAGGGCCCCGATGGACCGGAGCGGATTCTGGAGCGATCGAGCGAGGACCTGCCGCCGGAGCCGAAGGAGATCAAGCCACATCCCTACGGCGTCGAGCTCGGCCGGCTCGTCACGATGCTCCAGGAGCATCCCAAGCTCACGCTCGCCCAGTTCCTCACCCAGTCGTTCTCCCGCGTGTCGCACGGCACGGCGAAGAAGATCTGCGACGCGGCCAAGCTCTCCACGCGGGTGACCACGGGCAAGCTCGGCCGCGGCGAGGCCGACGCCCTCTTCAAGGCGATCCAAGACACCAAGATTCCGCCCCCGGCCACCGACTGCATCGTGCCGATCGGCGAACAGCGGCTGCTGGCAGGAATCCGGCAGGTCGTCCCCGGCGAGTTCTTCACCGCCGCCACCCGGCCCCCGTCCGTGTATCGCGGCAATCCCTTTTTGATCGAGGCGGCCCTCGCCTACGGCGGCGGCGTGGCGGCCCAGAAGATCAGCCGCGAGGCGCTCGGCGAACTCGCCGGCGAGAGCGACGCCCGCAGCCTGCGGCAGTTCCTCACGACCACGTTCTCGGGCCTTGGCAGCGAGGCGGCCGACAAGATCATCGCCGAGGCCCAGCTCGCCCCGCGGCAGAGCCCGTCCAAGCTCAAGAAGCCGCAGCTCGACGCCCTCCACGGCGCGATGCAGCACGTCAACGCCGACGAGGGGCAGAGCATGAACGTGCTGCGATACGCCAATCGCGTGCCGCTGCAGTTCCAGCCCGCGGCCTGCGCCGTCACGCAGACGATCCTCTCGACCAACTGGCGGTCCTACGGGCTCTCGCAATCACGTGGCAGCCTGCCAAGTGGACCGGTCACGGTGATGGTGCACGTGGCGAGCGTCTGGGTGCCGTTCACGAGCGAGTCGAAGGAGGCGATCGCCCACTACCCCGAGATCCAGAAGGAGATCCGCCTCGCGCTCCAGGCGGTGGGCCGCAAGCTCGGCATGTACATGCGGCGGCGGCTCCGCGTGGCCCAGGAAGGCCAGCGGCGGAGCATCTTCCTCCGCTACCTCGGCGAGGTGGCGACGGCCGTGTCGCAGATCAACGGCAACGACCGGGCGAAGCTCTACGACCAGCTCCTCGCCGTCGCCAAGAAGAAGACGGCCGAGGCCGACGTGAAGCTCGACGACCGCGGCAAGCCGATCCAGGAGGAGGAAGACCTCGAACTCGGCGACAACTGCATCATCGTGCCGCAGAAGCTCCCAGGCGAGCCCGCGACGGCCCCCGAGCCCGCGCCGGAAGACAGGAAGCCAGCCAAACGCAAGCGGCGAAAGTAGGCCGTTCCTCAACTTGCCCAACCCGGCGTCGGACGACCCGCACCCCGGCCGCCGGACGTTCGCTTCGGGCATCCTGCCCTACGCTCACTCGATGCTGACTGCGCTCCGGCATCCGGCCTGCGCTGGTCAGCAACGCCGGCGACCAGGGT
>CAZXIG010000028.1:0-10908 GCA_964640405.1 uncultured Candidatus Kuenenia sp.
TGTCGCCCGAGGAGTTTCGGGGCGTGAGGGATCTGATCGAGAAAAAGGTGCTGGCATTACTCGGTTCCCTCGCCTGCCGTGAAGCCAGGGCGGATGCGAGTGCCGTCGGCTCGCGTGCTACCCTGCCGCCTCCTCGTCGCGCATGACGCGCAGGATCGTGGCCACGATCGCGGCCGGTTCCGCGGCCACGTCGACCACGATCGGCCGCTCGTCGGCCCCGGGCCTTTCCAGCACTGCCCGTTGGCTTTCGAGCAGCGTGGCCGGCATGAAGTGGCCGGTGCGCCGTTCCATCCGGCTGCGGATCACGTCGCCGGGGTCGTCGAGGTAGACGAGGCGGGCATGCGGGTGCGGCAGGCCGAGCCGGTCGCGGTAGCGGCGGGCAAGCGCGGAGCAGGCCAGCACGAGATGGCCATGCCCGGCCATCGACTCGCGCACGCGTTCGGCGAGCACGTCGAGCCACGGCCACCGGTCGGCGTCGACGAGCGGCGTGCCCGCCCGCATCTTGGCGACGTTCTCGGGCGGGTGGAAATCATCGGCATCGAGAAACGTCCAGCCCAAGGCTTTCGCCAGCTGGCGACCGATCTCCGTCTTGCCCGCGCCGCAAACGCCCATGATCACGACGGCTCGGATCTGGAGTGGCTTGGTGGTCATCAGCGCGCTGCCGGCTCACACGTCTCACCGGGCCGGGGCGGATCGAGGCCGGAGCAGGCCGAGCTCGAAGCCGCGGGCCACGCATTGGGCGGGCGTCGTCGCGGCGAGCTTTTCCTTGATCGCCGCCACGTGGGCCCTGGCCGTCCGTTCCGCCATTGCGAGCGACCGTCCCACCTCCTGATACGAAAGGCCGTCGCGCAACAGCTCGAGCACCTCGAGCTCGCGTGGCGACAGCGGCCCTCCGACCTCGGCGGCGGCGAGCCGCCGGGCCACGGCCTCGCCGATCGGGCGGCCCCCCGCGTGAACCTCCCGAATCGCCGACAGCAGCTCGTCAAACCTCACCGTCTTCGAGATGTAGCCCGCGGCGCCGGCCTCGAGCGCCTCGATCGCGTCCTGCTGCTCCTCCGAGGATGTCAGCATCAAGACGCGGGCGGTCGGCTCGACGGCCAGGATTCGGCGCGTCGTCTCGATCCCCCCCTGGCCATACATCGACACGTCCATCAGGGTGACGTCGGGCCGGAGCGTCTTCCAAAGAGCGAGCGCCGTGTTCCCGTCATCCGCCTCGCCGACGACCTTGAATTCACGCGCCGCCGACAGGGAGTGCAGGAGCCCCTCCCGGAAGAGCGGGTGGTCGTCGACGATCAGCAGGCGAATGTGCGGCGAGTCTTTCATGACAGTCCTTCCTTCATTATGCCGCGCGGGCATCAGGCAAGCACGTCGTGCAGAATCCGTCCCTCCACGTCGGTGAGCCGGACGTCGCGGCCTCCGAAGCGGAACGTGAGCCGTTCGTGGTCGATCCCGAGACAGTGCAGGATCGTGGCGTGGATGTCGTGGATGTCGATCGGATCGGCGACCACGCCCATGCCCATTTCGTCGGTCTCCCCGTAGGTGATCCCCCCCTTCACGCCGCCGCCGGCGAGGCAGACGGTGTAGCCCGAGACGTGGTGGTCGCGGCCGTCGGTGCCGGAGGAGTGCGGCGTGCGGCCCATCTCCCCTGCCCAGAGCACGAGCGTCTCGTCGAGCAGGCCGCGTCGCTTCAGGTCGGTGATCAGGGCCGCGACCGGCTGGTCGGTGATCAGGGCGTTTTCGGCATGGTATTTTTTCATGCCGCCGTGCTGGTCCCAAGGGGCGTTGTTCGCATGCGTCAGCGGGCAGGTGACCTCCACGAACCGCACGCCCGCCTCCACGAGCTTCCGCGCCCGCAGGCACTGCAGGGCGTAAAACCGCTGGTAGCCCGTCGCGCGATCGAGCCCGTAGAGCTTCCGCGTTTCGGCTGTCTCACCGGCCACGTCGCAGACATCGGGCACCGACGTCTGCATCCGCGCGGCGGTCTCGAACGTGGCGATCGCCGACTCGATCGCGGCGGCGTCGGTGCCCGCCGCGCCGCGCAGGAAGTCGAGCTTGGCCCGCTGCACGGCCTGCGGGTCGGCCGGCACGATGTTGTCGACGGGCGTGCCCTCGGCCCGCACGAGCGTGGCCCCGCAGGTCGCCGGCAGGAAGCCGCTGGCGAAGTTCTGCCAGCCGCCGTTGGGAATCCAGTCGTTGTTGAGCAGGACGTAGCCGGGGAGGTTTTCGTTTTCCGTGCCGAGCCCGTGGGTGATCCACGATCCCATGCTCGGCGCCGCACCGAGCGAGCGGCCGGTGTGGAGCAGCAGGTTCTGCGCGCCGTGCAGCGGCGTCTCCCCGACGAGCGAACGCACGACGCACAGGTCGTCGACGATGCCCGCCATGTGGGGCAACAGGTCGCTCGCCCACAGGCCCGACTGGCCGCGCCTGCGAAACTCCCAGAGCGGCCCGAGCCACTTCCTGTCTTGGCCGGCCGATTGCGACTTCTCGTCGGCCTTCCAATCCGCCGGCTGCCCCGACCGCTTGGCAAGCTCCGGCTTGTAGTCGAACGTGTCGACGTGCGAGACGCCGCCGTCCATGAAGAGAAAGATCACGTGTTTGGCGCGGGCCGGCAGGTGGAGCCCGCCGCCATGGCCCGCGCGGGCGGTGTTCGCCAGGCCGGAAAAGGCGAGCCAGCCGAAGCCGAGGCTCGTGGCGGAGAGAAACTCGCGCCGGCTCGTCGGCACACCGAGCCCGCCGGGGCAGCCGCCCACCCGCGAACGCATCGCGGTCCGTGGATCATTCGACATGGCTGAACTCCGGCAGCATGAGGATCGTGTGCGAAACGTCGTGCCAGACCGTGGGCGTTCCGTGGCCGGCGTCGGGCGAGGCAACGCGGGCCGCGGCGCACGCCTCGGCCATCGCGAGCAGCCGCTCGATCTCTCCGGGCTGCGGCGGGCGGCCGAGCCCCTCGACGAGCATCAAGCTGGCACCCGCCCGCAGGTCGCCCCGCGCCTGCGTACGGTGCCGCTCCGCCCAGGCGTCGGCCATCGACCGCACGAACGGGTCGTTGAGCAGCGCGAGCGCCTGCTCGGGAACCGTGGAGCGGTCGCGCTTTCCGACCGTCATCTGCGGGCTTGGCTGGTTGAAGACCCCGAGGAACCGCGGCGGCTCCATGAGCGTCATGCGGAGGTAGATGCTGCGGCGGCCGCGGCCGTCGAGCGGGCCGGAAAAGAGCCGCTTGGCGGCATCCTCCTTCGCGCGGTGGGGATCGACCGGCTCGCCGCCGAGCGCGGGGTCGAGCCGGCCGGCCACGGCGAGCATGGCGTCGCGGATCGACTCGGCCTCCATCCGGCGGCGCGGCCAGTGGTGCCAGAGGCGATTCTCGGGGTCGATCGCGAGCGCCTCCTTTGCCGCCGCGCTCGACTGCCGCCACGTGGCCGTCGAGACGAGCGACCGCACGAGCTTCTTGAGCGACCAGCCCTCCTCCACGAATCGCAGGGCGAGGAAGTCGATGAGTTCCGGATGCGTGGGGCGTTCCCCGAGGTGGCCGAAATCATCCGGCGTGCGGACGAGCCCCTCGCCGAAGAGGTGCAGCCACACGCGGTTGACGAACACCCGAGAGGTGAGCGGGTTGCGGGAGTCGGCGATCGACCGGGCCACATCGAGCCGGCCGCTCGAGCCGCCCTCGGGCCGCGATGCGATGCCCTGTAGAAACCGGATCGTGCCCCGCGGCACGAGCGGCCCCTTTTCCGCCGGCTCGCCGCGGACGGCGATGGCCGCGTCGGCCGCCTCCTCCCAGTCGGCGAGGCTGCCGATCGTGCGGTCGGGCACGAGCCGCCGCTCCGTCTCCCGATACCGCTCCACGAGCCGTGCGAGCTGCTCGTCGCCCGCCACGTCGTTCTCGAGCCAGCCGGCGCCGAGCGCCTCGTTGATCACGACCACGTCGTCGCCGTCGCAGCGGCCGTCAGCCCAGCGTCCGACCGCCGCGAGGATCCGCTCGGCGACGCGATCGACGATTCCCAAGCCCTCGCCGTCTGCATCGAGCACGCCGACGAACCGCCCCAGTTCGTCCTGCGGGCCCTGCCCCGGCGCATGGGCGTAGACCTTCGTGACGCCGAACCACGACCGCGGGTCGCGCTCATCCTCGACCTTGAAGTCAGGGTAGTTGGTGCGCGGCGGGAAGTAGTTGTCGTAGTCCTTGGTGCACAGTTCGAGATAGACCCGCCGCGCCGCCGTGTCGGGGCCGCCGGCGAGCCGCTTGAAGTTGCCTGCCGTGAACGGCAGCCACGCGTCGGGCGACCGCTCCGCATACGCCACACGCTCCGAGTGGAAGGCGCGATCCACGATCAGGCAGTGGGAGGCTTTCCGACCTCCGCCGTAGCCGACGGAAAAGTGCAGCGGCGGATCGCGAAAGAGCTCTCCACTGCGGACGGCGCCGCCGAGCCGCGTCGAAAAGACGTGCGACCAGCGGCCTGCGGGCAGTAGGTGCAAAACCGCGTCGTCCCCCTCGTCGGCGATCACCGGCTCGCCATCGGCCACGAGCCCGTGCTGCATGCCGAAGCCCTCCCACTGCCAGCCGTTGGTGGGTGTGTCGGGGCCGGTGAAGTCGGCGAGCAGCGTGAGGTTGGCGGCATTGACCGCGATTCGCCGCGCCCGCTCGGCGGCGAAGGCTTCCGCGGAAATCGCCTGCGAGACCGGTCGGCCCAGCAGGTCCGCGAGCGTCGCCGGCACCGGCGCCGGCGGGGCGTCGCTCGCCTCCTGGGGCGGCACGGCCTTCAGCCGCTCGACCAGCCGCGGCTTCGAGTCGCGCCAGCTGGCGGCGAGCCGCTCGCGCACGAGGCCCTTGATGTGCCGCAGCTCGTCGATCACCGGGCCGTTGGGGTCGACGGTGTCGAGGCTGCGCACGCCCCAGCGGCTGCTCACGAGCGTGCCCATGAGGGCGTAGTAATCGGCCTGGGAGATCGCGTCGAGCTTGTGGTCGTGGCAGCGGGCGCAGCCGACGGTGGTGCCGAGAAACGCCTTCGAGAGGGTGTCGATCGGGTCGCCCAGGTTCTGCGACGTGGTCGCCTCGGTCGCGGCGTTGTCGCCGTGCCAGCGTTCCCCCATCCGCAGCGCCATCGTGCCGACGAGCGACTCGTTCGCGCCGGTCGCCGGATCGATCCGCGGCGGCACGAGATCCCCCGCGATCTGCTCGAGCACGAGCCGATCGAACGGCACGTCGGCGTTGATGGCCCGCACGAGATAGTCGCGATACCGCCAGGCATGCTTGGCGGGGACGTCCCACTCGTAGCCGTGCGTGTCGGCATAGTGGATCACGTCCATCCAGTGGCGGGCCCACCGCTCGCCGAAATGCGGGCTCTCGAGGTAGCGATCCACCAGCCGGTCGAAGGCGGCGGGCGAGGGATCGGCGACGAAGCCGTCGATCTCCTCCTGCGTGGGAGGCAGTCCGGTGAGCGTGAAGGCGAGCCGGCGGACGAGGCGGTGCGGATCGGCCGGGGGGGCGGGCCGCAGCCCTTTCTGCTCGAGTCGCGCGAGGATGAACCGGTCGACGGGAGACGCGGGCCACTGGGCATCGCGGACCTCCGGCACGGTCGGCGACTGCACGGGCTGGAGGCTCCACCACCCGAGCCGCTGGGTATAGACCTTCTCCCAGGCCTCGTCGGCCGTGGTGCGGCGGGGATCGGGGGCACCGCGCCGCACCCACTCGACGAGCGTTTCGATCTCGTCGGCGGAGAGCGGGTCGTCGGGGGGCATGATCTCGCCGTCGATGCCGTGCCGCACGGCCGCGATGAGCAGGCTGCCGTCGGGGTCGCCGGGCACAACGGCCGGCCCCGATTGCCCTCCCTTCTCCCAGCCGCTGCGGACGTCGAGGGCCAGGCCGCCACTCATCTCGGTGTCGTGCGCATGGCAGCCGAAGCACCGCTCCTTCAGGAGCGGCTCGACCCGGGCCGTGAAGAATTCCGCGTCGGCATCGGCGGCCCAGGCAGCGCGGCTCGCACCCGCCACCGCGACGAGCAGGGCGAGCCAGCGAGCGAGCGACAGGGCGACCGGCCGGAATGGTTCGTGGGGCATGCCAAAACCTCTCCCCGAACCATAGAAGGAGCCGGTTTTGGCCGCTATTGACGGAACCGTCAGTCCTCGGCAAGGGGCAGTTCCACCGCCACGAGCGTGCCCCGGCCGGCATGGCTTTCGACGCGGAGATCGGCCCCGATTCGGCGGGCCCGCTCCTGCATGCCGCGGATGCCGAAGTGGCCGTCCGCCATCGACCGTTCGGCCACGTCGAATCCGGCGCCGTCGTCCGTCACGCTCACGGTGAGCCGCCGGCGGCCCTCGCCGGGGCCCGCGATCCGGACAGTGATCGACCGGGCCTGGGAGTATTTGATCGAGTTGCTGACCGCCTCGCGAATGATCCGCATCAGGTGGTAGTGCACCTGCGTGGGCAGGGGCGGGACGTGGCCCGTCGTCTCGACCGTCAGCGGCACGGGCGTGAGTTGCCGCATGTAGAGCACCTGCTGCCTGATCGAGTCGACGAACGATTCCTCGAGATGGGTGGGGTAGCGGAGGTCCCAGAGGAAGTCGCGGGCCTCGCTCTGCAGGCTGGCGAGCGAACGTCGCTGTCCGAGCAGCAGGCTGCGGGTGGGCTCATCCGGCGCCTGCGTGGCGGCGGCGTCGAACCGCAGCGCGAGGCCCGCGAGCCCCTGGTCGAGGCGATCGTGAAACTCCCGGGCGATGCGCCGGCGTTCCTCGGCGACGGCCTCGGCCTGGATCTGCTCCTCGATCACGCCCAGTTGCGCGGCGACCCGCCTCCGCAGTGAAGCCACCCAGACGAATGCGCTGCCGGCCGCCAACGCGGCGGCCGCGAGGCCACCGGCCAGGGCGAGGGCCACCCGCCGCGCCGACCACCACGGCGGAGCCTTGGTCACCTCGACATCGGTGGCCGACCGCAGGATCAGGCCGATGGAATCGATGGGCTGACGAGACTGCGCGGCGGCAGGCCGGGGCACCGTCGTCTGGGCGATGCCGGTCACGGACAGTTCGCTGCCGATGGCGATGGGCTCGAGCCGGCTGAACGACGCGAGGTCGCAGCGGGCAAGCACGGTCGTCTTGCCGGCAGAAAGCAGGAGGGTTCCTTCGTCGTCGCCGCGGCGCTGCTCCACGAGGGTCGCCGGAAACCGCACGAGGCTGCCGTCGTAATCCCCCGGCAGGGCCATGATGCCGCTGGTGATCGATTGGGAGACGATCTCCACGACGCGGTCGGCCGTGATCTGGGTCGGCTCGGGCGGGCTGCCGGAGGCGATTCGGCGGACCACCGCCTCCCGCAGGCCGACGACGCGGCTCGAACGGTCGATGAACCCCGCCACCTCGACGAGGTCGCCCGGCGCGAGCGGCTCGGCGAACGCGGTTTGAACGAACACGCCGTTCGCGACCCCCTGAAGATAGACAGCTTCGTGCGGTACCGAGTGGATCACCGTGCCTTCGGTGCGGATCCGGTGGCCGACCGGGGGCTCGCGGCGAAACCTCCCCAGCGATTCGAGCGGAATCTTTTTCACCTCGAACGGCCCGCACGGCGCGGGCTTCAAGACCTCGAACCAGGCCGCCCGGTCTGTGTAGACCTGTGGCGTGACTGCCTGGCCACGCGTGTTGGCGACGCCCATCTGCACGCCCGTCACGCGGACGACCGCATCGATGAGTTGCGTCGGATCCTCGCCGACGATGGCCGGGTTGATCAATACCTTGAATGTCAGCAGGTCGGTTTCGATCGTAAGGGCATGCCTGCCCGGCTGGGGCTCCACGGCCTGCACGACGCCGGTCGCCTGCACCACCTTGCCGGCTTCCAGTCCACTGAAGAATCTCGCGGCATCGAACGGGGCAGGCTCGGGAAGCGGTCCGCTACCGATCACCCGGACAGCCATCGGCAGGAGCACGTGCGTCAAGCCGCCCGGCGCCACCCGGCCGTCGATCTCGACGATCGCGCCGGGCACCGTGTCGGGCGGCAGGGGGGCGTCGGTCCGGAAGCCGCGTTGCACCGCCTTGCCGGCATCGACGTAGATGCCGTCGGTGTCGTCCTGCACGATCATGTTCAGCCCGCCTCCGTACGTGACGACACCGCGGATCCGCACCTCGGGTTCCCGCTGCACCGCCTCCAGCGGCAGGTCGAGCACCTCGCCGATCGGGCGCGTCAGCCCGACGTCAGACGCAGCGTGTGCGGCCACGAGCCATCCGGTCGCGGCGGCGATCAAAGCGAGGAAGCGCATCATGCAAGATCCTGCGGTCATCACTCCATCATTGTGGCCCGCGGCACGACCTCAGCCTAGCCGCGCGCGATGGATGCCGGAAGCGTCATGCCTTCGGCAGACGCGGGCCGGTAGACTCAAGGTCATGAGCACTACCATCACCAATGATCATGCGGGGCGACCGGCGCACGTCATGCTGATCGTCATGCTGAGGAAAGTGGGAAGCAGTTTTTTTGCGGCGCTGGTCGCCGTCATCGCCCTGCTCGCTGTCGGCGCGGGCAGGGCCGAAGAAGGAGCCCCGCCCGATCAGCTGCCGACCGTCGGCTCGATCGAGCGGCTCGATCCGCGGTTCGACGCCCTCGTGCCGAAGGATGCCGTGATCGAGGTTCTCGCCAGCGGCTTCATGTGGGCGGAGGGGCCTGTCTGGCTCGCTCGGGAAAAGGCGCTGCTCTTCAGCGACATTCCCCGCAACCGCGTGATGCGGTGGCACGCCACCGAGGGGCTCTCCATCTTTCTCGAGCCGGCCGGGTTCACCGGCCCCGCGGCCTACGGCAGGGAGCAGGGCAGCAACGGCCTCGCCCTCGACCGAGATGGTCACCTCATCTTCTGCGAGCACGGTGATCGCCGGGTGAGCCGGCTCACGCCCAGAGGCGGTAAGCGAACGATCGCCGACGCCTACCAGGGCAGCCGCTTCAACAGCCCGAACGACTGCGCGGTCCATTCGTCGGGGGCGATCTACTTCACCGATCCGCCCTACGGCCTGCCCGGGGGCTGGAATGACGAACGCCGTGAGCTCGACTTCTGCGGCGTCTACCGCGTGACGCCCGATGGGACGGTGACGCTCCTCTGCGACACGATGACGCGGCCGAACGGCATCTGCTTCTCCCCCGACGAGAAGAAGCTCTACGTCGCCCAGTCCGATCCCGAGGCGCCGCTGTGGAAGGTGTTCACGGTGCAGGCGGACGGCACGCTCGACGAGGGCCGCACGTTCTTCGACGGCTCCGCGCTCGAGCGAGAGCGGAAGAAGGGGATGCCCGACGGCCTCAAGGTCGATTCGGCCGGCAACCTGTTCGCCACCGGGCCCGGTGGTGTGCTCGTGCTCGCCCCGGACGGCACGCACCTCGGCACCATTCTCACCGGCCAGGCGACGGCCAACTGCGGCTTCGGCGAGGACGGCAAAACGCTCTTCGTGACCGCCGATTCCCTCCTCTGCCGCGTGCGTCTCGCGACGACCGGCCCGCTCCCCGGCCCGCGGCAATGATGTCAACAAGCCCCGGGATCCCCGGTGCGATCCAGCCAATCTGCCCGGTGAATGGTTTTTCACACGAGGCCGTCGATCGTGCCTTGGCCCGATCCGAATGAATCGGTTTCCACGCCGAACCGCTGGAGCATCGACACGAAGAGCTTGCCGAGCGGCGTGTTGTTCTTCGGGTCACCGGCCACGTGGCGGCCGTGCTTCCAGCCGCCGCCGGCGAGGATGATCGGCAGGTTGTGGGTGCCGTGATACGCCGCGTCGCCGAGGTTGCTCCCCACGAGCACCTGCGTGGAGTCGAGCAGGCTAGCGTCGCCGTCGCGGGTGGCGTCGAGGTCGGCGAGGAAGTCGTGAAGGGCCTTCATCTCGGCCTTCTCGATCAGCTTCAACTGCTCGATCTTCTTGGGATCGTTGCCGTGGTGGCTGATGTTGTGGTGGTCGTCGGTGACGCCCTCGATCGGCGGACGGATGTCCTGGCCGCGGATCGCCAGCGAGACCACGCGGGTCGAGTCGGTCTGCAGGGCGAGCTTGATGATGTTGAACATCAGCTTGGAGCGGCCGACCGTGTCGCCGCGCTCGTCGGAATCGGTCGGCTTGGTGGCCTCGATCTCCGGCTTCGGCCGGGCCGCCCACTCCTCGTCCGACTGCACCTGCTTCTCGAGCTCGCGGACGGCCTCGGTGTAGTCGGCCACCTGCTGGCGGTCACGCTCGGAGAGCCGTCGATCGAGGTCGCCGAAGCGTTCCTCCATCCGGTCGAGCACGCTCCGGCCCCGCCGCAGCCGGTCGATTTCGGCCTGCACCTGCTTCGGCGTGCCCGTCACGAACATCCGCGCGAACACCTCCGACGGCTTATGCAGCGATGGCACCGGCGCGCCGGTGGAGGTAGAGGTCAGCGTGCCGCCCTCGACCGTCGCCAGCGAGAGCAGGGGAAACCGGGTGGCCCCGGCGACATGCCGGGAGGCCAGGAAGTCGAGCGACACGCTGTTGCGGAAGCCCGGGGCCGTGGGCCGCTTGGCGCTCGTCAGGAAGCAGGTCTCGGAGGCATGGTCGCCGCCGATGTCGGGATGCGAGATGCCGGAGAAGACGGTGAACTTGCTCCGCAGGTCGTTGAGGATCGCGAGGTATTCGCTCGGCGTGTAGTTCTCGCCGGCATCCTTGGGGAAAAACGACGGCGAATAGAAGCCGAAGTTGTTGCAGATCGCCACCAGCCGCCGCGGGGGGCCGCTCGTGGCGGCAGCCCCGGCGAGGCTCTCCAGCCACGGCAATGCCAGCAGGCTCGAGCCGACGCGGAGGAATTGACGGCGCGACGCGACAAGATGAGGCAGTGAAGTAGTCATGGAATCAATCCTCCGGGTTTCACGAGGGACAACCGCGCTTCGGGCTTCCAGGCAGGCCGGCATCCGTTGGTTGCCTCGAAGCCCGTAGCGCAAGCGAGGGAAACCG
>CAZXIG010000028.1:11008-19436 GCA_964640405.1 uncultured Candidatus Kuenenia sp.
AGCGCAAGCGAGGGAAACCGCATTCCCCTCAGCTCGCGCTTCGGGCTTCCAGGCAACCAGCTTTATCGAGTCGTCGTGTCCGTGCATTTTATTTATTTCGGAACAGTTCACTCTGAATGACGGCGTGGAGCACCGAGCGGACGCCGTAGGCATCGGTCTTGGTCTGCGCCGCGATCTGCTCGATGGCGACGGCATCGACGCCGAGCGGCCGCATGCCCGTGGCATAGGTCACGAGGTGGCTGCCGAGACCGTAGGCGAGCTGCTCCGGGTCGGCGGCGAGCCGCTCCCGAAGTTCGGCGATGCCGGCAAACTCGCGGCCATCCGGCATGGAGCCGTTCGATTCGACCGGCAGGTGCTTTCGCCAGGTGGGGCGATCCTTGATCCAGCCGGGCTTCATCTTCGGGTTCGGGTATTGGAGCGCGACCAAGCCGGCAGCATCGAGCCGCGGGGCCTCGGCGAAGGCCGTCGGCTGCAGGGGCGCCGGCTCCCTGGCGGGCTTGGACTTGGGGTTTTCCACGAGCGTGATCGTCACGGCGTCTTCCGTGTAATTGATCGTGGCGATGTCGTCGCTTTTGCTCGCGAACTTTCCGGTGATGGCCGGACCGCCCGGGGCCCGGGCGAGAATCGTAAACGTGCGGCCGCCGAGCTTGGCTTCGGCGCCTGCGAGCGGCGCGATCTCGAGCCGGCCATCGAGCGTGATCGCTCCGCCCTCCTTGCCACCGACGGTGATCCCGGTCACCGATTCGTCGCCCAGCCCGATCCGCAGCGTGCCAGCCTTCTCGAGCACGAGATCGCCCAAGAGCGTCACGGGGCCATCGTGACCGGTGGCGAGCAGGCCGGCGTTTCGCAGGCTACTACTCCCCTCGGTGCGGCTGTTTTGCAGGTCGAGACCGGCGGCGCCCCGCCAGTGGAACCGGCCGCCTTCGGCATTCACGAAGGCCGGGCCACCGAAATGAAAGACGTTGGTGCCGGTTTCATCGAGGTAGTTGAACGTGCCGGCATTCGCGATCACGGCCGTGTCGTTTTGCTTGTGCGAAAGCATGCCGCCGCCGTGCCAGTTCACGGTGCCCGTGGGGCCCACCTCGAGGAAGATTTTTCCTTCCTGATGGGGATCGGCCCCGATCTCGGAGTCGCCGAGCTTGTCGAGCACGGCCGGCGCCTCGGCCATGCCGATGCGATAGGTGCCCTCCTTGGGGGCGCCTGTGTTGCAGAAGAGACGCGCCGCGTTTTTCCCGATCGCGAGCCGGCCATGCTGCACGTCGAACTGCCGGATGGAAGAGATCGGCTCGCTCGTGTCGAGGACGACCTCGCCGCGGCCCGTGGCTCCGTTGCCGATCCGCACGAGGCCGCGGATATCGACCTTGCTCGAACCGCCGACAGTCAGTGTGCCGGTGCCGACGTTCCCGATCAGCTGTGGCGTGTTCGACTGTGCCACAAAGAAGCTGCCGCCGGTGACGGCGACGCGTCCGCCGCGCGAGATCTCGAGCGGCGTCCAGACCGGCCACATGCCCGCCTTGAACGTACCGCCGGCCACGCCCAGTCCGCCGCCGTCGATGAGCACGTTGTCGTTGATCTCGACGTCGCCGTCGCGGTGCAGCCAGCGGCCGCCGGGGCCGACGACCACCTGCTTGAATTCGTGCTGATTGACGGCGCGGAATTTCATGTCGGCCGCCGTCACAAACTTCGTGACCTCGCCCGCCTTGGAGTTGCCGACGACGAGCCCATACAGGCCGCGCTCTGCGTCGGGGTAGAGCGGCTTGTCGTAGGTAATCGTGCCATTGCCCGAGCCGACGATCGCCACCGGGTCGAGCGGGCCGGGCACGTTGCCGCCCGTCCAGTCGGCGCTCACGGCCGAGGCGGTGCCTTCCCACGAGCCGCTCGCCGGGCCCTTCCAGGCGACGGTGTCGGCCGCCGTCGTCCGGTAAAAATCGCGAAACATTCCGGCGGGATCGAAGCTCTCGAGGGCGAATCCGTAGCCGTCGAACTTGGCATGGCAGGCGGCGCAGGAGCCGTTGCCGGAGTGCAGCGCGAGCTTCTCCTTGAGCGAGGTGGCGGAGCTCGTGTCGGTGGCGATCGGCTCGATGTTGGGGGGCGGCGGCGGGATGTGCACGCCGAGCAGCCGCTCCGCCACGAACACGCCCCGCTTCACGGGCGAGGTGTTCGTGCCGTTGGCCGTCACCTTCGCCACCGCCGGCTGCGTCCAGATGCCACCAAACGGGGAGCCGGCCGGCAGCGTCAGGGCGCGGAGCCCGCCCCCTTCCACTCCTGAAATCCCGTAGTGGCGGGCCAGCACCGCGTTGGCCATCACCCGCCGCGAGTCGACGATCTCCTTCGCGCTCGCGTTTTCATCCACGAGCAGCTTCAGAAAGGCCTCGGTCTCCGCGACGCTCGACCACTTGAGCAGGTCGTTTTCCGGCAGGTGGTATTCCGGGAAGAGCTTCCGATCGGGAGTCGTGTCGTTGATCGCCGCGAGCTTGAGCCACTGGGCGGCGAAGTCCTTGTAAAACCGCTTCGCCTTCGGGTCGGCGAGCATCCGGTCGGTCTGCTCGCGGAGCACGACTGGATCGTGGAGCTTTCCGGCGCGGGCCAGCTCGAGCAGCGGCTCGTCGGGCGTTGAATTCCAGAGCAAGTAGGAGAGCCGCGCGGCGAGGGCGAAGTCGGAGAGCGGCCCGGGCTCTTCCACGATGCAGAAGAAGTCGGGCGACGTGAGCAGGTTGCGGAACTGGTCGAGCACGATGTCGCTCGCGCAGCGGCCGGCATCGATGTCTGACTTGATCGAGGCCACCGCAGCCGCGACCTCATCGTCGGAGAGATCGCGGCGGAAGAATCGCGGAGTGACCCGGCGGATCGTCTTTTCCATGATCGCGACGAATTCGTCGGGCTTCACCGACGCGAGCTTGGCAACCGGACGGGCAGGAACCCCAGCCAGCCGAGTCGCACGGACCTGCCGCAGCTCCTTGTCGAACGCAGGCGGAAAATCAGCCGTCAGGAAGCGGTCGCCGATCGACGGAGCGTTCAGCGGCTGGAGCTCGATCCACTGCACCGCCAGGCCGGGCTTGTCCTTCGCGTGCTCAGTTGCCTTAAAGCCCTTCGGCACCGGCACGCCCAGGCCAAACGGCACGAGCCGGATCGAGTCGCCGACGAGCACTTTGTCGTTCATGTCGCCGCTGCCGAGGTAGATCTCGGTTTCGAGCACGGTGGGCTTCCCGGGCGGGGCGTCGAGCACGGCCGCGAGTTCGACGATCTGCGGATAGGCCATGACGTGGCCGACGTAGATGCCGAAGGGCAGCGGCTTGTCGGTCTGGTAGCCAGAGACCGACAGCCGGATCTTGTGGAGGCCGGGCGTGTTGCAGTGCACGTATTCGAGCTGGCCCGCGTGAAGGTCGGAGTTGAACGACACCCACGTCTCGTCATCGAGCTGCAGATACATGCCGCCCGACTGAACGCCATCAACAGCCTTGTAGCGTTTGAACGGGGGCGGTTCCGCCGCCAGCGGCTTGAGCACTCGGCCCAGGATCCGGTCGGCGAGCCGCATGTAGCCATCCACGCTCGCAGCGGAGAGCGGCAGCGCCTTGGCCACCTTCTGGTAGCCGTCCACGCGGCCGTCTTCCGGCAGATCCAAGCTCACCGGCGGGCGGAAGCCGAAGATGTCGACGATCGTGTTGGCATATTCCTCGCGGGAGAGCCGCCGCAGCTGGCTGCGGCCGATTTGCGCCTGGTGCTCCTTCTGCAACTTCGCGAGGTCGCCGCGGATCCAGTTTGCGACGGTCTTCCGTTCGGCGGCCGTGGGCTGCTCGTCCTCTTCGGGCGGCATTCGGCCCGATTCGATCTCGTGGAGCGCCCGAAACCAGGCGTTGCCGTCGAACGACACGAGCCGCTCGGCCGTCCACTCGCCGTCGAGCTTCACGCCTGCCTCGGGATGATCGCCCCCGTGGCAGCCAACGCACCGCGATTCAACGATGGCGGCCACATTCGCCGGCACACCGGCCGCGGCTGCAGAGCCGCCCCGGCATGCGGCCATGAGCGTCGCCAGGGCCGTGACGAGAAGTCGCTTTTGCCGTGCGGAATGGGTCACGTTCATGCCCGAAGCCCGTGTCTCAAAGGTGCGAAAAACCGCGTTCGCCCGACACTTGTAGGCTAGGCCCGGCCCCCATTCCGTACAACTGACGGAACCGGCAATAATCGGCTCGCTTCTGCATGCTAAGTGTCCTAGAAGCCCGTAGCGCGAGCTGAGGGAATGCGGGTGGCGGCACGATAATGGTCCGCCGATTCCCCTTGCTTGCGCTACGGGCTTCTCGGCTTACTTCGTCGGCAGCTTGATCGACTTGGGGTTGTTCTTCCAGCCGCAGGACGTGGCGAAGTCATCGAGCGTCACCCACTCCTGGCCGTCTTCCCGCTCGACCACCGCGATCAGGTCGGGCTTGGCTTCGGAATCCATCCCCACGTCGCCGCCGACCGAGACGGCAGCCAGGGCTTCGCCGTCATCCACCAGAAACCCGAGCAGCTTCCCGTTGGCCGCGTTCCAAAACCGTACGACGCGGTCGCCCGAGGGCGTTGCCACCACGTTCTTTGCCAGCGAGACCGAGGGGTCCGTCGTCAGGGCGAGCTGCCGCTGCAACGACATGCCGGAAGCCATGTCCACCGTCCGAGCGACCGCCCCCTGGCCGAAAATGAGCCTCGGCGGCGTTCCGGTCATCCAGGCGACGGTCCGCACCGGATTTGGGGAGCCGCGGCGAATGGGCAGCACGTCCTTCGCCACCGCGCCGGTCGTTGGATTGACCACCGCCAAGCCGCCTTCATGACAGCCCACGGCCAATTGCCCGCCGCGCTGCCAGGCCAGCGACGTGATCTTGCCGCGATCATCGATTGACCTATGCGGCGAGCCGCCGGCGATGTCCCAGATCACGGCCTTCCCGTCGTTGCCGCCCGTGGCGAGCTGCTCCGCCGTGGCGCCCCACGCGATCGCGAGTACGCCGCCGGCGTGGCCCGGGAGCGTGGCTACCGACTCGCCCGCTGGCGACCAGACGTGCACCGGCCCGGCCAGCCCGGCCACCGCGATCGCCTTGCCGTCCCCCGACCACTCCAAGAGCGTGATTGGCCCCTGATAGGCGGCGAACGAGTCGACCGCTGCCCCGCCGTCGGCCTTCCACGTGCGCACCGTTCCGCCCGCATCAGCCGTCGCGAGGATCTCGCCGTCGGGAGACCAGCGGGCCACTGCGACCGGCTTCGTGTGGCCTTCGAGCCGAGCGATCCGCGTGAACTTCGCCGGATCCCAGAGTGAAAGCGTGGATGTCTGCAGGCCGACGACAATTGGCCGGCCCGGGACAAAGACCGGGGTAGCCAGCCCCAAAGCCGCCTGCACCGTCGTCTCGGGCTTCGTGCCGTCGGGCTTCCAGGCCTCGATTCGTTCAGCCCCCACTCCGACGATCTGCCCGGCCTTCTCCTGCCATGCGAGCAGGTAATTCGCGGCGATCGGCTGCCGCTTCGATTCGCCACTGCCGTCGGCTGAATGCGTGACGACACCCCCGCCGTCGAACACGGCGATCCGCCCGCCGTCGGCAGACCATCCAAATTGGATTACCGCCTTTCCGAGCGGCCGGATCGGCTTGCCGGAGGAGCCGTCGGAGAGCAGGGCCCCCGCATAGCCTCCGCTGGCGATGTGCTTGCCGTCGGGCGACCAGGCGATCTGCGTGGTCACCTGCTGAACGGTGTCTTCGAGTTCGAACAATTGCCGGCCGCCGCTGCCGTCGAGCACCACCACGTCGTTTTGCGTCGCCGCGACGGCGAGCCGGCCGTCGGGGCTCCAGTCAATCGCCAAGACACCCGTGCCCATTTCCTTGAACGGCTTGAATTCGCCGAGGCTGTCGCTGATCAGGATGTTGCCGCTGCCTCCGCCACTGCCCGCGAGCCTCCGGCTATCGGGCGCCCAGGCGAGCACTCCGAAGTGACCCGGCAATTCCTTCGCCATCTTGCCGGTGGCGGCGTCGAATATCCGCACCACGCCGTCGTAAGCTGACTGCGACGCGAGCCAGCGGCCGTCGGGCGACCAGGCGAGGAGCTTGATGCTGAAGCGATGAGCCATGATCGCCCGCTCGAGCGCTCCGGAATCGACGTTCCAGATCCGGATGATCCCGTCGAAGCCCGCCGTCGCCACTCGTGCCCATCGGCCGCCATCGCCGCCGCCGTGATGCCGCCACGATGCCTGCGGGTGTCGATGGTCCAGCGGGTGATTCCCGAGAGTTTGCCCGGAGTGGGCACAAGCGCGGCCGTGGCCTCGCGGGTGATCCAGTGAAACTCCTGCTTCGCGGCGGCCACGGCGGGATCGGGAGCGTTCGTTACCTGGCCGTGGGCCGGGGCGATGCCGCAGGCGATGACGATGACGAGCAGAATGGAGTGCGGAAGCAGGAAGGGGAAGCGGTCGGTGCAAAGCATGGTGTTCACTTCGGGCGTTCGACGATGATCTCCCATTTCGTCTGGCGGGGAATCTCGAACGAGAGACCGCTCGTGGCGGGGTTTTCGAAGCGCGAGTGGACGAGTGGCTTCGTCGTTACGATCGAGGGATCCCGGCCCGGTGTCACCGCCACGGCGTTGACGATCGCCACGCGGACGGTGCCGGCCCGCACGCCGTCGTCCGGGGCGAAAGAGCCGAGCGTGAACGTGCCGTCGGCGCCGATATAGCCCCAGCCGCCGTGGACGGCCTGGGGGCCGTAGTCGAGCACGACGCGGCCGGAGGTGACCGGCTGCCCGTCGGCATAATGCACGACGCCCGCGACCCGATGCAGGTCGCGACGACCGCAACCGGCGAGCGCCAGCACGGCAAGCAGCGCCGCGCTCGACGTAAGCACGGCCCGCCATGGGCGGCGGGCGTTTCTCTGGAAGGATTTCGTCATGGAGGTCTCGATTACCATGGCGGCACGAGCAGGCGGCCGTCGGAGCGAATCTCGGTGTCGTTTCGGACGCTGAGCATTGGCAGCGTGTTGAGCGTGTCGATGTCGCTGCCGATGGTGCGGACAGCGCCGTCGGCCATCAGCACGTTGACGTTGTTGCCGGGATGCCACGAGCCCATCGTCGGGCCCAAATGGATGCAGTTGGGTGTCCAATCGCTCCCGGAGCAGGGCTCGCCAGCAATAGGGTAATGAGCGTTACTTGTGTCGCTCGGGCCAAACGAGATGCCACGATACGCGATCGCATGAGCCACGATGTTCGTGTTGCCAAGGCCCCATAGGGCGACCATGTCGTTGCCCCACCCTGCCGTCGGGGCAGCGGCTGGTGGCGATCGATAGTTCCAGTTGCTCGCGTTGAAGCGACCCAGTTCCCGCGCCGACAGGTGTTTCTCGGCGAGAACCGCCGTCATGCTCAGGCCGTCGGGGACGGAGGCCGCGCGGGTTCGTGACGACCAGGCCTCGTAGGGGCGCTGGAGGCGGGCGTTCGCCGGCGGCGGGCCGCCGCTGGGTGCGCTGGTCATGGCCCACGCTTCGCCCGTGCCAGGTCCGATAGCGAGCATGTTCGTGTAGGCATCCGCCGGAAGAAGTGCGTTTGCCCAACTCGGCGGTGGCCATGCTGCCGCCAGTGCGGCGTGTTCGGCAGCTGAGAGCCGCTTGCCGATCGCGATATTGAGGATTCCGCGGCCGGCCTTCGGCGTGCTCCTCGAATTGCAACTGCCGGTGGGCGCGCCCGGGCAGAGCGCGGCGCGGAGATTGTACGCCGCGTCTGCCATACTCACCGTGCTCGTCATCGTATCGGAGACGATGATCCCGTAGTCGCAATTGATGGACCGGGCAGTGGGACTCGTTGGGTCTCTGGAATCGCGAAACCCACGGGTGGGGCAGTTGAGGAACGCAAACTGCGGCATCGAGCTGAGCACGTTGGCGTTGCTAGCCGAGTTGGTCATCGTCACGCCGTCCACTGACGGCTGCGAGATCGCCACACCGGGTGACCCCAGGTCGAGTCGGGCACCGAAGTTGTGCGCGGCGCCATCGTCGACATAGTTCGTGATCAGCGGAAAAAATGTGATCCCGTTCATGCCGGTGGTCGCCGGCGGAAACGCGCTGAACTGCGACTCGTAGTTCTGGATGGCGATGCCGAACTGCTTGAGGTTGTTCGCACAGGATGCCCGCCGTGCGCCCTCGCGGGCCATGTTCACCGCCGGGATCAGCAGGGCCACGAGCAGGCCGATGATGGCGATCACCACCAGCACCTCGACGAGCGTGAGCCCGCTGCGATGCCGGGCGCGTGCCCCCGGCATGGGAAGAAAGCGACGATCGGTCGACGACTCGCTCACGGATTCACCCCGCTGAAAGACTCGATCAGAAATGGCGGCAGGTGTTGCCCGCTGCCTCCCAACGATGTCAGTCTGAACAGTCCGCCGGCCGGCCGCAATTGACGGAACCGTCAGCGTCCGCGTGCGTCAGGAAGCCCGTCGCGGAAG
>CAZXIG010000029.1:0-16596 GCA_964640405.1 uncultured Candidatus Kuenenia sp.
ACGACCTGATGCGGATCTTCGCCGGCGAGTGGGTGAAGAACGTGCTCACGCGGCTTGGCATGCAGGACGGCGAGGCGATCGAGAGCCGGATGGTCACCCGCCGGGTCGAGGCCGCGCAAAAGAAGGTCGAGGAGCGGAACTTCGAGATTCGCAAGAACCTCCTCGAATACGACGAGGTGATGGACGAGCAGCGGAAGCGGGTCTACGGCTTCCGGCAGAAGATCCTCGACCACACCGACGGCGACGCCGACTGCCGCGAGATGATCCTCGAGATGGTGGATCGGCAGATCGACCAGCACATCGGCAGCTTCCTCGACAAGGACTACGGGCCGCAGTCCTACGCCACCTGGGCGTCTTCGCAGCTGGCCTGCGAACTCGAGGGCAACGACTTCCGCGGCATGTCGCCGGAGGAGGCGGAGCGGCGGGCCGTGGACGAGGCGGTGCGGCAGTCGGAAGGCCTGATCTACGAGGCCGTCGAGGAGAACCTGCCGACGGGAGAGGACGAGAGCGAGTGGAACTGGTCGGCGCTGGCCACGTTCGCCAACGCCCGCTGGAAGCTCTCCGTGAACGACCGCGACCTCAAGCGGGTGGGCCGCGACGGCGTGGCGGAGTTTCTCCAGGACAAGGCCCGGGAGGCGCTCCACCGGATCGACCTCTCCGAGGGCTCGCGGTTCCTGGCGGGTGATTTCGGCCTGGCGAGCGCCTGCGGCTGGACGGAGTGGCGATTCGGAGTCCAACTCGGCCAGCAGGAAATCGCCGCCCTCAAGGCGGCCGGCGGCGATGCCGAGGCGGCCAAGAAGATCGTGAAGCGGATCGCCCGCGAGGTCTACGCCCACCGGGAGATCGAGTATCCGGTGCTGGTCGGCATCTCGCACTTCAGCGTGAGACTGCCAGACGGCAGCCGCGGCATCGACCGCGAGGGGCTCCTGCAGTGGGCACGCGAGCGGTTCGATCCGAATCTCACGGATGCCGATCTCGGCGGCACCGACCTCGCGCAGCTGCGGTCGGCACTCGCCGCCGCGAGCCGCCGCCGCCACGAGCGGGGAGACGATCCCCGGCCCGAGATGAAGCGGATGGAGCGGGCCGTGCTGCTCCAGATCCTCGACAACGCCTGGAAGGACCACCTCCTCGCGATGGACCACCTGCGGTCGAGCGTGGGCCTCCGCGGCTACGCCCAGGTCGACCCGAAGGTGGAATACAAGCGGGAAGGCATGCGGACGTTCGACCTGATGTGGAAGGCCATCGACGAACGGGTGGTCGACATCGTCTACCGGATCGAGCAAGTGGAGGACGACGCACTGCGGAGCACGTTCCGCGAGACGGCGGCGATCCATGCGGACGCCTCGGCGGCAGGGATGACGGCTGCCGCGCAGCCCGCGGCCGCCGGCGGCGAACTGCCGGAGCCATCCCGCGGCGAGCCGGCCCGCCCCGAGCCGATCCGAAACATGGCGGAAAAGGTGGGCCGCAACGACCCCTGCCCCTGCGGCAGCGGCAAGAAGTTCAAGAACTGCTGCGGCAAGAGCAGCGGCGTGGCCGCCGGCTGATCACGTCGCGAACTCGCCATCCCGCTTTTTGAACCAGCGGTCGGCCGCCACGGGCTGCTGCCGCCACGCCTCCCTGAGCCCCGCCGCGAGCGCCCGCAGCGCCTCGGGGAACGTCGCATAGGTGGCCCGCCGGTAGGCCTCCCACTCGGGCAACTGCTCCATGATCCGCCGGTGGGCGACGCCGAGGTTGTGGTAGGGAATCGCCGGAAAGAGATGGTGGAGCGCGTGGTATCGCAGGCCCACCGGGAAGAGCACCGCGGCGAGCGGCGTGCGGCCGACCACGTTCAGGGAGTCGTCGAGCTGGCCGGCAAAGCCCATGCTCTCCCCCGCGCTGCGGTAGCGGTGGGCCGCGAGCGTGCGGACGTGGTTGAGCCCGAGCGCGAGGAGGGCGAGGGCGTAAATCTTCACCGGCATCTGCCAGCCCAGCGGGATCACGGCCCGGCCCAGGTGCACCTCGTTCACGAGAAAGCAGGCGGCCAGGTGAAGCGCCCGCAGGAAGCAGGCGATCTCGATCGCCGCCCAGAGGCCGCGCGGTGCATCGGCCGGCACGGCGCGGCGATGCCGCAGATTGATCACTAGTGGCGAGCAGCGCTCGAGCACGAATCGCCGCAGCCGCGGATGCAGGAACGAGACGGGCGTGAGCAGGAGAAACCGCACCGTCGCCAGCAGCGGCAGCAGCAGAATCTGCCCGAGGTAGGCGAGCAGGGTGCCGAGCCGGGCCGTACCGAGCGGCAAATACTCCGCGTCGCGGGGCGTGCCGTAATGGCGGGCGCTGTGGTGGTCGAGATGGTGCTCGTAGAGGAACGACGGCATCAGGAACGGGATGCCGACGAGCAGGTTCCACGTCGCCGCGAAGCCCCGCATCTCGCCCCGCCGAAAATGCACGATCTCGTGCATGAACAGCGACGCCCGAAACAGGGCGCAGCCGGCGACGAGCCAGGCAACCGCCTGCACGGCCGCCGGGGCCCGCGGGGCGAGGTACACCGTGGCCGCGCCGTACCCCACGACGATGCTCACGAACATGTCGATCCAGTAGATCGCCGGCCGCGGCACGAGCAGGTCGGCCACGAGCCGCCGTGCCCGCACGATGGGCTCGTCGCGCCGAGACTCGGTCTGCCGGACGGTCGCCATGGAAGTGCTCACCCGGTTTCCATCGGCCACGACACCCCCTCTTCTTGAGGGGCCTCCCGCCGTCGCCGTCCGGGTGCACGTCACTCAGGCCGCCGCGGACCCGGTATATTCCCGCTCGGCAACGGCATCAGCACGAAGGAGCGTCCTCTGCCGCGTCTTGACCCCCCTGCCCGCACCGGACACGCCTCAACGCTTCCACCCGCAGGGGCCCGACCGCTGCCCGGCCCGCTGTTCGATGCTGCGTACCTGCTCGTCGCCCTCGTGGCGTTGCCCTGGGTCGCGTGGCGGAAACTCTCCGGAGCGAGACCCGTCGCGGCCCCGTGGACGCGGTTCACCGGTGGCATCACGGCGCCGCCGCAGCCGCAACCGGGCGTGCCCCGCATCTGGCTGCATGGCGTGAGCGTGGGTGAAGTGCAGCTCCTGGCGGCGCTCGCGGGCGAGCTGCGGGCGCAGGCCGAGGCGGCCGGCCGGAGCATCGACTGCGTCGTCTCGTCGTCCACGACCACCGGCCTCGAGCTGGCCGCGAAACGCTTCGGCTCCGACCGCACATTCCCCTGCCCGCTCGACTTCACCTGGGCTGTCGATCGCGTGCTCGACCGCGTGCGACCCGACCTCATCGTGCTCGGCGAGCTCGAGCTCTGGCCCACGCTGCTCTCCCGGGCCGCCCGCCGCGGCGTCCCGGTGGTCGTCGCCAACGGCCGGATGAGCGAACGGAGCGCCACGGGCTACGGCCGCGTCGCCCCGCTGGCCCGGCGGATGCTCGGCCTCGTCTCGACCGTCGCGGCACGGTCGCAGGCCGACGCCGACCGGTTCGCGGCGCTCGGCGCCCGCGACGTCGTGGTCACCGGCTCGCTCAAGTTCGACGGCGTCCGTGGCGACCGCGCCGCGCCGGATGTCGTGCGGCTCCGCCAACTGGCCGGCTTCGCGGCGACCGACGTCGTGTTCATCGCCGGCAGCACGCAGGCGCCGGAGGAAGCGCTCGCCCTCGATGCCTTTCGGTCGTTCGCGGCGGATCACCCGGAGCTCCGCCTCGTGATCGTGCCCCGGCACGTCGAGCGGACCCCCGAGATTGCGGCGCTCCTCGATGCCTCGGGCCTGCGGTGGCAGCTCCGCAGTCGCCTCGATGGAAGGCCTCCTGATCCCGCCAGCCGCGTGCTGTTGATCGACACGACCGGCGAACTCGGCTGGTGGTGGGGCACGGCCGCGATCGCGTTCGTAGGGGGCAGCCTCGATGGCGTCCGTGGCGGTCAGAACATGCTCGAGCCCGCCGCCTACGCCGCGGCCGTGAGTTTCGGGCCATACACGCGGAACTTCCGCGACGAAGTCCGCCGGCTGCTCGACGCCGACGCGGCCGTCGTCGTCGCCGACGGCCCCGCCCTCACGGCCTTCGTCCGCCGCTGCCTCGTCGAGCCCGCCTGGGCCGCCGCACTCGGGAAGCGGGCGTCGGCGCTCGTCGCCGCCCACCGGGGCGCCACGGCCACGACCGCCCGCCTCATCCTCGACAGACTGGGGCCGGCGAACTGACCTCGCGCGACGCGGCCGCGGGCTTCAGGAGGTGATGCCCCGCGGGGGGCCAGCGGAACCCGGCGTCGATGGCGAAGCGGCAGAGCCGGCGGAGGGTCGCCTCGTCGAGCGGCGGAGCCGGCAGGTCGGGCACGGCGCGGCTCGTCGCCGTTACGTCGAATTCCGGATCGTCACGCCAGTAGGCGCGGTAGACCTCCATCTGATCGCCGAAGAGCCGTGCAAGGACCGCGGCATCGCACGCCGATGCAGGCGCACGGACGCCGGCCGCTTTGGGCCGCTCCGCCATCTCCACCACCATCTCCTCGAAGACCCGGCACAGCAGGCCCACGCTCGTGGGGCGCGTGGACGCCAGGTGATACGTGCCGCCATGCAACGATGGGTCGCAAATGATCCGTGTCATCACCGCCGACACCCAGTCGACCGGCACCAGGTTCTTCCGCTCCGCGCCAGTCATGCCCAGCACGTCGAGCAGCGAACCCGGCTCGAGCGACGCCAGCAGGAACGACTCGACGAATGGCTGCACGATCCGCAGCGGCTTGTAGAAGCCATGGAACGTGCTCGTAAAACCATGCACGAGGTCGCCGACGACGATGCTCGGCCGATACACCGTGCGCACGTCGAGCCAGTCGGCGTCCCGCACCGCCCGCTCCGACTCGAGCTTGCTCCGCTCGTAGTCGTTGCCCGACGTCTGGCCGACATCGAGTTCCGTTTCGAACACCCGGCCGCGGCGCAGGCCGCAGACATAGGCCGTGGAAACGTGGTGGAGCCGGCGGAGGCCGGCCGTGCGACAGAACGCGAGCACGTTGGCCGTGCCGCCGACGTTGCTCGCATACGGCTCGCCGTCGCTCTCGCGCCGGTCGAACGCCAGGCTCGCCGCGGAATGCACGACCTCGCCGACATTCGCTGCGACCCACTCCTGCGCCGATGCGGGGAGCCCGAGCCCCGGCGACCTGACGTCCCCCTCGAGGATCACCGGCCGCGGCACCTCGACACCCGCCACCTCGCGCCAGTCGCACAGGAGCTCGTCGACCCGTGCCTCGGCACCAATCGTCTTGGCGCCGCGCACCAGCACGGCGACCCGCCGACCCTGCGCCGAGAGATCGTGGAGCAGGAAGCGGCCCAGCAGACCGGTGGCGCCGGTGAGCAGGATAAAGGGGGAATCGCTCGTCCTAGACATGGATCGCGGCCCCGCCATCGACGACGATGGTCTGCCCCTGCACGAGATCCGACAGCGGCGAGGCGAGGAAGAGGACTGCGTCGGCCACGTCCTTGGCCTCCAACACCCGTGTGCCCATCATCGTCTTGGACGTGCGGCCCGCGAACATCTCCGCGGCGCCCGGGAGCCGCCGTGTCGAGTCGGTCTCCACCAATCCGGCCTCGACCACGTTGACGTTCACGCCACGGTCGCCGAGTTCGAGCGCCCAGTGGCGGGCGAACGCCGTGAGGGCCGCCTTCGAGCCACCGACGAGGCCATACATCGGCAGCGCCATGTGCGTGCCGTGGCTCGAGAGCACGACCACCTTGCTGCGACCTTCCGCCGATTCCAGTAGCGGCGCCGCCGCCTTGAGCAGGTGCACGAGCGACAGCACGTTCGTATGCATCGCGGCGTCGAAGTGCCGCTGCGTCGTAGCGGCCAGCGGCCGGAAGCCCCCCGTGGCGGCACTGTGCACGAGGATGTCGAGGCCGCCGAACTCGGCCTTCACGAAGCCGATCATCTCCTCGACGTCTTCCTCCTCGCCGACGTCGGCGCGGATGCAGGCGGCATTGCGCCCCATGGCGGCGATCGCCTCCGCCACCTCCTCGGCCTCTCGGCCGCTCGTGACGTAATTGACGACGATGTCGGCGCCGGCTTCGGCGAGCCGCAGCGCACAGGCCTTGCCGATGCCGCGGCTCGAGCCGGTGACGAGGGCCACTTTTCCTGTGAGATCGATCATGTCATCGGCTCCCTGACGGATGGACGCTCGTCGTCGACGAGGCCGCCACGGCGACGGCCACGAGGTGCATGCCCGCCATCGCGAAGACACCCTGGCCGCGGGCACGTCCAAGCCCGCAGCGGAGGCTCCAGCGAAAGCCGGCGGGCCGAAGATCCTCGATCACCACGGAACGCGGCCGGAATCCATCGTCGAGCCGGGCGGCCTTGAAGGCGGCCTCTTTGGCCCCCCAAAGCCGCGCACGAACGAGGCCGTCGTCGTCGATGAGCAGATCGAGCTCGTCGACCGTGAACCAGGCATCGAGCGAACGGCCGGTCTCCGCGGGATCGACGATGTCGAGGCCGACGCCAGCCGTGGCGCAGGCTGCCGCTCCGATCATCGTGCCACTGTGGGAGACCGATACGGAGACGGCAGCCGCCCTTCCCCGCACCATCGCCACCGGGCGGCCCGATGGCATCAGCGCGGCGACGCGAACCAGATGCCTTTCGCATCCGATCCCGGCGGCGACGACATCCTCGGCGAGCCGGGAGGCGGCAGCGGAGACCCCCATGCCCTCCGCCACCTCGTCGACGGAAAGGTCGACGAGGCAGCCGGCGACCTCGATGCCGCGGCTGATGCGGTGGCAGGGAACGCTCGTCCGTGGTGGGCAGTCGATCATCCGCGTCCTCGCTCGGCGGCCAGGACCGCCAGATGCAGCCCGTCGAGCGCCAGGAGCGCACGACCGTCGTCGCCAAACAGCACCAGGTCGTAGAGGCTCTCCCGCGCGTCGTTTCGACGGAAAAGGAGCCGCATGATGCACGTCTCGCCGCTCCGCGGCCTGCCCGTGATTCGCAGCCGCTCGAACCTGACCGGCACTTCCACCCGCAGCCCGCAGAGGATGTAGGAGTAGACGCCGCAGGCAACGATGCAGCCATCGAGCAGCGCGGCCGGCACGGTCCAGCCCGCGGCACCGCGCGGGGCGGCGACGACGTCGGCCGGCGGCGCGACGAGGCGGCCCCAGCCGCCGCTGCGGTCGAGGAACAGGCCCGTCAGCGTGCGGAAGGAGCCACCGTGCCAGAGCGGCGCGTCGTCGGCATACACCATCGGGTTGAATGGCAGCGGCGGCTCGGACTTCCGTTCCACGATCGACGCGGCCACACCCGTGGAGACGATTCCGCGGACGTGCATCCGCTCCTCGGCCACCGGCTGCCCAGCGGCATTCTCCGTGGCGACCCAGCCCATCGCTTTCACGGTCCCGGCGTCGCCGGCGGCCACCTCGACCCGCACCAGCCGCGGCTGGTCGGTCGGAAACGCGATCGGTCGCTCGACGATGAAGTCGCGAATCTCCTGCACCTCGCCGCACGCCCCGGAGGCGATCGCCGCCTGCGCGAGAAGCTCCGCTCCGATCACGGCCGGCAGGAGCGGCCGCCCGAACTGCAGGTGGTCGAGGAGGAATCGGTCCCTGGTCGGGTCCAGTCGGAACGTGACGTCCGTCGAACCGACGTTCGCGCTCACCTCTGCCACGAGACTGCCGTGTTCGGCGGCCGCGACGGTCGCGATCGCATCCGGCACACAGGCCGGTTCCGTGACCAGCACCTCGGCCTCCGGCAGGCCGGCCTCGAGCTCGTCCATGAAGCGGCCGACGCCCTCGGCGACAGGCATGAACTTCAGGCCGAACTGCTCCAGCACGAACCGGCTCTCCGGCCGGCTCGCCATGCCCACCTCGTCCCAGGCATGCCAGTGAAAAACCGTCGCCCGCAGGCCGCTCCGGCGGCGGGCGCCAAGGATCTTCGCGAGCATGTCGTTGGCCAGCGAATAGTCGGCCTGACCGTGGCCGCCCAGCCGACCGCTCGTCGAACCGAAGCCCACGACCGCCTCGAGCGCCGCCGGATCGAGCGCCGCCAACAGGTGCTCGATCCCGACGCACTTCGGGCCGAGCGTGGCGGCGAGCCCCTCGAACGTCTTCTTCTCGAAGCGGCAGGCCGATTCGAATCCGGCACCATGCAGCACACCCCGCACCGGCCCCATCTCCCGCACGACCCGCTGCACGAGCGACCGCACGGCGGGCTCGTCGGCGAGATTGCAGGCGAAATACCGCGCATCGACTCCGGCCTCGCGGAACCGGGCCAGCGATTTCTCAATCTCGATCGACTTCTCGACCTCGAGCCATGCCGACCGCGGATCGATCCCCTGGCCGCGGGCGTCCAGCATGACGCGGCCCTTGAGTTCCTTGAGCCCGGCCTCGTCGAGCGCGAACCACGCGCGGTCGACGACGACGGGAAGCGTGGATCCGACGAGGGCGAGCACGAGCCCGTGCCGCCGGCCGAGTTCGCGGGCGCACGCCGCCGTCACGCCCCGCGCTCCTCCGGTCACGATCCACACGCTTCCACGGACCAGCGAGGCAAGCGGCTCGGCTGGCTGCGGCCCCTGCTCGGAGGGCACGACGGTCACCCGCCTGCCGTTCACGAGGCCGACCTCGACCGGACCGGCGGCATCCTGCATCTCGTCGACGACGGCAGCTGCGAGCTGCGACGGGGCGACAGCCTGCGGCGCATCGACCACGCGCACGTGCAGCGCGGGAAACTCACGGGCGATGCCCTTGAACAGACCGGTGACACCGCCGCCTTCGACACAGCCGATGTCGCCCGAGATACCGAAATCACCGCCGAGGTCGACCACCGCGGTGAGCGAGGCCGAGGCCACGTCACCCGCATTGCCCCGCATCATGATCCACCGCTGGCAGGCGACGAACGGCGCGACGACGGCCGAGTCGCGACGCCCAGTCCAGTGAACGCCGCTTTGGTGTGGTCGGGCAGACACGATCATGAATCGCACCGGGCCCTCTTGTTCGGCGCGTTCGATCGCGGTGATCATCTCTCCGGCCGATCCACGACCGACCGGCACCGCGACGGCGCCCCTTGCGGCGACCGCCCGCGCAAGCGACTCGGCGAGCCCGCCGTCCGCCAGGATGATCACCCGCTCGCCGGCGAGGCTACGCACTCCCCGCGGCGAGCCCAGTTCACGAGTCGTGAGGGCATAACGCCGCGTGATCTTTCCAGTGACAGCATGATTCTTTGCCGGGCATCGACGGGCCTGCGAGGCGGCCAGCCATGCTGCCCCGTTGACGGCCTCATCGCTCCCGAGCCATTCGCCGGCGAAGGGGCCGCCCGAGACGGCGGTGGCGGCACACTCCGACACACCGCAGGCCAGCCAGGCACACGTGGTGGAGAGGGCATCGCGGCCCGCAGAGTGCTCGCTGTCGAGCAGGGCCGCAAGTGCTCGAGGGGCGGCGATGGCGCCGTCGGCCAGGGCCACCCGCGCGAGCGGTGACCGCGGGTTGCAATGCACGAACCCCTGTTCCGCGGTTGCGTTCACGTGCGCGACGACGAGGCTTCGCGGCGACAGGGAGCGTTCGCCGACCAGCCGCTCGGCATCCGCGGTGGAACGGCAGGACGTGACGATTTCTTCGAGGGCCGTCGTCGCCGCGCCGGCGCCGCCGGCATCCCCCGACGCGACCACGATCAGGCCGGCGTCGTTCCAGCCCACGACGGCCCCCGGCATTCCCTTCGCGCCGACGAGCGTGGCGCGAAGCCCGCCCGAATCGACCCGCCGGACCGCCGGTGAGGCGTGCCGGCCAAAGCAGGCGATCACCCCGCGTGGGGCCGCGGCGTCGACCGGCGCGACGAGCAGGAAATCGAAGCCTCCGAGGGCGGCGGCCGGATCACGGTCCACCGGCTCTGCCCTGAGCGGCTGAGGAGGGGCGGGCTGCCGCTTGACCGGCTCCACCTTCGCGGCCGCTCCCGTCCGTGCGGCCACGCGGGGACGGATGTACTCGAGCAGGTGCCGCAGCGTGGGAAACTCGTCGAGCGACACGTCGTCGTCGGCCTTGAGCCCATACTTCTGCCCGATCTCTCCGAAGAGCTGGGCCTTGCGAATGCTGTCGACCCCGAGATCCGCCTCCAGGTCGGCGTCGAGCTCCACGATCTCTCTCGGATATCCCGTCTGCTCCACGACGAAATCGACGAGAAATGCTTCGATCTCGTCGCCATAATCACGGCTGGTGCCACCGGCGTGTGATGAGCCGTTGTGGCCGACGCCCGCCCCGACGGCGATTCGCTGCTTCGCTGCCCGCGAGGCGAGCGGCGTTGCCTCCCGCACCGCCACCTGCGGACTCGTGCCCGCACGATTGCGCTCGCGGCGGCGGGCCGTGGCATCGAACGAGACGACGTTGCCGCGGGTTCGTTGCGGTGTCGTCGGCGCAGGCCGCGAGGTCGATCGGCCCGAGAAAGCCGCTCGGATCGCACCGGCCTTCGCGAGCTGCTCCCGCAGCCGCGCCAGGTGTTCGCCGGCGGCGCGGCCGCGCTGGTCGAACTGGAGGAACGTGCAGCCTGCCCGCCCCTCGAGGATCCGCCTCGTCAGGCCGGTCAGCACGCCCGACGGGCCGACTTCGACGAACGTGCGCACGCCCGCCCCATAAAGCTGCTCGACGACACCGATCCAGCGAACCGTCTCGGTCATCTGCCGAACGAGGCTCTCCCGCACCCTCGAGGGATCGGCCAACCTCGAGACGGTGGTGCCGCTGAACGTGGGAATCTCCGGTGACTTGATCGAGAGCGACTCGATCGTGGCGGCCAGCTGCTCGGCCGACCGCGCGAGCAATGGGGTGTGGAAGGGGCTCGGCACGGCGAGACGCTTCGACCTCACCTTCCGCGTTTCGAGCAAGACCTCCACCGCATCGACGACGCGGGCCGTGCCGCCGATCACGAATTGCTCGGGGGCGTTTTCGGCGCACACCCACACCTGTCCGGCGAAGAGGTCGACCGCCCCCTGCACGGTCGCGCGATCCGCGATCACCGAGAGCATCGCACCGTCGCGCGGGCCGTGCTGTTCGACCGCGTCGGAACGGGCCCGCGTGGCCCGTGCACCATCCTCGACCGACCAGGCGGCCGTCGAGGCCAGCGCGGGAAACTCGCCGAAGCTGTGGCTGGCGACGACATCCGGCGCGAAGCCCATGTCGCGGAGCATCTGCCAGGCGAGCAGGTCGCCCAGATACATCGCCCACTGCGTGTCCCAGACGCGGGTGCCGAGCCCGTTGTCCGGCCGCCAGGCAATCTCGGCGAGCGTTTCGTAGCCGAGTCCACGGGCCATGCCGTCGAGTCGCGCGAGTGCACGGCCGGCCTCGGCCGACTCGGCGACGAGCCCGCGAAACATGTCGGTGTATTGCGATCCCTGCCCCGGGAAGAGGGCGGCGACGAGCGGCCGGCCGGACACCGGCCACGGCTCGGGCGTCACGTCGGGCCGCACCACGGCTTCGCCCATTTCGATCCGTCCCACGAGCGGTCCGTGGGAGATGGTGAGGGTGCCGTCGGCACCCGTCTTCGTGGCTGCGAGCAGCTCCGCGGCCGCGGCCGCCGCGCCGGTGTGGCCGATCACGGCCGCCAGCGAGGGAGCTGCAGGGCGCGCTGCCGGCGCCACGGACCGGACTTCGGCGCGGCGAACGATGCCGCGGATCCGGTGACCGGCGGCTCGGGCGTCTTTCAGCCGCTTGAGCACGAACACCACCGCGCCTTCACCGGGCACCACGGCGTCGGCTCCGTCGCCCGCCTTGCCGATCAGCGACAGGCCCTCGAATGCCATGAGGTCGAGCGAACGCTGGCCCGCAGCACAGATCACCGCGTCGCACTCGCCCTGACGCAGCATGTCGACGGCCGCCGAGAGCGCCGACACGCTCGAGCAGTCGCCGGAGTCGAGCGCGAGCGCGCCCCCCATGAGGTCGAACGTCTTCGTGAGCCGGCTGGCGAGCGTGCTGCTCGTGAAGCTGCCCGTCTCGTCGACGAGCGCGGGCATCCGTTCGAGCAGCATCTTTTCGTAGGCCGCCACGATGCGGTCGATGCCGGCCGGGAAAACACCGCGGCGTGCGAGCGCCCCCCGCAGTTCCCGCGACGTCTCGGGCAGTCGCAGCCCCATCTGCAACTGGTTGGCGAAGTCGCCGCCGAAGAGCGTGCCGACCACGACGGCCGTGCGGGTGCGATCGAGACCGGCGTCCGGGCCGCCGGCATCGGCGATCGCCGCGTCGGCCGCCTCGAGGAGCATGAACTGCAGCGGGTTGGCCGCGGCAATCTGCTTCGGCGGCACCTTGTGGCGCCGCCAGTCGTAGGTGAAATCGCGGACGAATCCGCCGCGATCCGTGAGCGAATGCCACGTCCGCGGGCCCGAGCGGTCGAGGGCGCGGACCGCCTGCCAGCGGTCGGCCGGCACCGGGCCGATCGCCGATTCACCGCGGTCGATCCGAGAGAGGAACGCATCGAGCGAGACCGCCCCGGGCAGCACGCAACCCGCTCCCACGATCGCGATGCCGTCGTCGTTGACGGCCGCCGGTGGCTCGGCCGACCGCGGCGCGGCGGAAGGCACGTGCTCGGAGATCGCCACGTGCACATTGAGTCCGCCGATGCCGAAGGCGTTGACGGCGGCATGGCGGGGCGAGCCATCGGCGTGAGCCGGCCAGGGGAGCGGCTCGGGGGGCACGGTGAACGGACCGGTCTGCCAGTCGAACTCGCCGTTGAGTTCTTCGGACGTGGATCCCGGCGGGATCACGCCGTGCTCCAGCGCCAGCACCACCTTCACGAGGCTGGCGAGGCCGGCCGTCTCGAGCGTGTGGCCGATGTTCGCCTTCACGCTGCCGATCGGGATCCGGCGGCCGGCCGGAACGTGTGGCTCGAGGAATCGCGCGAGCGCCGAAAGCTCGGTCGCGTCGCCCACCTGCGTGCTCGTGGCATGCGCCTCGATGTATTCGATCCGTCCGAGGTCGGCGGGATCGGGATAGGCCCGCTCCACCGCCAGGAGCTGACCTTCCTCCCGCGGCGCCCAGAGGCTCTTCCCCTTGCCGTCGCTGGCGACACCGAGACCGCGGATCACGGCCCTGATCCGATCGCCATCCGCGATCGCCCGGGAGAGCGTCTTGACCACGAGGGCGACGTAGCCTTCCGCCGCGACGAGGCCGTCGGCCGCCGCGCCGAAGGGGCAGGAGCCGGTGTTGCTCACGGACTGCGCGGCCGAGAAGAGCACGAGGCTGTCGGACTTGCAGTAGGACGCGCCCCCCACGATCGCCTGATCGATGCCGCCCTGCACGAGCGCCCGGGCGCCGATCGCCAGCGCCTGGAGCGACGAGGCGCAGGCGGCATCGACCACGAGGAACGGGCCGTCGAGCCGCAGCGCTTCGTGCACGATCTGCGCGGCGCCGAGCGCCCCGAGATCGAGTTTCTCCCCCGGCCGCCGGCCCGGATACCGCCGTCGCACGGCATCGACCACCTCCGCCGCGACGTCGCCGACGGCGGCGCCGAGCAGGTCGCGGGCCGGCCCCGTCTCGGCGAGCAGCGCAGCCGCCTCGTCGATGCCGGTCGAATAGACGATATCACCGATCCGCGTGCTGCCTCCGGTGTGCCCGACGTAGACACCGGTGCTCCGGTCAGCGGGCATGGCGAAGGGATTCAGGCCCGCGTCGCGGCAGGCTTGCGACGCCACTTCGAGGAAGACGTGGTGCGCGATGTCGTAGCGTCTGGCGAGGTCTGGCGTGATCGGGCAAGCCGCCGGATCGACGGGCCTGTCAGACACCACGCCGCCCAATTCCGAATAACTCTTGCCGACCCGGCCCTTCTCCGGGTGGAAGTAAAGGTCGCGAGGCAGCCGGGATTCGGGCAACTGGCCCCAGGCGGTGCCCCGCCCGACGACGAGCTTCCAGAACGCCTCGAGGCCGTCGGCTCCGGGCAGGCGGCAGGCCATGCCCACGATGGCAAGTGGTTCGTTCACATCGGCGTCCGTGTCATTGAGTCGGCCCGCAGTATGCCCGCCGGGCCCTCGCGAACAACCCCTCACATACGCGGTTCTCACGCCACCAGTTGCCGACTCCCGTCTGAACGCTGATAATCCGTGCCACTCGGGTTCCGGGCGCCGGGCCCATCGTCATTGACCCTCTTCCTCAGGCACGAGGCACCAGCCGTGGCACAAGGCAAGTATCTGTTCACGAGTGAGTCCGTCAGCATGGGCCATCCCGACAAGTTGGCCGACCAGATCTCCGACGGCGTGCTCGACGCCTACCTTGCCCAGGATCCCCGCAGCCGCGTCGCCTGCGAGACGATGGTCACCACCGGCCTGGCCGTGATCGCCGGCGAGATCACCTCGAAGGGCACGATCGACTACCAGCAGGTGGTTCGCAACGTGATCCGCGAGGTGGGCTACACCGACGACGAGATGGGCATCGCCGCCGACACCTGCTCCGTCCTCGTGGCGGTTGGCAAGCAGTCGGGCGACATCGCAATGGGCGTCAACGAGGACGAGTCGAAGGGCAAGGACATCGGCGCCGGCGACCAGGGCCTGATGTTCGGCTACGCCTGCAACGAGACGCCGGAGATGATGCCGCTGCCGATCGCCCTCTCGCACCGGATTCTCAACCGGCTCACCGAGGCTCGGCAGAAGAAGGAGGTCGACTGGCTCCGCCCCGACTCGAAGAGCCAGGTCACGGTCGAGTACGAGGGCAACAAGCCCGTCCGGATCGACACCGTCGTGGTCTCCACGCAGCACGCCCCCCACGTCTCGAACGAAGACATCAAGAAGTTCATCGTCGAGAAGATCATCAAGCCGCTGCTCCCCAAGAATCTCGACACCTCGAACGTCACCTACCACATCAACCCCACCGGGCGGTTCGTGGTGGGTGGCCCGCACGGTGACTGCGGCCTTACCGGCCGCAAGATCATCGTCGACACCTACGGCGGCTGGGGCCGCCACGGCGGCGGCGCCTTCTCCGGCAAGGATCCCACGAAGGTCGACCGCAGCGCCGCCTACATGGCCCGCCACGTCGCCAAGAACATCGTGGCGGCCGGCCTCGCCGACCGTTGCGAGGTGCAGCTCGCCTACGCCATCGGCGTGAGCGAGCCGGTGAGCGTGCACGTCGACACCGAGGGCACCGGCAAGGTCGAGGACGAGCGGCTCTGCGAGGTGGTGCGGGAGTTCTTCCCGCTCACTCCCCGCGGCATCATCGACTACCTCGATCTGCGGCGGCCGATCTACCGCAAGACGGCGGCGGGTGGGCACTTCGGGCGGGACGGCTTCTCGTGGGAGAAGACGGATCGCGCTGCGGCGCTCGCGGAGGCGGCAGGGTCGGCGGCGGCCGTCGGCTGACGCTGACGTCGAGTGATGCTGACGTCGAGTGATGCTGACGTCGAGTGATGCTGACGTCGAGTGATAGTGACGTCGACTCGCTCAATCCGCCGGCCGGGGGCTCGTGCTCGCCGCCGGCGGATTTTGCGAGTTCACGGCTCGCTCGAAGATAGCCGGCACAGGGTCCGCAAAATTCACCGGCGGCTGCGCGCGACCCCCGGCCGGCTCGCCTGACTGGCAGGCTCGCCCGTTCTGTTTTGTAGAGTGTCGCGGACGCCGGCACTTTTGTGCGATGATGAGGCGATGCGAGATCGTGGATCGTATGCGTCGCGGCGGGGAGTGGTCGTGGCGGGCGGTTTGGCCGACGTCGGTGATCTGCTGCTGCGCGGCGGGGCTGCGATCGCGGCGCTGACGGCGGCGGGCGGCGGGGGCGTGCTCGTGCTTCGCCGGCTCGTGGATGCGATCGACGCGGCGCCGCCGGCCGTGCTGCTGGCTGCCGTCGGGGCCGCGAGCGTGCTCGTGCTCGTGGCCGATCTCGGCGCGCGGAGCGGTGCCGGTCGTGTCTGGCCGATCTTGGCGCGGGTGGGGATGGTGGCGGCCGCCGTGGCGTTGGCCGTACCTCCGGCGCCGACCTTCGCCTCGTGGGCGGCCGCCGGGATCGCGCTCCTCGCGACCGCGGGGCTACTCGCTCGTCAGCCGCGGGCCGTCGCGTCACCCCCCGCTCCGGCACGTGATCGGCGGCCGCGGTCCTCCGCCCCGACGGTGGCCACCCCGCCCGTGCGGGGCGTGCGTCGCCGCCGAATCCGGCGGCTTCCCGGCAGCCTGCGGCAGCGGCTCGCACGCTACGAGCTTCCCGACGGCGTCGACTGCGTGCGGGGCCGGCTCACGGTCTCCGTTCCGGCCGCGGCCAAGGCGGCGGCAGGACACCTCGGCTTCTGTCCGGCCTTTGCGGAGACGCCCGAGGTCGAGGTCACGACCGAGTATGATGGCGTGGAAGTCACCGTGACGGCCGCGGAGGTGCTGCCCTGGGGCGTGCGGGTCGAATGCCGGCTCGCCGAGCCCGCAGAGGAGCCGCTCGAGATTCCCGTGGACATCGTCGCCCGGGCCGCCCTGGTGCGGTGACGCTGGACAGACGACTCCGGACTCCCCATGGCACGCTGGCCCCGACACATCTGGACGACGCTCTTCACCTACGGGCTGATCTTCGGCGGGTTTCCGCTGCTCTGCTTTCTGTTCTGGGTCTGGGTCCGCGGCCGCTGATTCCTGCGAGGTGCTCGACATGCTGCATGCGATCGTGATGGCGGGAGGATCGGGCACACGCTTCTGGCCGGCGA
>CAZXIG010000029.1:16696-19415 GCA_964640405.1 uncultured Candidatus Kuenenia sp.
TTCTGGCCGGCGAGCCGCGCCGCCCTGCCGAAACAGCTCCTGCCGCTGGCCGGCGACCGGACGCTCCTCGAAGACACGGTCGTCCGACTCGAGGGACTCGTGCCATCGGAACGGGTGATGATCGTCACCTCCGCGCGGCTGATCGACGCCGCCCGCCGCCAACTGCCGCAGGTGCCCGAGGCGGGCCTCGTCGGCGAACCCTGCAAACGCGACACCGCGCCCTGCATCGGCCTCGCGGCGCTGCTCGTCTCGCGACACGATCCCGACGCCACGATGGCGGTGATGCCGTCCGACCACGTCATCCGCCCCGCCGAGAAATTCCAGGCCGCGATCCGGCAGGCCGCGGCGCTCGTCGAGGCCACGCCCGGCAGGCTGGTGACGTTCGGCATCCGCCCCACCTATCCCGCCGAGGGCTTCGGCTACATCCAGCAGGGCGCACCGCTCGCCGTCGGGCCCGGCGACGCCCCCGCCCATGCCGTGGCCCGGTTTCGCGAGAAGCCGCCGGCGAGCGTGGCCCGGGAATACCTCGCCGCCGGAAACTACCTCTGGAATGCCGGCATCTTCGTCTGGAAGGCGAAGACCATCCTCTCCGCCCTCCGCGAGCGGCAGCCGGAGATGCTCGGGCATCTCGAGGCGATCGCCGCCGCCTGGGACACGCCCCGCCGCGACGCCGTGTTCGCCGCCGAGTTCGCCGCCATCAAGGGGATCTCGATCGACTACGCCGTGCTCGAGCACGCCCCCGACGTCGCCGTGATCGAAGCCCCCTTCACCTGGGACGATCTCGGCGGCTGGTCGGCCGTCGCCCGCCAGCGGGGCGCCGACGAGCAGGGCAACACGGTCGTCGGCCGCCATCTCGGGATCGACTCCACCGGCACGATCGTGCACTCCGGCGACGACCACCTGGTCGTCACGATGGGCCTCGTGAATATGCTGGTGGTGCACACGCCCGACGCCACGCTCGTGGCGGAACGGTCTCACGAGGAGGCGGTGCGGAAGGTCGTGGCGGAACTCGAATCCCGCGGCTGGACGGAATATCTGTGAACATCCCGCCTGGGTTCATGTCGACGAGCACACGACGCGGTCGTGTGCGCCAATCGCTGGAAGCCCCCGGCGGAAGCCGGGGGACGATGGCGCGACTCTCTCTGGCTCTCGCGTTCGCCTCCCTCCTCCTGCTCTTCTCCTGCTCGAGCACCGCCGCCGCCGCCGACGATGCCACGGCTCGTGACGCCGCCTGGCTCGAGAAACTCCGCCGCTCGAAGGAGGCCCTCGAGTGGACCGACGAACGGGTGCAGCAGGGCTGGCGGCTGCAGCACCGACCCCAGGGCGACGGCTGCCGGATTCTCGATCCCGAAGACCGCGTCGTGCGCGAGGGCACGCGAGGTGAGTGCGAAACGACCTTTGCCGACCTCGAACGCGCCGGTCGCGTGCCCGCCGTTCGCGGCCGAACCGTGATCCTCCTGCACGGCCTCGGCGAGGGCCGCGACTCGATGGAGCCGCTCGCCAAGCACCTCCGCACGAAGCTCGACGCGACCGTGCTCACCTTCGGCTACGCCAGCGTGAAGGCCGACATCGACGCCCACGGCCGCGCCCTCGACGCGGTGGTGTCGCGGCTGCCGCATGCCGACGCGATCTCCTTCGTGGGCCACAGCCTCGGCAATCTCGTGGTCCGCCGCTGGATGGCCCTGGCCGCCGCCCGCGACCTCGCCCGCACCCACCGCATGGTGATGCTCGGTCCGCCCAACCAGGGCTCCGACCTCGCCCGCATGGCACAGAAAATCTGGGGCCTTGCGGCGCTCGCCGAGGGCGCCTCGCGCGACCTCGTGGTCGACTGGCCACGGGTCGCTCCGAGCCTCGCCGTGCCCCAATGCGATTTCGGGATCGTGGCCGGCGGCCGCGGCGACGACACCGGCTTCAGCTTCCTCCTCGCAGGAGACGACGACGCCGTGGTACGGGTCGAAGAGACGCGACTGCCGGGTGCCGAGGACTTTCTGGTCGTGCCCGTGCACCACGCCGCCATGATGAAGGATGCCGCCGTGCAGCAGGCCACGGCCACCTTCCTCGAGACGGGCCGGTTTCCGCAGCGGCCGGCCGCGAGCGGCCCATGACCACGCCCATATCGCAGCCGATCCCCGCAGGCCGCGTGGCCGGCGTCGACTACGGCCGCCGGCGGATCGGCGTCGCCGTCTGCGACGCCCTGCGGATCCTGGCCAGCCCGTTGTGCGTGCACGAGACATCCGGCGACCGCGACGCCGACGCCGCCTTCTTCCGCCGGCTCGCGACCGACGAATCACTCGTGGGCTTCGTCGTCGGCCTGCCAGTGCACGCCGACGGCACCGCAAGCGACATGAGCGCCGAGGTGGAACGCTTCGGCGCCTGGCTTGGCCGGATCACCGGACTGCCAATCGCGTTTCACGACGAGCGGTACAGCTCGAAGGAGGCGGCCGGACTGCTCGCCGGCGTGGGGCTCACCCGCGGCCGCAAGAAGGAGCGGGCGGATGCGGTGGCGGCGCAGGTGGTGCTGGGCTCATGGATGGAGGCGCAGGCCGCGCACGGCGGCGGCGGTCGTCCGGAGCCGCTCGAATGATCGCGATGCGTCTTCGCCTGAATGTGAAGGTCGCCGGCGAGGCACCCCCGTACCCTCTCGCCGGACGTTCGCTTCGGCCATCCTGGCCTTCGCTCACTCGATGCTGCCTGCGCTCCGGCATCCATGCCTCCGCTG
>CAZXIG010000030.1:0-8989 GCA_964640405.1 uncultured Candidatus Kuenenia sp.
TCGCCGCAACGCCCGGCCGCAAGTCGATCTACGCGATGCAGGCCCGCCGCACGGGTGAAGGCAGCGGCCCCGTGTCTCGCTAGTGCGCATCCAGTCGAACCGAAGAGCAGGCGAGGCGAGCGGGTCGGCGTGAGGATGCCGAGCGTGGCGTGCGGCCGCCAGCGAGGCAACTCATGCCGCCCGCGAGCCGACTTGGGCCCATCGAGGTCGCGGCATGTATGAGGGCCGCTCGGAGCCTACGGCCTGACGCCCGTCACGAGCAGCGTGATGTGGTAGAAGACCGGCGCGGCGAAGCACATCGAGTCGATGCGGTCGAGCACGCCGCCGTGGCCCACCACGAGCGTGCCGTAGTCCTTCACGCCGCGGTCCCGCTTGATCGCCGACATCGTCATGCCGCCGGCGAAGCCCATGATCGCCACCACGAGGCCGGCGAGGGCCGCCTGCCAGGGCTGGAACGGCGGCGCGGCCCACCAGAGCACGGCGGCGAGCAGCGCCGTGCTGGCGGCGCTGCCGAGCAGCCCCTCCCACGTGCGGCTCGAGCTCACGGCCGGGGCCACGAGCCGCTGGCCGAGCATCCGGCTCCAAACGTATTGCATGCAGTCGGCGAACTGCACGAGCAGGATGAGGAAGAAGAGCAGCCGGAAATTCGCGCTCTGGCCCGCGCCATCGGCCGCGACGATCGGGATCTGCAGCAGCGCCGGGGCGAACGAGAGACAGTAGACGCAGACCACGAGCCCCGCCTGGATCTTCGCCGTCCGCTCGAGGAACCGCTTGTAGTCGCCCGCCACCGCCACGCGGGTGAGCACGAAGAGCGTGGCGTAGACCGGCAGGAACACGCTGAAGATGTCGTAGCGGTTGAGGCCCACGAGCACGTAGTGCAGCGGGGTGAACAGGAAGAACACCCAGAACAGGGCGCGGTGGTCTCCCTTCCGGGTGGGCGTGAGCGTGATGAACTCGCGGAGCGCCCAGAACGACACGAGGCCGAAGAGCACGACCGTGGCCGTGGTGCCGAGCCAGAAGGCGGCGGCCAGCACGGTGCAGAGGATCCACCAGCCGCGGAGCCGGAGGTTGAACGTGCGGACGGCGGCGGCGTCGAGGCCGCGGTCAGGATGCCGCTTGAGGAACTGGCCCACGCCCGTGGCCGCGGTGAGCAACGCGAGCACGCTCGTGATCAGGGCGATGGTGCGGGGGTCGTTCACGGCCGGGTCATTCCTTGAGGGCCATCACGGCCCGGCGGGCGCGGGCGAGGAAGTCGAGCTTCGCCTCGCCCCGCTCGAGCCACAGCGGCGGGCCGAAGCTGATGCAGGAGAGCAGCGGCACCGGCAGGAACTCGCCGCGGGGCAGCACGCGATTGAGGTTGTCGATGTGCACGGGCACGAGCTCGATCTCGGGCCGCTTCTTCGCGAGGTAGTAGAGGCCGCTCTTGAACTCGCCGATCTCGCCGGTGACGCTGCGTCCCCCCTCGGGAAACACGATCAGCGAGCGGGTCGTGCCCGCCTCGCGGAGCATGAGGTCGACCGGACTCTGGTGCACCTTGATGTCGGTGCGGTCGATGAGGATCGCGTCGAACACCTCCGTGGCCAGCCAGCGCCGCACGAAGCCGCGCGACCAGTAGTCCTTGGCCGCCACGGGACGGGTCAGCTCGCGGACGGCCTGCGGCAGCGACGACCAGATCACGAGGGCATCGAGGTGGCTGGTGTGGTTGGCGAAGTAGATCCGCTGGCAGGTGTCGGGCTGGCTGGCGATCCACCGCACGCTCGCGCCGGCGAGCACGCGGGCGAGCGCCGCCAGCGACAGGCCGGCGGCACGGCAGAACGGCGAGCGTCCCGACGCCGGTTCCGTGCGGGCCGGCGGCGGCGTGCGTTCCGGGATGTCGGCTGGCGAGAGCATGGCGGTATCTTCGATCGCTGCGACGGACACGGTCAACGACGCTCCGCGGCGGCGTCCCGCACGAAGGGGTTGTGTCGCCGCTCCCGGCCGATCGTCGTGTGGTCGCCGTGGCCCGGCAGCACGACCGTCTCGTCGGGGAGCGAGTAGAGCCGGCGGCGGATACCGGAGGCGAGGGCGTCGGGGTCGCCGTCGGCGAAATCCGACCGGCCGATGCCGCCGCGGAACAGCACGTCGCCGCCGATGACGAGCGGTGGCGTGGTCTCATGGAGCACGTAGACGACGTGGCCGCGGGAGTGGCCGGGGATCTCGCGGACCTCGAGCGCCAGGCCCGCGCACGACACCGTTTCGCCGTCGTCGAGCAGGCGGTCGGCGGGCGGACTCACGAGCCGCAGGCCGAAGGGGGCGGAGAGATTCCCCTCGGGATCGGTGAGCTTCGAAGCGTCGTTCCGCCCGATCCAGATCGGCAGGTCGGGCCAGCGGTGGCGGAGGGCCTCGTTGCCGGCGATGTGATCGGAATGGCCGTGGGTCAGCAGGATCGCGCAGGGGGCGAGTCCGCGGCTCTCCACCGCCTCCACGATCGCGTCGGGCTCGAACCCGGGGTCCACGATCAGGCAGTCGCGGCTGCCGGCGCGAAACAGCAGATAGCTGTTCTCGCCGAACGGCTGCGACTCGATTCGGGCGATCGAAGGCAGGCCGGGGAGGGCGTCGGGGATGCGGAGGAGTTCGGTGGTGGCCATGGGGCGGGGCAGGTGGGCGGGGCGCAGGGCGGTCGAGACGAGCATCGTTCCCGGGGGGCGGGCGGGCAAGCGGGTGGCCTGCGGCCCGGGACTTGGCTGCGCCGGGCCGCGAGACCGCCGGAAAACAGGCCTGAAAGTGGGGTGGTGGCCCCGGTGCGACGGCCGCTATCCTCCCCCCGCTCGGTCCGGGTGTAGCGTTCGTCCGGCCTGTGTGCGGGTCGCTCATGGAAGGCGACCGGCGAGGCGATACAGATTCGAGCGGCGGGCAGGTGCGATCCACGGAGGGATGGCGATGCGGTTCAAGCGGATGACGAGCTTCGCGCTCGTGGTGGCGATGGGCGTGGCGGGCCACTCGGCGGCCCGCGGGCAGCAGGTGGCTGGGCAGGCTCAGCCGGCGACGGCCGCGCAGTCTCCAACGGCCGCGCAGGGGCCCGGCCTCGTGCCGAACGGCGACGTCGCCCAGGGCAACGCCAATGCGGGCGACGCGTCGGCAGCCGCGGTCGGGGCGCATCCGCTGCAGCCCGCGCTCGAGCTCGCGCAAAAGGGGCTCGGTGAACTCCGTTCCAAGATCAAGGACTACTCCTGCACGGTGGTGAAACGGGAGCGGATCGACGGCAAACTCGGCGACCACGAGTACATGTTCGCCAAGATCCGGCACGAGCCGTTCAGCGTCTACCTCTACTTCCTCGCGCCGGAGACCGTGAAGGGGCAGGAAGTCATCTACGTCGACGGGCAGAACGACGGCAACATGCTCGCCCATGCCGGCAGCGGCGTGCGGGCGATGGTGGGCACCGTGTCGCTCAAGCCGCAGAGCATGCTCGCGATGCAGGGCAACCGCTATGCGGTCACCGAGATCGGCGTGGAGAACCTTGCCCGGCGGCTCGTGGAGGTTGCCGAGCACGACAAGCAGTTCGGCGAATGCGAGGTGAATTTCTTCCCCAACGCGAAGGTCAACGGCCGCATCTGCACCTGCATCCAGGTGGTGCATCCCGTGCCGCGGCGGAACTTCCGCTTCCATCTGGCCCGCGTGTTCATCGACGACGAATACACGATCCCGGTCCGCTACGAGGCGTACGACTGGCCGCAGGAGGCGGGGGGGCAGCCGGTGCTCATGGAGGAATACACCTACATGAACGTGAAGGTGAACAACGGCTTCACCGACGCCGACTTCGACCCGAAGAACACGGCCTACAAGTTCGGCGTGAAGTAGGCGGCGTCGCCGCCTCGCCGCCGCCGGCGAAACGAAAAGGGGACGTAGCCTTTTTCTCCCGCCCGGGGCTTTTTGGGACACGTCCCCGGGCTCCCGCCCGGCGCTTTGTGGGGCGTGTCCCCGGGCTTCAGCCCGGGGCTTTTTGTTGATTGACAAGAAGCCCCCGGCGGGAGCCGGGGGACGTTGCAATGACCAGCGTCGCCGTTTCTTAACGCGGCAGGAGCTTGGGCCAGGCCGCCTCGAGCTTGGGCAACTGCGGGATTTCGAGCGGCGTGCCCGGCGTTAGCGAGACGCGGGGGTCCAGCACCCGGTTCCAGGCGAAGAGCGCCCGATAGAACCGGCCGTCGCCATAGGCCCGCTCCGCGAGCGACCACCACGAGTCGCCCGCCTGCACGGTGTAGGCCGCACCGGCGACGATGGCGGAGGCGGTCGCCGGCGGCGAGACCGCCGGAACCGGCGACGCGACGACGTCGTTCACGACAGGATCGGCCGGCTGCTCGAAGCTCGCCCGCGACAAGAAAGGATCCTGCGCCGGCGGCGCGGCCGCGGGCTGCACGGCGAATCGTGACGCCGGCGGCTGCGCAGCGAGCGGCTCGGCAGGCGGCGGTTCGGCAGTGAGCGACTCGGCGGGCGGCGGCAACAGATCGTCGGTGACGGCGGGACTCACGCTCGTAGTCGCGGGCAAGGGCGATATCGGCTCGCGCGGCGGCACCGGATCAGACGCGTGATCCTGTCGCGGGGCAGCCTGATCCGACACGAGCGGCGGCGCCGCGGCGAAGTCCCACGCTCGGGGCGCGAGCGTCGGCGGATCGACCACCGGCTGTGATTCGACGAAGTCGTGGTCGGCGTGGATGTCGGGCCCGGCGCCGTCCGGCGGCCGCGGCACGAACAGCTTCATCGACAGCACGCCCACGAAGACGCCTGCCAGGAGGCCCAGAAAGCCGAGCAGGATTTTTGTCTCTCGTCCCATAGGGGGCGGGATTTTGCTGAAATGACGGGGAGGCCGCCAGATCGGTCGGGGCCGGAAAACGGTCCTCGGACCGGCCTTGTGTCAGATCCGCTGCCCGACGCGGAGCTTGGCCGAGCGGCTCCGCGGATTGCGCAGAACCTCCTCGTTGCCCGCTTCAACAGGCGACTTCGTGAGGTTTTCCCAGACCTGCCGGTTGCGGAAGGCCTCCTTCGCGAGCCGGTCCTCCAAAGAATGGAAGGAGATCACGGCCAGCCGGCCGCCGGGGGCGAGCCGCGTCGGGATGCGCTCGAGGGCGATCCGCAGTGACTTGAGCTCCTGGTTGACGGCGATCCGGAGCGCCTGGAAGGAGCGGGTGGCCGGATGGATTCGCGGCGGCGGATGCTGTCGCGGGATCGCCGACATCACGACGCGGGCGAACTCGCGGGACGTCTTGATCGGCTCCTTCTCCCGCACGGCCGCGATCCGCCGGGCGATCCGCCGGCTGAACCGCTCCTCGCCGAACTCGTGGATGATGTCGGCCAGACTCTCGGGCCGCATCCGGTTGATCATCCGCCAGGCCGGCTCCCCCTCGGTGGGATCGAACCGCAGGTCGAGCGGGCCGTCGGAATCGAACGAGAACCCGCGGGACTCGTCGGCGAGCTGGTCGCTCGACAGGCCGACGTCGAGCAGCACCCGATCGACCCGGTCGATCGCCAGGGCGTCGAGCACCTCCGGGATGTCGCAGTAGTTGGCCTGGGCGAACCGCACCGGCAGCCCGGCCAGTTCGCGGGCGCCCCGCTCGATCGCCGCCGGGTCGCGGTCGATCCCGATCACGAGGCCCTGCGGCCCGACCGCCTCCGCCAACAGCCGGGCGTGGCCGCCGCCGCCGAGCGTGCCGTCCACCACCCGCATGCCGGGCTCGACAGCGAGGTACGACATCACCTCGGCCGGCAGAACGCTCGTGTGCACGGAAGACGAATCCATGGAAATCACTGTAGCAGGTAGGCTGGTTCGCATGGGCGACGCCGATCTCTACGATTACGAACTGCCGCCGGAACTCATCGCCCAGGAGCCGCTCGCCGATCGGGCTGCGGCGCGGCTGCTCGTGGTGGACCGCCGCACCGGCGGCCTCGCCCACCGGCACGTGCGGGATCTGCCCGACCTGCTCGCCCCCGGCGACCTCGTCGTCGTCAACGACACGAAGGTCGTGCCCGCGCGGTTGATCGGCCAGCGGGTGAAGACCGGCGGCAAGTGGGAAGGGCTCTTCCTGCGGGTGCAGCAGGATGGCGAGCATGCCGGCTGCTGGGTGGTGCTCGCCCAGACCCGCGGCCGGCCGGAGCCTGCCGAGCGGGTGCGGCTCGCTCCGCGCGACGACGCCGGGCCAGAGGATGGGGTGGAACTCGAACTGGTCGGCCGGGCCGAAGGGGGCGCCTGGCTGGTGCGGCCGCTCGCGACCAAACCGGTGGAGCAGATTCTCGCCCACGTGGGCCGCGTGCCGCTGCCCGGCTACATCCGCGGTGGCCGCGAGGAGGCGGGCGATCTGCAACGCTATCAGACGGTGTTTGCCCGGGAGGCCGGCTCGGCCGCAGCGCCAACGGCGGGGCTGCATTTCACCGATGAGTTGTTCACGCGGCTCGCGGCCCGCGGCATCGGCCGGACGACGGTGACGCTCCACGTGGGCCTCGGCACGTTTCGCCCGATCACGGCCGACAGGCTCGACGACCACGAGATGCACTCCGAATGGTGTGTCTGCTCTCCGGAGACGGTCGCCGCCATCGAGGCGACGAAGGCCCGCGGCGGCCGCGTCGTGGCGGTCGGCACGACGGCGATGCGGACGCTGGAGACGGCGTCGCTCGGCGGAAAGCTCGCGGCCTGGAGCGGCTCGACCGATCTCTTCATCCGCCCCGGCTTCGAGTTTCGCACCGTAGACTGCCTGCTCACCAACTTCCACATGCCGCGGACCACGCTCATGGTGCTCGTCAGCACGTTCGCCACGCGGGAGCTGATCGCCCGGGCCTACGCCGAGGCGGTCCGCGAACGGTATCGGTTTTTGAGCTACGGCGACGCGATGCTGCTCATGTGAATCGCATCCAAAAGGCATGTTGCACCGACCCCCTCGCCTCCCACGGTGTGCTTCATGGGGGGCAGCGTTTCGTCAGCATCCGATATGATGATCTGCCACCAGGTTTCATTCGTGGAGATACCGATGTCGGAATTGCCGCAGGAGGATGTGCTCGTCGTGCCGCGGGCCTTGTTCGACGAGGTCGGGGCGTTTCAGGGCTTTTGCGGTGATACAGCCGCCTACCTGCCCGTGCTCCTCGACCCGCGGCACACGTCGTGGCGACCGCGGGCGAGCGTGGAGGAGGATCCGTCGTTCAAGCAGCTGATCCCCTACTGCGTGCTCGCCTGGAAGGACGCCGCGGGCACGCCCCACTACTTCGCCTACACCCGCGGCGGCGGCCAGAGCGAGAAGCGGCTGCGGGCCAAGCGGTCGGTCGGCATCGGCGGCCACATCTCGAGCACCGACGGCGAGCACGGCGACGACACCTCGTACGAGGCGGGCATGCGCCGCGAGTTGGCCGAGGAGATCGCGATCGGGGGCTCGTGGACGGGCCGCTGCGTGGGGCTCATCAACGACGACTCCAACGCCGTCGGCAGCGTGCATCTCGGGATCGTGCACGTCCTGGAAGTGGAGCGGCCGGAGGTGGCGTCGCGGGAGAGCGAGCTGGTGGAGTGCGGCTTCGAGACGCTCGAGCAGCTGCTCGCCGACCGCGAACGGTTCGAGACCTGGTCGCAGATCACGCTCGACGCGCTGACCGAGGGTAGACTCGGCTGACGAGATGTCAGCCGTTCCGCGCACCATCTACCTCGACAACCACGCGACCACGCGGCTCGATCCCCGCGTGCTGGAGGCGATGCTGCCCTGGCTCACCGACCGCTACGGCAATGCGGGGAGCGTGACGCACGACCTCGGCCGCGAGGCCCGCGCCGCGGTGGACGAGGCGCGGGAGGCGTTCGCGGCGGCGATCGGCGGAACGGCTCGCGAGATCGTGTTCACCAGCGGCGCGACCGAGAGCGTGAATCTGGCCCTGCTCGGTTCGGCGGCCCGAGTCGCCGCGGGCGGGCGACCCGGCCACGTGATCACGATCGCCTCCGAGCACCACGCGGTGCTCGATCCCGTCGAGCATCTGGAGCAGAGCGGCGTTGCGGTCACGCGGCTGCCGGTGATCGGCCAGCGGGATGGCGACGGCGTCCCGGGGCGCATTCGCCTTGCCGACCTGGAGGCCGCCTTCCGGCCCGACACGTTCCTCGTGTCGGTGCTGCTCGCCAACAACGAGATCGGCGTCGTGCAGGACGTGGCCGCCATTGCGGAGATCGCGCATGCCCGCGGCGGGCTCGTGCACGTGGACTGCGCCCAGGCGATCGGGCGGATGCGGGTGGACGTCGATGCGATCGGCGCCGATCTCGCGAGCTTCTCCGCCCACAAGTTCCACGGGCCGAAGGGCGCAGGCGCGCTCTACGTGCGGCGACGCGGGCGGGCTGTGCGACTGGAGCCGCTCGTGTTCGGCGGCGGCCAGGAGCGGGGCCTGCGGAGCGGCACGCTCGACGTGCCGGCGATCGTGGGGATCTCCACGGCGGCGCGGCTGGCGAACGAGGGACTCGCGGAGGAGACACCGCGGATTTGCGGGCTGCGGGATCGACTGTGGCGGTTGCTTCAGGACCGCGTGAGCGGCGTCACGCTCAACGGCCCGCCGCTCGATGCGGTCGACGACGCGGGTGAGCCGCTCCGGCTGGTCAACAATCTCAACGTGCGGATTCCGGGCGTCGACGGCCAGTCGCTGCTGGCGGCCCTCTCGGCCGACGGGCTGGCCGCCAGCTCCGGCAGCGCCTGCTCCTCGGAGAGCCCGCGGCCGAGCCACGTGCTCCTGGCCCTCGGACTCACCGACGACGAGGCCCGCTCCAGTCTCCGCTTCGGGCTCTCGCGGTTCACGACCGCCGCCGAGGTCGAGGCAGCCGCCGAAAAAGTCGCCACGGGCGTCGCGGTTCTCCGCGCATAAAAGCCCTGCGCGCATAGAAGCCCCCATGCGCATAAAAGCCCCCATGCGCAAGCAGGGGGATCATGCGGCCGCAAGCAAATCGTTCGGCGTCGATCCGGAATCGGCCCGGATTATCCCCCGGCTTGCGCCTGGGGGCTTTCATGAG
>CAZXIG010000030.1:9089-19294 GCA_964640405.1 uncultured Candidatus Kuenenia sp.
CGATCCGGAATCGGCCCGGATTATCCCCCGGCTTGCGCCTGGGGGCTTTCATGAGACGGAAACGACGGGCCGCCTGGAGGGCGGCCTTGTCAAGAGCCGGCGGAAGCCGGCCAAGCGGAGCGAGGCAGGATGCCGAGGCTCCGCGTGTAGATAAAAGCCCCCATGCGCAAGCAGGGGGATCATGCGGCCGCAAGCAAATCGTTCGGCGTCGATCCGGAATCGGCCCGGATTATCCCCCGGCTTGCGCCTGGGGGCTTTCATGAGGAGGGTGACCGCGTGCCGCGGCAGCCGCTTGGCCGCCGGCGAGGAGTTGGCTACTATTTCGACAGGCCCGAGTGCGATATTTCGCGGGCCGGTTTTCCCGCAGGAGGAGTCCACAGCATGTCGGTCACGCTCACTGAAAAGGCTGCCCAAGAGGTCAAGAAGATCATCACGGATCAGAAACTCGATCCCGCGACCGTGCTCCGCGTCGGCGTGGCCGGCGGCGGCTGCAGCGGCTTCCAGTATTCGCTCGGCTTCGACACGGCCTTCGATCCCAAGGCCGACACCAAGACCGAGCAGCATGGCGTGGCCGTGGTGGTGGACAAGAAGAGCGACCTGTTTCTCGACGGCACCACGCTCGATTTCCACGAAGGGATCGACAAGCGGGGCTTCACGTTCAACAATCCCAACGCCAAGAAGAGCTGCGGCTGCGGCAGCTCGTTCCAGGCGTAAACTCGTTCCGGGCGTAGCAGGTATCAGGCGTCAGGACGGTTCAGGCCCCGGGGTTTTGCCCGTCGGGTTGCGGCATGCCGCCCCGTAGCGCCCCACAGAGAGAAGGCATTCGTGGTGGCTGCGGAGAAGGTGCATATCGTCGGCATCGGTGACGACGGCGTCGAGGGCATCACGGCCCACGCGCGGCGGATCGTCGAGGCGGCCGACGTGCTGCTGGGGCCCGAGTCGTGCGCGCCGCTGTTGCCGGCGTCTCTCAGGGGGCGGCTGGAGACCGCCGCGAGCCTCGAGGAGCTCGTCGAGAAGATCGAGGCCTCGGCGGGCAGGCGGCTGGTCGTGCTCGCGTCGGGCGATCCGCTCTTTTACGGCACGGCCCGGTACGTCTGCCTGAAGCTCGGCAAGGACCGGTTCGAGGTGGTGCCGCACGTCAGCAGCATGCAGTTGGCGTTCGCGCGGGTGAAGGAATCCTGGGAGGACGCCTTCCTCGCCAACCTCGCCGGCCAGTCGATCGAGCGGGTGATCGACCGCGTGCGGTCGAGCGAGACGGCGGGCCTGTTCACGAGCGAGCAGTGGCCGCCGGCGGCGGTGGCCCGCGCCCTGCTCGACGAGGGCATCGACTACTTTCAGGCCTATGTCTGCGAGAACCTCGGCTCGCCCGACGAGCGGGTGACGCAGGGGAGCCTCGCCGACATCGCCCGCGACACCTTCGGCCCGCTCAACGTGATGATCCTCGTGCGGAAGGCCCGCGCGGCCGACACGCCCGGGGCGGTGGGGCAGCGGGTGTTCGGGAATGCCGACGAGTCGTTCCTGCAGTCGCGGCCGAAGCGCGGCCTGCTCACACCGGCCGAGGTGCGTGCGCTCGCGCTCGCTGAACTGGAACTCCACCCCGGCAGCATCGTCTGGGACGTGGGTGCGGGAAGCGGCTCCGTCGCCATCGAGGCGGCGCGGTTGGCGACCGGCGGCACGGCCTACGCGATCGAGATGGATCCCGACGACCATGGATTGATTCGCGAGAACGCGGCCCGGTTCGGGGTCACGAACCTCAAGCCGGTGCTCGGCCGCGCTCCCGAGGCGTGGGCGAATCTTCCCGATCCCGACGCGATCTACGTCGGCGGCAGCGGCCGCGACGTATCGATGCTCGTGGCCGAGGCCTGGAAGCGGCTCAAGGCCGGCGGTCGGCTCGTCACGGCCTGCAACAGCATCGAGAACCTCGCGGCCGTGCATGCCCTCCTGCGGTCGCAGGCGGGCGACGCCGCCTATTGGATGGTCAACATCGCCCGGGGCATCGAGCAGCTCGATCGCATCCGGTTCGAGTCGATCAACCCAGTCTTCCTGATCGCGGCCACGAAGCCCGCGGCGGCCTGAATTCCGAGCCCATGGCCGACCTGCCCCAACCTCTCGACGTGATCGCGGTGGGAGCCCACCCCGACGACGTCGAGATCGGCTGCGGCGGCACGCTCGCACTGCTCGCCGCCCAGGGATTCCGCGTCGGCATCGTCGATCTCACCGATGGCGAGCCGACGCCGCGATCGAGCGGGCCGGCCGAGCGGCTGGCCGAGGCCGACGCGGCGGCGAAGGCGCTCGGCGTCGTCCACCGCGAGAATCTCGGCTTCCCGAACCGGCGGCTGTTCGACTCGTTCGAGGTCCGAGTGGCCGTGGCGAAGGTGTTTCGCCGCTGGCGGCCGCGGCTCGTGCTCGGCCTCGGCGACAAGACGCCCATGGCCTCGCCCGACCACGCCCAGGCGGTGGCGATCACGGAAGCGGCCGTCTTCTACTCCCGGCTCACGAAGTGGGACGACACCTTCGCGGGGTTGCCGGTCCATACGGTGCCGCAGTTCCTCACCTACTTCCTGTTCGCGGGCCTGCCGAGCGTGCCGCACGGGCATTGGCCGGTCGTGATCGACATCTCGGCCCAGCTCGAGACCAAGCTCGCGGCGATCGCCTGCTACGCATCGCAGTTTCCGCCCGAAAAGGCCCACGTGTTCCCGCGGGTGAGGGCCATGGCCGAGACGGCGGGCACGATGGCCGGCTGCGCCGCGGGCGAGGTGCTGGCGTCGAGCCGGATGCCGTGCGTCGCCGAGCCGATGCGACTGCTCTTCCCGCCTGTGCCGCAGGGCGGCGGCTGACCCGCAGGAGCGGCCATGAACGCAGCTGATGTGGACGTGATCGTCGTGGGGGCGGGCATCGCCGGCCTGTGCGCCGCCGGTGAACTTGCCCGGGCCGGCCACCGGGTGCTCGTCGTCGAGAAGTCGCGGGGCATCGGCGGGCGGATGGCCACGCGGCGGGTCGGAGACGCCGTCTGCGATCACGGCGCCCAGTTCTTCACGGTCCGCGGGAGGGCCTTCGGCGGGATCGTGGCCGAGGCGCATGCCGCCGGCGCGGTCGAGACGTGGTGCCACGGCTTCAGCCGCGACGGGAGCATCGGGGCCGACGCTGGTGCGGGCGACGGCCACGCCCGCTGGCGGGGCGCGAAGGGCATGACCGATCTGCCCAAATGGCTCGCGAATGGCCTGATTTCGAGCGACCTGCCGGGGCGGTGCGACATCCGCACGCAGACGCAGGTGAAGGCCGTGCAGATTCTCGATCAACGGGTGTCGCTCACGCTCGAGACCACCGGCAGCCAGGCCGAGCGGATCTCGGCCGTCGGTGCCATCCTCACCTCGCCCGTGCCGCAGTCGCTCGATCTGCTGCGGGCCGGGGGCGTGGTCGGGATCGGCTCGCCGGCCGCCGATCCGGAGGCGGTCGCGCAGCTCGAACGCGTGGCCTACGATCCCTGCTTCGCGCTGATGCTCGTGCTCGACCGGGCGAGCCGGGTGCCGCCACCGGGCGGCATCCAGTTTCCGGCCGAGGCTCCCGGCCCGATCGCCTGGCTTGCCGACAACCAGCAAAAGGGAATCTCGGCGGTGCCGTCGCTCACGCTCCATGCCACCGGCGGCTTCAGTCGCGCCCATTTCGACACGCCCCCCGACGAGGTCGCGACGCTCCTGCTCGACGCGGCGCGGCCCTGGATCGACGGCGATCCCGCCACGGCCGTCGTCGAGCGGTCGCTGCACCGCTGGAAGTTCGCGTTGCCCACCACGATCCTGCCCGCGCCGCTGGTGGCCGTGACGCAGGCGCCGCCGCTCGTCTGCTGCGGCGATGCCTTCGCCGGACCGCGGGTCGAGGGGGCGGCTTCGAGCGGCCTCGCGGCGGGCCGTTGGCTGGTGCGGGTGCTCGCCGATGGAGGAGACGTGCTGCCATGAGCGAACCCGACTGCATCGTCGTCGGCGCGGGACTCGCCGGCCTCGCGTGTGCCCGCACGCTCGTGGCCGCCGGCCGTCGCGTGCTCGTGGTCGAGGCGGCCGACCGCGTCGGCGGCCGGGTCGCGACCGACACGCTGGACGGCTTTCGGATCGACCGCGGGTTTCAGGTTTACAATGACGCCTATCCCGAGGGGCGGCAGCAGCTCGATCTCGCGGCTCTGGGGCTCGGGGCCTTCGAGCCGGGGGCGGTGATCGCCGAGGGCACGCGGCTGCGCCGGGTGGCCGATCCGTGGCGGCGGCCGTGGGCCGCAGTGAAGGGCGTGCTCGATGGAACGGTCGGCATCGCCGACGGGCTGCGCACCGCGAAGCTGCGGGCGCAGACGATCCGCATGTTTCGCGCGGGCCGGCTCGATCCTGCCGCGGCCGCCGCAGGCGAACGCACGACCCGCGAGGAACTCGCCGCCCGCGGATTCTCGCCGGCGTTCGTGCGGCGGTTCTTCGTGCCCTTCTTCGGCGGCGTGTTCCTCGAGCGGGCGCTCGACACGGCGGCGGCCGTGTTTCTCTTCGACTTCGCGATGTTTTCGCTCGGCCGGGCCTGCCTGCCGTGCGGAGGAATGGACGCGATCCCGCGGCAGCTCGCGGCGGGGCTGCCCGTCGACGCCATCCGGCTGGGCACACGCGTTCGCCGCGTCGAGTCGGGCCGCGTGATCCTCGACGACGGCAGCGAACTGCTCGCCCCGCAGGTGGTGGTGGCGGCCGATGCCGCAGCCGCCGCGATGATGCTGCCGGGCGCGGATCGCAGTGGGGCTGTACCGCGGCGGTGGAAGTCCACGCGGCTGGCCGCCTTCGCCGCGCCCAGGTCGCCGCTTCCGGGCCGAGTGCTGCTCGTCAACGCCGCCGACGGTCCGATCGACAACCTCACGGTGCCATCCGACGTGGCGGCCGGCTACGCGCCCGCGGGTCGCAGCCTCATCTATGCGTCGCTGCGTGCCGATGCCCCCGCCGACGGTCCACGGCTCGTCGTGGCCGTCAAGCAGCAGGCGGCGGGCTGGTTCGCCGCGGCGGTCAACGAGTGGACGCACCTCACGACGGTGGAGGTGCCGCACGCGCTGCCCGACGAGTCGCCGGCCGCGCGCCGCGATCGCCCCGGCGGGCCGCGGCTGGCCCCCGGGCTCTTCATCTGCGGCGACCACTGCTCGACCGCCTCGATCAACGGCGCCCTCGCCAGCGGCCGGCTCTGCGCCGAGGCGCTGCTGGCAAGTGGGTGATACGCCTTCTGGCCTTCACGGGGGGCTGCCCATCCCCTGCCGCCGGCGTTGCTGACAAGCGCAGCCATGGATGGCGAAGCGCAGTCAGCATCGAGCGAGCGAAGGACAGGATGTCCGAAGCGAGCGTCCGGCGGCAGGGGATGGGCAGCCCCCCTTTTCCCCACCCCGGCGAACCAAAGTGGCGAGTGTTCCAGGGTCGCCAATTTGTTGAGTGGCAACACCTGGCCAAAAACTGGGCCTCCCCGGGCCGGGCCAGCCGTATACACTTGCTTGAAACACGTGTTTGAAGCGTGTGCTTGCAGGTCGTTCACGTGGTCGTTGCCCGTCATTCACGCCAGCCGCAGCCGAGTTCCGCGGAGGATCCGCGCGACCGCATCCTGACCGCGGCCGGCCGCGAGTTCGCGGAGCACGGTTACGACGCCGCGACGGTGCGTGACATCTGCCTGGCTGCGGGCGTCAACGTGGCGGCCGTCAACTACTACTTTGGCGACAAGCGGCGGCTCTACATCGAGAGCGTGAAGCACGCCCACCAGGAGCGGGTGCGGCAGGTGCCGCTGCCCGCCTGGGAGCCCGGCACGCCGGCCCCCCGCAAGCTCCACGACTTCGTGGCGAACATGCTCGAGCGGATGCTCGGGTTCGGGCAGCCGCCGTGGCAGGTGCGGCTGATGATGCGGGAGGTGCTGCAGCCGACCGAGGCCTGTCGGGAGCTGGTCGAAGACTACATCCGGCCGCACTTCGAGCTCCTCGTGTCGATCCTCCGGGAGCTGACCGACGGGAGGCTCGCCGAGCCGGAATTGCGGCGGGTCGGGATGAGCATCGTCGGTCAGTGCTTCCTCTACCGCGCGGCCGGCCAGGTCGTCGGCATGCTCGTGCCGCAGCCCGAAATCGAAACGCTCCATTCGCCCGCGGCCCTCGCCGATCACGTGACCCGCTTCGCGCTGGCCGCCCTGGGCGCCGCATCCCCACTCGCGGCTGCGGGCCCCGTCAGGAAGGATTCCTCTGCATGAACGTCGTCCGCTCGCTGCTCGGCTGGGTGATCCCGCTGGTGATCCTTGGCGGCGGCATCGCCGTGTTTCTGCTCATGGGCAGCCAGCCGCCGCCGGCGCGGAAGGAGTCGGCCGCGCCGGCCGCCGTGTCGGTGCGGACGGCCGAGGTCGAGCCCGTGAGCGGGGGGCTGTCGATCGAGGCCGACGGCGTCGTCGTGCCGCTTCGGGAGGTGACGCTCGCGGCAGAGGTGGCCGGCCGGGTGAAGCACAAGGCCGCCGCCTGCAACGAAGGGCAGTTCGTGAAGGCAGGCACGCTGCTGTTCGAGATCGATCCCCGCGACTACGAGCTCGACGTCGAGCGGCTCGAACGGGAGCTGAAGCAGTCGGCCCTGGCGATCGAGGAGATCGACGCGGAGCTGGCGCAGAACGCCGAGGCGATCGATCTGGCCCGACGACAGGTGGATCTCGCCCGACGCGAGTCCAAGCGGCTCGAGGGGCTCAAGGCCGGCAAGATCGTGACGGAGTCGGAGCACGACCGGGCGATGCGGGACGAACTCACCGCCGCCAACGCCGTCACCACGCTCGAGGGGCAGAAGCGGGTGCTCGCCAAGCGGCGGATCCGGCTGGAGGAGGCCGAGTCGCTCGCTTCGACGCTGCTCGAGAAAGCGAAGCTCGACCTCGCCCGCACCCGCATCGTCGCCCCGGCCGACGGCATCATCGTGGAAGACAAGGTCGAGCAGGACTCGTTCGTCGCCAAGGGCACGGCGCTGGTGACGATCGAAGACACGAGCGCCGCGGAGATCCGCACCAGCCTGGAGATGGACGACGTGGCCCGCATCTGGCGGTCGCGGCCGCAGAACGGCGGCGATGACTCGGCCCACGCGGAACTCGACACGCCGGCCACGGTCGTCTATTCGATCGGCGATGCGGTCTACGAATGGGACGGCACGCTTTCACGCCAGGAGGGCCGCGGCCTCGACGAGAAGACCCGCACGCTGCCCTGTCGTGTGCTCGTGAAGGAGCCGGAGGCCGTGAAGGCGGTCGACCGCTACGGCGCCCGCATGCCGCAGCTGCCGCCGGGGGCGCCGCGGTCGCTGCTGCGGGGCATGTTCGTGGAAGTTCGCGTGCATGTCGACTCGCCAGAGAATCTCGTCTCGATTCCCGAGGAGGCCCAGCGGCCGAGCGGTGACGTGTGGGTGATGCGAGACGGCAGGCTCGTGGTGCTGCGGCCGCGGGCGGTGCAGGCGGGGGGCGGCCGGGTCGTCTTCGAATCGACGGCGTCGGGGCTGCTTCCCGGCGATCGCGTGGTGACGAGTCAGCTCTCGAATCCGCGGGCCGGCATGGCGATCGTCGAGCCGGCGGCACGTGAGACGAAATCGGCGGCCACGACCGACGGAAAGGACGCGACGTGAGGACGATCGTCTCCTGGACCGTCCGCAACATGCCGGCGATGAACACGCTGGTGATCTCGATTCTCCTCGTGGGGGCGCTCGCCTTCGCGTCGATGCGGCGGGAGGTCTTTCCGGAGTTCGACCTGGAGATCGTGCTCGTCACGGTGCCGTATCCGGGGGCGACTCCCGAGGAAGTCGAGGAGGGCATCTGCCAGAAGATCGAGGAAGCCTGCCGGAGCGTCGCGGGCATCAAGAAGATCACCAGCGTGGCCCAGGAGGGGATGGGCTACTGCGTGTTCGAACTGCAGGACAGCATCAAGGACGTGCAGAAGACGCTCGGCGAGATCCGCTCCGAGGTGGAGCGGATTCCGAGCATGCCGGAGCTGGCCGAGGACCCGAAGGTCGAGCAGGTCACGCTGCGCACGCCCGCGATCAAGGTGGGCATCCTGGCGCCCGAGGGGGCCGACGGCGAGGAGGTGTCGGAGCTGGAGCTGCGGGACGTCGCCGAGCTCGTTCGCGACGAACTCCTCGCGCTGCCGGCGGTCTCGGCCGCCAATCTCCAGGGGGCGAAGGACTACCAGATCGACATCGAGATCTCGGAGAATACGCTGCGGAAATACGGGCTTTCGCTGCAGAAGGTGGCCGAGATCGTCCGCCGCGAGAACCTTGAGCTGCCCGGCGGCACGATCCGGAGCGAGAGCGGCGAGATTCTGCTGCGGGGCAAGAACAAGCGGTACGTGGGGGCGGAGATCGCGAAGCTTCCGCTCGTCACGCTACCCGACGGCCTCGTGCTCACCGTCGGCGACCTCGGCACCGTCCGCGACGAGTTCGCCGACATCGCCTCCACCAACCGGATCAACGGGCGGGCCGGCATGGTCGTGTCGATCGACCGCAGTTCCGGCGAAGACCTGCTGGCGATGGTGGCCGCCGTGAAGGGCTACGTCGCCGGGGCGAAGCTGCCGCCGGGATACGAGCTGACGATCTGGGCCGATCAGTCGATCGACGTGCAGGACCGGCTGCGGATGCTGATCGAGAACGGCCTGCAGGGACTCGTGATCGTGTTCGTGATGCTGGCCCTGTTTCTCGACCTCAAGATCGCCTTCTGGGTGGCGATGGGGATTCCATTCTCGATGCTCGGCACCGGTGCGCTCATGTATGGCACCGACCAGACGCTCAACATGCTCTCGATGTTCGCCTTTTTGATGGCGATCGGCATCGTCGTGGACGACGCGATCGTGGTGAGCGACAACGTCGATCGCCATCGACGGATGGGCAAGAACCTCACGGCCGCGGCGATCGACGGCACGGTCGAGGTGATTCCGAGCGTCATTTCCAGCGTGCTGACGACCGTGATCACGTTCCTGCCGCTCTGCTTCGTGTCGGGCGTGATGGGCAAGTTCATCGCGGTGATGCCGTTCGCGTTCATCTCGACGCTGCTCATGTCGCTGGCGGAATCGACGCTCGTGCTGCCGGGGCATTTGGCCCACGAGAAGAACCTCGTGTTCACGATCATCGGCATCGTGCTCTACCCGTTGAGGCCGCTGCTGGCGGTGGTCGCCTGGCTGCAGCGGGCGTGCGACGGCGGCCTGAAGTGGTTCGTGAAGCACGTCTACTCCCCGTTTCTGGATCTTTGCCTCGACAACAGACTCTCCACGCTGGCCGCCGCCCTCGCGATCCTGCTGGCCGCCTTCGGGATCGTTCGCAGCGGCGTCACACCGTTTCAGCTGTTTCCCAAGCTCGATGCCAGCCGCTTGGTCGCGAAGATCGTTTTTCCCGACGGCACGCCCGCCGCCGTCAGCGAGGAGGCCACGCAGCGGCTGGAGTCGGCCGCAGTCGAGGCGGCGCGGAAGCTCGCGCCGGAAGGCCCGCCGATCGTTCAGCTCGTGCATCGGGCCGTCGGCCAGGTGGCGGCCCAGGGTGAGGTGGGCCCCGATGCCCGCATGAGCGGTAGCCACGTGGGGGCCGTCGCCGTCGAGCTCGTCGAGGGGGAATTCCGCGACGTGACGAGCGAGCAGTTCATCAGCGAGTGGCGGCGGCTGGCAGGGGAGTTTCCCGGCAACGAGTCGCTGCTGTTCGGCACGGAGAACATCGGCCCCGGCGGGAAGACGATCGAGTTCAAACTCCTCGCCGCAGCCAACCCCGAGGCTGTCGCCCAGCTCGAATCAGCCGTCGAGCGGTGCAAGGAGTGGCTCGCCCAGTATCCGGGCGTGATCGACATCGACGACGACTCGCGGCCGGGCAAGTGGGAATACCAGATCAAGGTCAAGCCGCGGGCAGAGGCGATGGGCGTGTCGCTCGCCGATCTCGCGGGCACGATCCGGGCGAGCTTCTACGGCGAGGAGGTGATGCGGCTGCAGCGGGGCCGGCACGAGGTGAAGCTGATGGTTCGCTACCCGCAGGACGAACGGCGGACGCTCGCGACGCTCGACGAGATCCGCGTGACCGGCCCCGACGGCGTGAAGCGGCCGATTCGTGAGCTGGCCGACATCGCCGTGGTGCGGGGTTACTCGGAGATCAACCGGCTCGGCCAGAAGCGGTCGATCACCGTGACCGCCGACATCGACGTGGCGAAGAGTTCGCTCACGAGCTCGCAGATCACGGCCGACA
>CAZXIG010000031.1:0-12638 GCA_964640405.1 uncultured Candidatus Kuenenia sp.
GGTTCGGGATGGATGCCGCAATATCCCCCTGCTTGCGCATGGGGGCTTTTATGGGAAGTGGCGCGGGCTTTTATGGGAAGTGGCGCGGGCTTGGATGCGCACGGCGTGGTGAGTGGCCTTTCACGCTCCCGGCAGGCTGGCTACGATCGTCGCGTGTTGCGCGAAGTCCCGGCGGAGGCCGGGGGCCTTCGACCAAACCGTTCGTTCTCGCCGAGGTGAATTCGTGTCGTCGCTGCTGGGTGTGCTGGGCATCACGCTGGTGCTGTTTTTCGTCGTGGCGCTCACGGCGCGGCTGATCCTCGGCCGGTGAGCCGTGCTCGGAGCATGCCGAGCGCGAGCAGGCCGATGAAGCCGCCGAGGATGCCGACGAAGGCGATCCAGGCGGTGACCGCGAGTGCAGGGAAGTCGCGGAGCCAGACGAGCTCCGGAGGCTCCACGCTCTTGGGCACCTTCCGCTGCACGGGTCCGTCGCGGCCCGACTCGCGGCGCATCGCCTCGCGGAATCCGTCCCAGTCGGCCTGGGCCGCCGGTTTTTCGAGCTGGGCGAGCCGCGTTTCCCGCCATTGGAGAAAGGCCACGGGGGGGCCGATCAGCAGGCTGCCCCAGCCGACGAGCACGGCCGCGGCGGCGAGCCGAAAGAGCCGTGAACCGGGCGTGCCAGCTTCTTTGGTATGCATCGTTTTTCCGCCGTTTCGCCCAGCTTGCCCAGGTCGGCAATCAGTCTGGCACGCTTCGGCCCTCCCTGCTACCGTCCCCGCCCCGGCTCGCCTCCCGGCGAGGCCGCTGCATCTGGAAGAGGAGTCCGGCCCGTGCGTCACGTCTCCCGGTTCGCGATCCACCTGTGCTTCGTCCTGCCCGCCGTGGCTTGTCTGTCGGCGGGCGAAGCGGTCGCCCAGAGCGGCTGGCTGCCGACGTCCTGGTTCACGGCCGAGGCCGTCGATCCCGACGCGATGTATCCGCTCGCGGAAAAGGACGGCCCCTGGCTCGTGCTCGCGACCACGTTTCGCGGCGAGACGGCCCGCGACGACGCGAAGAAGCTCGCCCAGGAACTCCGCGGCCGCCACAAGCTCGCCGCCTACACCCACGAGAAGGCCTTCGACTACACCGGCCGTCAGCAGGGCGTGGGCCTCAATCCCGACGGCACGCCGAAGACGATGCGCTACGCCAACGCGCGGCAGGTGGTCGAGGTGGCCGTGCTCGTCGGCGACTTCGCCTCCTGCGAGGACCAGCGCGGCCAGAAGACGCTGCAGAAGATCAAGACGCTCCATCCCGAATCGCTCGGCGGCCGGCCGCCGAAGAGCGGCCTCGTGTCGGACTTCATGCAGCTCAACCGCGAGCACGTGGCCTCCGACGGCAAGTCTGCGAAGCCGCCGATGCACGCGGCGATGCTCATCCCCAACCCCCTCCTGCCCGACGACTTCTTCGCCCGGCAGCAGGTGGATCAGTTCGTGCAGGAGATGAACGCCGACGTCACGCACAGCCTGCTCGACTGCCCCGGTCGTTACACCGTGCGGGTCGCCACGTTCACGGGCGCCGGCACGTTCGACCAGCCCGGCGCGACGGCGGCCCCCGAGAAGCCGCGGGGCGGTGTCGACTCGTTCGTGGCGATGCTCAAGGGAAGCGGCTGGTCGGATCCGCAGGTGCGGGGCATCGAAGGGGAGAGCCGGCTGGTGGAGGCGGCCGACAAGGCCCACCGGCTCACCGAGGCGCTCCGCCGCCAGGGCTGGCAGGCCTGGGAGTTTCACGATCGCGACTCGAGCATCGTGTGCGTCGGCAGCATCGACCGCCTGAGCGTGCCGCAGGGCGACGGTCGCGTGGCGGTGCATCCCGAGATCGCCCGCATCGTGGCGGGCCTGGGGCCCGAACCCGAGGCGCTCGCCCGCGGTCAGGTGCTGCCACGGTCGTTCGACGGCATCATGCTCGACGTGCAGCCCAAGCCGATCGACGTGCCGCGGCCCGCCGCCGGCCGGGCGCGGTAACATCGCGGGCATGCCCCCAGCCGCACCGCCGCTGCTCGTGCTCGGAACGACCAACGCGGGCAAACTCCGCGAACTCGTCGCCCTGCTCGAGCCCTTCGGCATCCCCTGCCGGTCGCTCCGCGAGATGCCCGGCGCCGTGGAGGTGGACGAGACCGGAACGACGTTCGCAGAAAACGCCGCGCTCAAGGCGACGCAGCAGGCGCTGGCCCTCTCCGCGTGGGTACTCGCCGAAGACAGCGGCCTCGTGGTGCCCGCGCTCGGCGGCGCGCCCGGCGTACACTCGGCGCGGTTCTCGGGACCGGCCCCGGCCGACGCCCGCGACACGACCGACGAGCGCAACAACCAGCTGCTGCTCGAGCGGCTCGCCGGCTTCTCAGGCCGCGACCGCGCCGCCCACTACGCCTGCCATGCCGCCCTCTCCGACCCGACGGGCCGCGTGGTCGCCGTCGCGGCGGGCGCATGCTGGGGCGAGATCGCGACGGCCCGCCGCGGCGCCGGCGGCTTCGGCTACGACCCGCTGTTCATCGTGCCGGAATACCACCGCACGTTCGGCGAACTCTCCGGCGCGGTCAAGGCGGTCGTCAGCCACCGCGCCCGCGCCTTGCGGGCGATGATCCCGCAGATCGTGCAGCGGCTCACCCCTGCCTGACGGCGTGCAGCCGGTGTTCGATCACGCGGAGCACGTCCGGCGTGCCGTCCATGCGGCCGGCGACGGCGGCGAGGGCCGGGGCGAAGCGGTCGAGCCCGGCCACGAAGCCGCACACGCGGTCGCGGTCGACCTCTTCCAGCAGGGTGAATTCGCCGCAGCCCATCGACTCGAGGAAATGGGCATTCATCAGCTGCTCGCCATGCACACGCTCGGGGAGCACGAGCAGCGGCTTGCCGAGATGCAGCGCCTCGCCGATCAGCTGGTTGCCCGCCGCGGCCACCACGCCCCGGCAGGCGGCGATGTCGGCCACGAACGCGGCGTCTTCCACTTCATGAAACGACACGTCCCCCACCCGCTCCCGCGCGCCGAGCCCGTAGACCTTCACCGGCAGCCCGCAGGCGGCGAGTGCATCGACCGCCGCGAAGGGCGTGTGCCTGCGCAAATAGCTGAGGATGAAGCCGTCGTCCCGCGGCACCGCCTCCACGATCTCGCGGCGGAGCAGCGGGCCCACCTGCACGACGTGCTCCCAGCCGCGGCGGAGCGGCGGGCGGAAGAACGCCGAGACGACCGTGTCGGCCGCCTCCATGACGTAGAGCCAGACGGCGTGGCTCATGAACCAGGCATTCCACTGGAGCGTCCACGGCAGCGCGTCGAGATCGTAGGCGAGCAGGAAGTGCTGGTGGTCCACGCTCGCCAGCGGCACCCCTGCCCGGCTCGCGGCCCGAGGCAGCGCCGGCTCGAAGTCGGTGATCGCGAGATCGGGGCAGAACGAGTCAAAATCGTGGAGGATCCGGTCCACGAGCGGGCCGATCTGTCGGGCCTGGTAGTCGAGGCCCGAGGCGATCGAGCGGAGCAGGTCGAGCCGGCCGCCGGCATACTGAAACACGATGCCCGGGATCGACTCGATCCGCACGCCGGGCCGTCCGGCGAGTCGGTGGGTGAGAAAGTCGAGGCCGTCAGCCGACGTGTAGATGAGGAGTTCGTGGCCGGGGCAGAGCCGCTCGACGAGCGTGCAGATGCGGGTCGCGTGGCCACGCCCTTCGCCGCAGAGGCTGATGGCGATCTTCGACATACGGCTCCGATCCGCCCTCCGATCGCCCGGCCGCCCGGGGCGAGCGCGGACGACCTCGATTGTGCCGCCGCACCGCACGTTTGACCAGCCGCGGGGGCGCCCTTCTGGTCGCAGCGGGTTTGGCGTAGGCTGACGACTCCATGTGGAGGTTTCAGGCCTTGCTCCTGCGTCAGCGTTCGTCACGATGGGTGGCCGCGATCGTCGCCACGGCAGCGGTCTGTGTGTCCCGTCCGCCGCAGGCGGCCGAGCCCCCCACCGACACCGGCCCCTCGGCGGTCGTGGCCACGGTCGGCACGGTTCCGATTCTCCGTGCCGAACTCGATGCGGTGCTTCAGCGGGCCGGGGTTCCCGCCCCCGATGCATCGACGCTCGACCGGCCCGTGCAGTTGCAGGCGTTGGCCCTCGAGCAGTTGATCGATCAGCGGCTGCTGCGGGCAGAGGTCGATCGCGAGGGCATCACGGTCGGCGAGTCCGAGATCGATGCGGCCGTCGGCAAGCTGCGGTCGCAGATGAATGCCCGCGGTATCGAGTGGTCGGCCTTTCTGGCGAAGACGGGCCGGGGAGAGGATTTTTTGCGGGAGCAGATCGCGCTCGAGCTCGGGCTCGACAAGCTCATTCGGCCGCGGCTCGGGGCAGCCGCCGTCGAGCAGGCATTCCAAAAGCATCGCCGCGAGGTCGATGGCACGCGGCTACGGGTCAGCCACCTCGTGCTCCGTCCCGATCTCGGCCGCGGTGCCGAGGCGGTCGATGCCTGTGTGAAGCGGGCTGAGGAGATTCGTGGACAGATCGTGCGCGGCGAATGTTCGTTCGCCGACGCCGCACGGCGGCATTCGGCGGGGCCGAGCCGCATGCAAGGGGGCGACCTCGGCTGGATCTCGCGGAGGGCTCCATGCGTGGAGGATTTCAATCGCATCGCGTTCGGCCTGGCCAAAGGCGACATTTCCAAACCCTTCGTGACGCCCTTCGGCGTCCATCTCGTCGCCGTCGCCGACGTCGATTCGGGCACGTTGGGTCTCGACGCCGTACGGGCCCAGGTCGAGTCCCTGCTCGCCGCCGAGGTGCTTCGCGAGCGGCTGGTCCGGGCCAGGGCGGCGACGCCGATTGAATTCGCCCCGGGCGTAGCCCACTTCGATCCAGCGACCCCGGCCGAGGCGGGGCAGACGCGGCGGGTGATCGTGGAGCCGGCTGGCTAGGCGTTTGCGGGCGGGCATTTGCGTTGCGGCCGGGAGACGCGATCGCTACCCTCCCCGCCCCGCCGCCCCCGTTTACCGCTCGCCCGCACCATGAAATTTCGCTCCGGTCTTCTCGTGGCCCTAATGGCGATCGTGCCCGGGCTGGCCATGTTCTCCCACCACGTCCCAGCCGGTTTCGTGGACTCGGCCGGGCGGCTCCTCATCGGGACGGTGACGGCCTGGCTGGAAACGTGGCGTGGCGTGGCCGCAACGCCCCCCGCCCGCGGTGACGGCTCCGCGGCGTTGCCGTCGTTCGACGCCGTTCCCGCACCGCCGGTCGCCATCACCGAGGCCGATCGAGCAGCCGTGAGAGACCGACTGCGGACGCTCGGTGCGGTCGCGGTGGAGTGCCGGCCGGCTCCGGGCGATGCGGCGGAGCACGTGGCCAGCTGTCGGGTGCCGCTCGATGCGGAAGGGCAGTTGCAGCGGGTCTTTCAGGCCTCGGGTCAGGATGCGTTGGCCGCCGAACGGCGACTGCTGGAGGACGTGACGGCCTGGCTCGACCGGCAACGAGCACGGCTCTGACGCGCCTCCAACGCGACCGGCAGAAAGGAAGCGGGCATCGTGCCACACCGCGGAACACACCCGATGTCGAGCCGCCGGGCGGGCTGGCCGACGCAAGTGGCGGCACAGGAGCGTCGGCGGCGTTGGTTGCGGGTCGAAGTGGCGGAGCCCGCCGCTCGTGACGCTCCCGTCACCGAGCCCGGCCAGCACCGGCGCTCGGAGGAGCTGGCGCGACTGGAGGCGGCACTGTTTCTGGCCCGTGAGCCGCTCACGGTACGGCGGCTGGCGAAGCTGGCCCGGCTCGACGACGGCACCCGCGCCCGGGCGCTGCTGCGGGAGCTGCGGCAGCTGCAGGAGGCGGCCGGGTCGGCCATTCGGGTGGAGCCGATCGCCGGCGGCTTTCAGCTGCTCACCCGGGCGGCGTTCGGTCCCTGGGTGAAGCGGCTGCTCGAGCAGCCCGCAGGAGGGCGGCTCTCGACGGCCTCGCTGGAGACGCTCGCGATCGTCGCCTACCGACAGCCGGTGACGCGGGCCGAAATCGAGGCGATCCGTGGGGCAGGGAGCGAGGAACTGCTCCGGCAGCTCTTGGAACGCGATCTGGTGGCGATCGGCGGGCGGGCCGAGGAGCTGGGCCGACCGAATGTCTACGTGACCACGCGGCGGTTTCTGGCGGCATTTGGCCTGGCCCGCATCGAGGATCTGCCCGCTGTCGAAGCGGCCCCGCCGGCTGAGTGATCCGGCGTCGCGATTTTGGGCTGACGGAGGCTTGCACGTCGGCCGGTCTCGCGCCACACTGGCGTGCCTCGCAACGGCGAAATCGGTGGACGACGGTGTCCAAAAAGGTTTTTGCCGGGCGGCGAATTGGACGATGTTCCCCCGATCGGGTACAGAATTGGCGGCAGTGCACGCCCGCCAAGTCAGACTCCAGGAGATTTTTGCCGTGACGATCGTTGCCAGTGGCCGAGCGGTTCAGGATGGTCTCAGCGCCGACGTGTTCTCCTGGAGCGAGTTGCCCGAATTGCTCGCTGCGGAGGATCTTTTTGCCGGTCCGGCCGTTGCAGAGCGTTCGCCCCTCGATGTCGTCGCCCGCGGCGATGAAGACGAAGACGACTACGACGACGAGGATGAAGACGAGGACGACGACTACGAAGACGACGAGGAGTCGGACGAGGAAGAGGACGAAGAAGACCTCGACGAAGACGACGAGTGGGAAGAGGTCGACGACGACGAGGATGAGGACGAAGAAGACGAGGAAGAGTCCGACGAGGACGAGGAAGAAGACGACGAAGAGTGGGAAGACGAGGACGAGGACTGGGAAGACGAGGACGAGGACGAAGACGAGGATGAGGACGACGACTGAGCCGGTGCGTCGTCGGGCCTCGTAGTTTCGTCGCTCACCTGCCCGTCGTCGGGGCGGTAAGCGTGAGCCGCAGATAGGTGCCGCGGCGATCGACGTCCACGGTCACCGTCTCGCCAGCGGCCTTCAGCCGGGCGAGCAGGTCCTCCTGGTTCGCCGCCTCCTCGCCATCGATCGCAATCATGCGATCGCCCGTCAGCAGGCCGCCATTGGCGGCGGGCGAGCCCGGCGAGACCCGCACCACGACGGGCGCCGTGGGCTCGCAGGAATCAGGTCGGCTGCCGATTCCCCAGCGGCCGCGGTTGGCGGCCACGGGTTCCGGTGCCGGCGCTTCGAGCGCCCGTTTGGTGGCGTTCGATTCCGCGCGGCACTGCTGCCGAAAGGCCCGCTGCGCCGGTTCGTCGGCGAGCATCGTCACGAAGCCGAGCGTCAGCCGTGCCACCGGCTCGATGCCGTCGATGTTCACGAGCTGCACGTCGTCGCTCGGACGGTGGTATTGGTCGTGGAGCCCGGTGTGGAACATCACCGTGGGAATCCCCGCCGCGATGAACGGGTAGTGGTCGGAGTCGTCGGCGATGTCCCAGTCGAAGGCGAGTTCCAGGCCCGCGCGGACGGCCGGGTCGTTGTTGGCCCGCACGACGGCGGCCCGCAGCCCGGGCGACGTGCGGGTGCCGTAGACCTCGAGCCGCCGGTCGCGGAGTCGGCCGATCATGTCGAGGTTGATGGAGAACACGGTCTGCATCCCGGCGAGGGCCGCGGGCTTCACGCGCAGAAAGTGGTAGGAGCCGAGCAGGCCCTTCTCCTCGCCGTCCCAGAAGGCGACGAGGATCGACCGCTTCGGGCGGTTCGGCAGATGCTCGAGGGCCGCGGCCACCTCCAGCAGGCCGGCCACCCCCGAGGCGTTGTCGTCGGCGCCGTTGTGCACGTAGCCGAAGGGACCGTAGCTGTTGGCGGCGTTGCCGTAGCCGACGTGGTCGTAGTGGGCTCCCACCACGACGAGCTGGCGGGACAGCTCCGGATCGCTGCCGCGGAGCAAGGCGAGGATGTTCCGCATCCCGCCGAACGATTGGAAGAACGTGCCGGCGTCGCCGGCCGGCTCGAGCCCCAGCTTCTGGAGCTGCTCGACCACGTAGGATCCGGCGGCACGGCCGCCGCGGGTGCCCCCCTCGCGGCCCTCGAAGGCGTCGTCGGCGAGCGTGTTGACGTGATGGGCGGCCTCGGCCGCGCGGATGGTCGCATGGGCTGCCGACATCATTTCGGCGGCGTTGGCGGGCGGCGACAGGGAGGCGGTGAGGCAGAGGGCGAGCAGGATTCGGGCGAACGGTCGCATGCTGGGCCGTGCTCCTTGCGGGACGGGGTGGAGGCGTCCAGAATAGAGCGATCGCGTTGTCCCGAAGTCCATGTTGATTTCGGGGAAAACGAGGAGAGGTGGCAGAGCGGTCGAATGCGCGTCTTTGCTAAAGACGTGTCCGGTCAAAAGCTGGACCGCGGGTTCGAATCCCGCCCTCTCCGTTTGGAAGCGTGAGCCACCCGCTCGGCGTCAGCCTGAGAAAATCTCCAGCCGCGCGGGGGCGTCGAGCCCCGCTGCAGCGGCGCGCGTGGAGAACTCGTCGAGCGCCCGCCGTCCGGTCGGGCCGAGGTCGAGCGTCCAGTCGTTCACGTAGAGATCGACGTGCTGCATGAGGACGTCGTCCGCCAATTCCTGGGCGTAGGCCCGCATCGTCGCGAGCGGGGCGTCGCGGCGGGCCAGGGCGAACGACAGCGAGTCTCGGATCACGCCCTGCACGGCGGCGAGCACGTCGCGCGGCAGGCCTCGCGACGCCGTGATCCCGCCGAGCGGCAGGGGACACGAGGTTTCGGCTTCCCACCGCGTTCCGAGGTCCTCGACGAGGTGCAGGCCGTGAGCCTGCCACGTGAATCGCCCCTCGTGGATGCAGACTCCGAAGTCGGCCGTACCTGCCACGAGCCTGGGCATGATGGCGGAGAAGACGTCGTGCTCCACGCGAGACGTTCCGGCGTGAAAGAGCGCGAACAACAGCGCCGCGGTCGTATGCCTGCCGGGGCAGAGCGTGAGCTGCGTGGCGTCGGAAGGCCGGGCGTGTGGCGCTGCCGCGAGCAGGAGCGGCCCCACGCCGAATCCGAGCGCCGAGCCGGTCGGGAGCACGACGATCTCCCGGGCCAGGGGAACCGCCGCGGCGAAGCTCAGCTTGCAGACGTCGAAATCGCCGCGCCGCATGCGCTCGTTGAGCTGCTCGATGTCGAGCAGCTCAACCGCGAACTCGAGGCCACGCCAATCCACCGACCGGGTGAGCAGTCCGTGAAACGCGAAGGTGTCGTTGGGGCAGGTGGAGATGCCCAGCCGGATGATGCGGCTCACGGGAGCCCTTCCAGGAGGCGTCGGGAGAGAGCGGCGGCCGCGGCGACCGCCTGCGGAATCTGCCAGTGGTCATGGTTTCGGTCGCCGGCCGTGTTGGAGATGCCGCGGACGATCTCGCAGGGCACGCCGGCGAGTCGGCAGGCGAGGGCCACGGCGAAGCCCTCCATGTCTTCGGCTGCGGCGGCCGGCAAAAGCTTCGTCCGCACGGCCGCGTCGTCCGGGTTCGCCGCCGCCGCACAGGCTGAAAGCAGCAGGCCTCCGTCCGCTCCTGCCATGGCGGATGGCCAACCGCAGTCGAGGGCGTCGCCGATGGCGGTGGCCGGCGAAGGGGGATCGCCGGACCATTGCTGCCAGCCGAGTCTGCCGGCGGAAACGAACCGCTCGTCCGAGCCCACCCCGATCCCGAAGCAGACCACCCGCTCGAAGCGATAGGCGGCGCCGATCGCAAGCCTGTCGTCGTAGCGGCCGGCGATACCCACGAGCAAGACGCGCTTCGGGGCATGGGCCGCGATGAGGGCGGCGGTGCGGGCCGCTGCTGCCACCGGTCCGAAGCCGCAGAGTGCGATCGGCTGCCGGTCATCGGGGCACGGAGCCAGCAGCGGGGCGAGGAGTGTCCGCTCCGCAGCGGTGGGCACGAGGACGAGCGTCTGGGGCATGAGCCGTTTCTTTGCCGGAGACCGCCTCACGTGAGCCGATCGGAGCGAGAACCGTCTTCATCATAGCCGGCACGTCGCCCTGCGGGCTCGGGGGCAGTCGTTGGACCGGCTGCTTCGGCATCGGTTCGACGATCGTCAGGCTCGGGCCCGCGACAGCGTCTGCGAGGGCAGTTCGCCGAAGTGCCGGTAGTAGCGGCCCGCGAACCGGCCGAACTCCCAGATGCCGTGGCGGGTGAGCACTTCGGCTACGGTCGCCCGCTCGGGGGAGCCCGAGTTCAGCACGCGGCGGATTTCATGCAGTTGCCGCAGCATCAGGTAGGTCTTCGGGGGCACGCCGAACCGCTCCCGAAATGTCCGGAGCAGCGTGCGATCGTTCACCCCGATGTGGCGGGCGAGTTCGGCTGCGGTCGGGACGATCGGGCCGGCCTCGAGCGCCTCCATGGCCCGGCGCACGATGGCTCCGCGATCAAGGCGTGGCCTCCCCAGCATCCGACGATGGCGTGGCGGTGCTGCGAGGCAGGCTGCCGCCGCCTCGAGAATCTGGAGTCCGGCCGACCGGTGGGCCGCGGTTCCTGCAGGCTGATCGAGCAACGCGGCGGCGACCTCGTGCACCCGCTGCCTCAAGGCCTGCGCCGTTCCAGGCGGAGCGGTAACCCGCCTGCTGCCGGTCGCGGTGCCGAACGGCAGCTCCACGCCTTCGGGCATCGCGATGGAGCACCAGGCGTGGGCGTGGCGACGAACGCGGATGCTGAAATCGGCGCCGCGCGGGATGGCCAGCAGCGAGTCGTCGTCGAGCGGCTCGCCATTGACCACGTGCTCGCGCGGATGCGTGAGCGGCAGGAAGAGGATCGGGCCTGCATGCGTGTTCCCGCCGTAGCAAATATTGCCGCCCCCTTCGGATGCCACCTGAAGCACGACGCCGTCGAGGTCGAGCACTCCGAGCGTCCAGGCAGGCGTCTCGACGGCATCGCAGGCCAGCCTGAGGCTGGCTCCGCTGACAGCTTCGCCCCAGGCGTCGAAATCATCGAACATCATCATGATGCCGGCCAGAATAAAGACGGCGAGGGGCCGCGGACAACCGGTCGTTTTGTCGTGCAGTGCATAGTGGCTGGGGGCCGGCGGGCAGGGGGGCAGGTAAGGGGGGCCGCTGAACCGGTGCCGGTCACAGGAACCGGCAAGGGAAGCCCTGACTTTTTCAGCGGTCGTGCCCTTCGTGAAGGTCGTACCGCTCCGCCTGCCGAATCGAAGCCGTGCGTCTGGCTTGCTCTTCCGCAGTGACGAACTTGTCCCAAGGGGTATCGAGCATGCGTTGCATCGCAACGAGAGCCGCAATGATTGCCTGGAGCCTTCTGCTAGCGGTGGCGCCGTCCGTCGTCGTCGTCGCGCAGGATGAGGGTTTCGTCGGCCAGCCCGGGCAGGTGGGTTCGTTCGAGTCGCGCGATCCCGTGCTCACCGACGAGGTGATGACCGGCATCATTCCCTCGGGCCAGGACTGGTTTCTCTTCGGCGAGAGGGAGAGAGGGGGCGTGTACGGCTGGCTCGATGGCGGCTTCGTCGGCAACTTCGGCGTGCCGGCCAGCAAGTTCAACGGGCCGTACAACGCCGTGGACCGCGCCAACGAGGCGATGATGAACCAGGTCTACATCGTCGCTGAACGCACCCTTCCCACCGACGGCTCCGTCGGCGTGGGAGCGCGGACGGATCTGCTCTACGGCGAGGACTTTCCGCTCGCCATGTCGCTGGGCTGGGAGACGAATCCGGGCCCGCGGGACTGGAACAGCGGGGAGTATTACGGGCTGGCGATTCCGCAGCTCTACGCCGAGGTCGGCAACCGAGACCTGTCGCTCAAGCTCGGCCACTTCTACACGATCGTCGGCTACGAAGGCGTGCCGGCGGTCGGCAACTTTTTCTACTTCAAGAGCTACAGCTATCAATTCGCCGGCCCGTTCAACCACTGGGGCGGGCTCGTGCACTGGAACGCATCCGACAACGTGGAGGTGGACGCGGGCCTCGTGAACGGCTGGAACAGCCTGGCTTCGCCCTACTCCAACGCCAACTTCCTGGGGCGGATCCGGGTGAAGAACGACGACAACTCGTTGGCGACCTCGTTCGCCATCATCACGGGCGACGAGGGCAACGACTTCTCGCCGCTCTTCCAGCCGGCGCCGCCGCTCACGTCCGCCAATCGCACGCGATACAGCCTGATCTTCGAGGCTCGTCCGTCCGACAACTGGGAATATCTCTTCCACCATTGGCTCGGCACGCAGGCGAAGGCCTTGGCCGACGGTGGCACGGCGCTCTGGGTCGGCATCGACCAATACCTCTACTACCGCGTGAACAAGGCCTGGGCGTGGGGCGCGCGGTTCGAATGGTTCCAGGACACCGATGGCACCCGCGTGGGGCTCAACCGGCCCAGCAATCCCAACCACGTGCCGCTGCCGGGCAATTTCTACTCGCTCACGATCGGTCCGAACTGGACGCCCACGGGCAACTTCCTGTTGCGTCCGGCCTTTCGCTGGGACTTCTTCGGCGGCCCGTACGGCGGTCCGCGGAAGCCCTACAACGACGGGGCCAGCAACCAGCAGACGATGCTCGGCTTCGACATGATCCAGAAGTTCTGATGCCGCGCTTCCGGTTCCAGTGGCCGTCGCATAGGCCGGCGCGATCGCCGGGGACGTTGGCAAGGGGGCGGCCATCGGCGCGACCTCGCTCGGCCTGACGGGAGGAGTCCGCTCGCGGCGCGCCGTGAAGGCGGCGGGGGGGGGGCGTCCGATTCGGCGGTGGCCGCCTATCAGCAGCAATTCGCCTTGTG
>CAZXIG010000031.1:12738-19190 GCA_964640405.1 uncultured Candidatus Kuenenia sp.
GGGGGGGGGCGTCCGATTCGGCGGTGGCCGCCTATCAGCAGCAATTCGCCTTGTGGAGCCGGAACTTCATGGCGGCCATGGAGGCCAAGGGATACACCGTGCGGTGAGCGATCCGCCGGCATCGAATGAGGAACACGTCGAATCACGAACAGGAGCTGAAAACATGGTTTGGAAAATGATGGCGATGATCGTGGTGGCGATCACGACGACCATGGTGGTGTGCGAAGACGCATGTGCCGGACACACATGGATTTGTTCGGTCGCTTCGGCCGTCGCGGTCGACGAAGATGGCACCATCGGCCCTCCCGATCTCGGCGAGCGGGAACGCCCCACCTTCTTTCGTCTGGACGCCGACAAGAAGGAGCTGACGCTGCTCGGGCCCGACTCTCGCCGCGGCGAAGTGACGAAGCTGGAGACGGTGAAAGAGGTCGACGGGCACCACGTGTTCTCCGGCGTCGAGAATGGCCGGGTCATCAGCGTGATCGTCACGGCCGAAGGCCGCATGACGCTGTCGATCATCAACGACGGTGTCGTCTGGTCCGTCTTCGGCCACGCGGTGCCGGCGGAGCAGCTGAAGTAGCGTTCCAAGCCGACCGAAACCGGCGGTCAGCTCCTGCGCCCCGTCCCTCCGAGCACGAGGGCGGGGCGTCGGGGTACGATGCACGGCATGAAGCCGCTGCTGGTGCTGAACGTCGTCGGACTGACTCCCGGGCTCCTGCCGCATACGCCGCGGCTGGCGGCGCTCGGCCGGGCGGGGTTCACGGCGTCGCTCGGCACCGTGCTGCCGGCCGTCACCTGCTCCGCGCAGGCGACGATGCTCACCGGGCGGCTGCCCCGCGACCACGGCATCGTTGGCAACGGCTGGTACTTCCGCGACCTCGCCGAGGTCTGGCTCTGGCGGCAGTCGAACGCGCTCGTCGGCTGCGAGCAGGAAAAACTCTGGCACGTCGGCCGGCGGCGGTTCGGTGACGGGTTCACCGTTGCCAAGATGTTCTGGTGGTACAACATGTACGCCGCCGTCGATCAGGCGGTGACGCCGCGGCCGATCTACCCCGCCGACGGCCGCAAGATTCCGAGCATCTACACCGATCCCCCGGCGCTCAAAGGAGAGTTGCAGGGGCGGCTGGGGCGGTTTCCGCTGTTCAACTTCTGGGGCCCCACCGCCGACATCCGCTCATCGCGGTGGATCGCCGCGGCCACTCGCCGCGTGATGGAGCAGGAGCGGCCGACCGTCACGCTCTGCTACCTGCCCCACCTCGACTACGACCTGCAGCGGTTCGGCCCCGATTCGCCCGAGGCCGTGCGGGCCTGCGCCGAGATCGACACCGTGGCGGGGGAACTCGCCGAGTGGGCCGCGAACGCCGGGTTCACCGTCGCGGTGGTCAGCGAGTACGGGATCACGCCCGTGCGGGCGGGCATCGACGTCAACCGCGCGTTGCGTCGGGCGGGGCTGCTGCGGGTGCAGGAGGTCGATCTCGGCTGGGAGCTGCTCGACGCGGGGTCCTGCGAGGCCTTCGCCGTGGCCGATCATCAGCTCGCGCACGTGTATGTAAAACGGCCTGAGCGGATCGCCGAGGTGCGGGCCGTGCTCGAATCGCTCGACGGCGTGGCCGAGGTGCTCGACCGAGAGGGCCAGGCGGCCCACGGGCTCGACCACGCCCGGTCGGGTGAGCTCGTCGCGGTCGCCGCCCCCGACCGCTGGTTCACCTACTACTACTGGCTCGACGACGCGAAGATGCCCGACTTCGCCCGCACCGTCGACATCCACCGCAAGCCGGGCTACGACCCGGTGGAGCTGTTCGTCGACCCGGCGCTCACCGCGCCGAAGCTCCGTATCGCCTGGACGCTCGCCCGCAAGCTGCTCGGCTTCCGGTATCTCATGAACGTGATCGGCACCGATGCGTCGATCGTGCGGGGCTCGCACGGTCGCCTGCCCGCCCATGCCGCCGACGGCCCGGTCTTCCTCTGCACCGATCCGTCGCTCCGCCGCGACGCGCTGGCGCTGACCGACGTCCGCGACACGCTGCTCGACCTCGTCGCCCGCCGCTGACCCCGTGGGACGAGGCTCTGTGCTCGAGCCTCAGCGCCGCATTTCAGCGGCGCTTCCTCCTGGTCGGAGTCGTCGTCGGGGCCGGCTGTGCAGCTGCGGTCCTGAAGAGTCGTACGGCCTCGACGGTCGCGCCCGCCGACGTGGCATTGCGGCCGTTGCCCGCCACGATCGCATTGGGCGAGCCGGCGTAGGTCGAGAAGGCGAAGTTGTAGAGCCCCTTCTGCTGCTTCGTGCGGTTGATCGCGTCGATCGTGATCGCCCCGATCGAGGTGCCGCGGAGCGAGCGGGAGCCGATCGACACGTCGCGGGCGATCCCTGGCAGGGCGCCGACGTCGAACGCTCCCATCTGGGCCAGGCTCGGTAGGCCCCTGGGCAGCGTGAGCGTGCCGTCCACGGAGAGGTTGCCCATCGTCGTGATCGAAGGCACGTCGAGCGTCGTGTTGCCATCGACCGTCACGTTGCCGAGCTTCGAGACCGTGCCGCTGAGCACCAGATTGGCGGCCGAGAGTCCGCCCGTCGCGTCGATCGTCACGTTGCCCACGCTCGAGGCGGCCAGTGCGAGCGTGATCACCGTGCCGGCGGCGAGGTTCGTGAACGCGAGCGGGCCGATGGAGCCGCCGGCGGCGTCGAGCGTGAGCTCGGTGGAGCTGGCAGTAGAGATCGACACCGGGCCGATCGTGGTGGGCGTGGGGGCGGCGGGCTGGATGGCCGCGGAGGCCGCCAGCACCACCGGCTGGCCCGAGACGATGAACACCGCCCCGAGCGTGCGGCCCTGGATCGTGATCGCGCCGATGCCGGCGAAGGCTTTGAACACGCTCGTCAGCACGGCGTAGCCGGCCCCGACGTTGGCGAGGAGCCCGGTCTGCGAATGGATCACGGTCACGTTGCCGATCGTGCCCGTCCAGGCCGTGAAGGCCGACAGCGCGATGGCGTTGATCCCCTGCGCCGCGTCGTCGGTGAGCCGGACGGTGATGTCGCCGATGCTCGACCCGGAGAAGGCGCTCCCGGTGACGCCGCTGGCGTTGCGGCCCGGCACGCGGACTGTGATGTCGCCGAGCACGCCCGGATTGCTCGTGAGCGACAGGTAGTCGAAGTCGGCGATGAAGGTCGAGGCCGTGATGCCCGAGCCGATCGAATCGACGGTCACGTCGCCGATGCCGGCGGCCGCGATGAACGACGAGCCCGTGATCGCCACCGGCACGATCGTCCAGCCGAGCGCCCGGCCCGTGTTCACGGTGATGGTGCCGATCGTGGAGGTGTAGGCGTTCTGGTCGAGGTCCAACACATTGGCGAAGAACGAGCTGGCGAAGATGCCGGAGGCGCCGCTCGTGGTGACGGTGATGTCGCCGATGGCGCCCGCCGAGCCGGCCAGAAACGCGGTGTTCTCGATGCCGGTGCCAAGGCCGAACTGGGCCGAGGAGCGGTTGCGGACGAGCACGTCTCCGATCGTGCCTGTGTTGTCGAAGTTGCCACGGCCGTCGTAAACGGCCGTGCGGGCCGTGAACGTCGAGCCGAAGATCGCGTTGCCCCCCTCCACCGTCTGCACGTCGGCATAGACGTTGCCGATGTTTGCGGCCTCGAAGGTCGATTCCACGATCGCCGACGAGGCTACGAGGTTGCGGCCCGCGGCGACCGCCGTGATGCCGGCGATGTTGCCGGATGCGAGCCACGGCCGCAGCGAGCCGAGCTGCTGCGGCGTGTAGTCGCCGTCGGAGTCGGCGGTGAACGTGGACCCCACGATCGCGTTGGCTCCTCGGCTCGTGGCCGTGACGAGGCCGATGTCGCCGATTGCCGTGAAGGTCGAATCGACGATCGCGTTGGACAGGGCGTTGGTGCCCCCCGCGACGGCCGTGATCGTGCCGAAGTTGCCCTTGGGATCGAAAGCGTCGGTGTCGGGGGGTGGATTCGATGGGTCGAGCAGCACGATCTTGCCCGGCGCGGTGAAGACCGCGCCGTCGATCGCATTGCCCCCCTTGGTGGCCTCGGCGTAGATGGCCCCGAAGTTGCCCCGCGACTGGAACGTGCCCTGCTGGATCGCGGTGGCATTGAAGGCCTTCACCGTCATGCCGCCGATGTCGCCGGAGGCCTGCACCTTGCCGTCGAAGATGCCGATGCCGTTGATCGAGCGGACGTCCACGGTGATCGAGTCGATGCCTCCCGAGAAGGCCCGGATCTCGCCGGCCACGATGCCGTTGCCTTCGACGCCGCCGTGCACCGTCGCCGAGACAGCGCCGATCGAGCCCGCGTAGACGACCACGTCGTTGAGGGCGTCGCCGTCGCCGGCCTTGGCTGACGCAGAGATGCTGGCGATGCGTCCGTTGCCAACCTCTTCCTCGTCGAGGTCCGTCGCCTGGAAGCGGGCATTCACGATCCCATAGCCCCCGGCCGCTCCACCCTGGCCGGTCACACTCCCGATCGAACCGTAGAGGGCGTCGAAGGTGCCGCCGTTGATGCCGCTGCCGTCGAGGCTCGCGATGCCCGTGATCGGGCCGATGTCGGTCTGGGCCACGACGGTGAGGTCGGCGAGCCCGTCGAGCCAGCCGAAGCCCGAGACGGCACCGATGCCGGCCTGACGGCTCACGATCTTCGTGGACTTGATGCCGGTGCCCCCGGCCGAAGTGCCGATCACGCCGCCGATCGTGTCGCCGACGAAGTTCGAATCGAGGATGCCCGTCCCTGCCAGTTCGCCAAACTTGCCATACGAGGTGCCGACGACGTTGGTGATCGCCTCGCCCGCCTCGATCTTGAGCTTTTCGATCGCCGAACCCGTGTGGGACCGGGCAACGACGCCCACCACGTTGCGGCCGGCGACGATGCTCGTGTCGGAGATGCCGAACCCGGTCAGGCTGCCGAAGACGTTGATCGGGCCCACGTCACGGCCGGCCACCAGCGACGACCCCTGCAGGCCGCCGTTGGGCACGCTCAGGCCCGCGAGGTCGCGGCCTGCCGCGACGTATGCCAGGAGCCCGTCGCCGGTCGGCACGGTGATCAGCCCGATGTCGGTGCCGGCCTGAAAGCGACCGGAGAAGTCACCGCTGCCGGCGTTGATCGAGCCGATCGACCCGGCCACCGCATGGGCGACGAACGTGCTGTCGAAGCCGTCGGCCGAGATGTCGCCGATGCCCGCTGCCGAGACGATGCCGATCGCTCCCAGGCCGTCGATCGCGATGCCAGCGATGTCGGCGGTGGTGCTCGTGTTGGTGAACGAGCCGACGAAGGTGTCGGGGAGGAAGACCGTGTCGATCTGCGAGTCCCTGTCGGATCCCGAGATGCCGCCGCCGGCCGTGATCTGGCCCGTGATCAACGAGCCATCGGCGAGCGGGAAGCCGAGATGCAGGTGGCCGGCCGAGTTGATGAAGCCCTTGAAGGCGGCGGGCAGGTTGATAGCGAAGTCTTCCGCTGAGTTGCGGGTCGTGATCTCGCCGGCGATGTTCGCCACCCGCACGGAGCCGATGCTGTCGGCGCGGATCGCGCCGCTGAGCGAGCTCCGCAGGCCCACGACCGAGCCGATCCGGCCCGACACGTTGATCACGCTGCGGAAATCGTTGGTGACCGACGTGTCGTAGGGATTCTTCGTGTCAGCGCTGATCGCCCCGTTGATCACGAGCGAGTCGATGCTCTTGGCCTGGATGCCGCCCAGGTCGATGAGCCCCGTGACGGGGTTGTACATCGTGGTGTCGGCGGCCTGCTGGTTGTTCTGGGTGTTGATCCGGTCGATGAGCGGCGCCTGGCCGGCATCGAGCGTGATCGAGCCGACGTCGATCCCGGCCAGCGAGATCGAATTCACGACGGCGGCCGAGAACTGCACGCCGCCAATGCCCGTCATGCCCGCTTTGGCATCCAGGAACGCCACGTTCGTGTAGCCGGGGGAATACATCGTGGCGAAGCCGGTGCCGGGCTGGGCGGTGAGCTGATTCGGCGTCACCACCACCTGCAGGCCGTTGCTCACGGTGAGCCCGGTGAGCGTAATTCGCGTGGCGTCGGCGTTGTCTGTGGCGATGCCGGCCAGTTCGACGGTGAAGCCGGCTCCCGCTGCCACGGTGCCCGTCAGCGAGACGGTCACCGTGTCGCCGTCGGCGTCGGTCCAGGTGGCCGTCGAGTCGTAGACGGTGCCCGGTGTGATCGCGAGGAGGCGGCGGTTTTCGAGGGTGTCGAGGCCCAGGCGGGCGGGCGTGCGGCGGGAACGGCGGGCAAGCGGCGAGCGCATTAGGAACTCCAAGGTTCGGCGGGGCACCGCGACGGTTGCGCAGCCTGACGAGACACTAGCCCACGGTTTCGAGCGGGTCAACAAATTGGAGAGTAGGGGCGATGGCCCCTGGCTGGCGGTCGATGGGCCCAAGCCGGCGAGCAGGCGGCATGAGTTGCCTCGCTGGCGGCCGCACGCCACGCTCGGCATCCTCAC
>CAZXIG010000032.1:0-19020 GCA_964640405.1 uncultured Candidatus Kuenenia sp.
GAGTTGTATTGGGAGAACGCGTGCGGGGTTTGGATGCGGAAAACGCATGCGGGACAGCCGTCGACCTTGCCGGTCGCGGAGGTCGAGCGAGCCGCGGAGCCGGCGGGGAACACAGGGTGCGGATGATCGGCGTGGCCTGCGGCTCACCCGGGGGCGGGGCAAGCGTCGATTCGCGAAAGGGAGCCACACGGGGCAACCATGGATACGTGGGTCGAAGGGGAATGACCATGCGGATGACGGCGGCCGGGAAAGTCGGGATCGCTCCACGGGCCTGGCGGCCCGAGCTCGCGGTGATCGTCTCCACGTTCGAGCGGCCGCAGCATCTGCGGCGGTGCCTCGAATCGATCGCGGCGCAGACCGACGTGGCAGAGCAGATCGAGGTGATCGTCACCGACGACGGCTCCCGCGACCTGACGCTCGCCATGGTGACGGCCTTCGCCCGCCGCGCGGCCTTCCGCGTGGCCCTCACGACCCACGAGCATGACGGCTTCCGGCTCTCGCAGTGCCGCAACGAAGGCGCGGCCGTGGCCCGCGCCGATCGGCTGCTCTTCACCGACGGCGACTGTCTCCTTCCGCCCGGCACGCTGGCAAGCTACATCGCCGTGATCCGCCCCGGACGCATCGCCGCGGGCGACAGCTGTCGGCTCGACGAGGCGGCCACCGATTCGCTCATGCTCGACGACATCCGCGCGGGCAGCTTCGTGGCGGCCGTCGCGTCGGAGGAACGGCGACGCCTCGCGGCGAAGGCGGCGCACTCGAAGATCTACGAGCTGTTCCGGGTGCCGATGCGGCCCCGCGTCTACGGCAACGCGATCGGGATCACGCGGGCCGATTACGAGCGACTCAACGGCTTCGACGAGGCCTTCGTCGGCTGGGGCCTCGAGGACCGCGATCTGCAACGGCGGGCCGAGGCGGTCGGGATTCGAGCTACGGGCATGTTCGCCCACGCCTTCGTGCACCAGTGGCACCCGGTCGCACCATCGTTCGTCCGCAACGCGGTGGGCACCGAGAACGAGCGGCTCTTCCTCCGCCGCCGGGTCGAGGCGGCCTGTCGCGAGGGATTCGCCCGCCGGTCCGAGACGACCGTGCCCGCTTTCGACTCGCGCCCCGCCGTGCTTTCCTTCGCGGCCCGCCCCGCCCTGCGACGGGCGGCCTGACGGAGTCCGCGGGACTCAGCCGAACAGCGACCGCTTCGCCCGCAGCACGTTCACCCTGTTGCGGTCGCGGCCCGTGCCGAAGGTGTTGTTCGTCTGGGTGCTGCCCGAGCTGTCGCCTTCGATGTAGATGCCGGCCGTGCTGTTGCGGTTGAACACATTGTTCCGCAGCGTCAGATTGCGGGCGCCGATGAAGGCGAAGCCGTAGTTGTTGTTCGTGAACGTGTTGCCTTCGACGACGGTGCCAGCGCAGTCGCCCTCCGACCGGATGCCGGTGCCTGCGAACTTGGGCTGCCGCGGAGCGGCCCGGTTGTTGGAGAGCGTGTTGCCCCGACCAAGCTCGCCGAAGACGAGGTTTCTGGCGGAGGCGAGCAGCGCGCCGCGGAGGCCGCCGGAGAACGTGCTACCGACGACCTTCGTGCCCGACAGGTCGCCGTTCGCGCGGAGCCCCATCGACGTGGAAGTGTTGAGGCTCTGCACGGTGATCGTGTCCACGAGCATGTTCTGGGCTGCCACGATCTGCACGCCGAAGCCGGTGAAGTTGCGGAGCGTCACGCCCCGGAGGACGCTGCCGCTAGCGGCCGAAGCGTAGTCGAGCCCCGTGGCCACCCTCCGGCCGCCGTCGAGCACGATGTTCGCCGCAGTGCCGTCGAAGAGCAGGTTCGTGGCCACGGTCGGCAGGGCGGACTGCAGGCTGATCACCGTCGGCACCGGCGGCGACAGCAGGGGCCCGAACACGTCGAACACGATCGTGCCGCGGAATTTCGAAGCATTGGCATTTTCAATCGCCCAGCGGAGCGAGCCTGACCCCGCATCCGCCAGCGAGGAGACCCGCCACTGGATCGGGTCGGTCAGGCTGATCGCCCCTTGCACGGTGAGATCCGAGGCGAGCGTCAGCGGGCCGGCGCCCCCGAGCCCGCCGGTGACGGTGAGCCGGCCCGTCATCCCCGCGCCGCGAAGATCGACCGTCACCGGCTGCGACACCGTCACATTTCCGTCGAGCCGCACGTCGCCCCCGGCCGTGGCGATGTCTTCCGCCAGCGTGATGCCGCCGGCCGACGTCAGGGTGATCACGGTGCCCGTCGTGCCCGAACTCCGCAGTCCGTCGAGTGCTCCGCGGGGCGCCAGCGCCGCAAGGCCGCCGACGGTGATGCCGCCGTCGTCGCGGAAGGCGATCGTGGCGGTGTCGGCGGCCAGCGTGCCGACGTCGTTGGTGGCGAGCGGGAGGTTCCACTCGGTGCCGATGCCCTCCAAGCCGAGGCCGGCGGCGATGATCGGCCGCCCCTGCGTCACGGTCGAGGGCGTCTCGCCGGAGACCGTCACGAGCCGGACGTCGGCCGTGCCCGCCTGGATGCCGGTGACCGTGACGGTCTGCGGCACGTCGCGCCGCTCGTCGATCGTCGTGATCTGGCCGATCGAATAGCCGGAATCCTCCCGGAAGACGATGCCGTCGTTCGTCGTCCGGGCGGCGAAGATGGACACCGCGTTGCCCGAGTCAGCCAGTATGACGCCGCCATCGGACACCACCGCCAGACTCGGCGCGGTGATCGCGGCGGACTCGCCGGACTGGACAACCGTGCCGCCGGCGGTCGTCGTGAGCGAGACGGTCTGCACGGCCCAGATCGGCGCGTTGATCGCGATCGGGCCGGCCGAGGTGAGCCGCACCCACTCGTTCCGCTCGTCGGCGGTCTGGTTGATCGGGGCGTCGATCGTGATGCCCGCACCGGCACCGGAGCCCGTGCCGCGGGCGATCAGGTCGAGGTAGATCGCCTCGGACGTCGCGTCGATCGGCTGCACGACCGCGACGGAGCCCCCGACGATCGTCGTGGTGTTGAGCAGCTGCGAAAACCCGCCGTATTGGGAGCCGATCGAGCCCACCTTCACCGCGCCCGTGCCGGCGGACTCGTCGCCAAACACCACCCGCTTCCAGCCCGCCTGGATCGCGAAGATGTCGGCGTCGGTGATCACGAGACCCGCCGGCACGCCCGGCGGCGATGCGATCGTGAGGGCCCGGGCCGCATCCCGAGGCTGGATGACGAGGGTGGCCGCGGGTGCTGCATCGACGACGGAGGTCGTGCCGAGCGTGGCGGTCGTGAGATTGATCTGGTTGGTCGTGAAGCTGACGTCACCGTCGTGGACGGCCTCCACGCCGGTCGAGGTGAAGCCTGCCTGGACGGTGACGAGCGTCGTGCTCGTGATGGCGGCCCCGCCCACGGCCACGTCGCCGGTGAACCGGGTCGTGCCGGTCGCGTTGGTGATCGTGAGCACGCCTCCGACCGTGAGCGTGCCGGCGAACGTGACGCTCGTCGCATTGGTGATCGTGAGATCACCGTCCACCGTCACGTTGCCCGCAAAGAGCACCGTCGTCGCGTCGGTGATCGTGAGGTCGTCGCCGACGACGAGCGTGCTGCCGACGGAGAAGGAGCCCGCTTTCGTCACGACGAGATCGTCGTCGAGTGTGACCGCCTGCTGGAGGTTCACCGGCGCCCCCGAGCTGCTCCAAAGCGTGAGGCTGTCGAAGGGCGTGACGGAGCCGATGGCCCCCGTGACGGTGATCGCGCCTGCCGCCTTGAGCGTGAGCGCGGCGGTGCCCTCGGCCGTCACGGCGTCGATCCGGCCCCGGCTGTTGCCGAAGATCTGCACGTAGCCGGTGGTCGCCTCGATGGTGGCGGCGCCGGCATCGACGAGGACGTTGTCGTCGAGTTCGACCGTGGAGCTCGTGATGTCGGGGGGCACCGTGGTCGCGAGCATGGCTCGCGGCTCGAGCCGCTCACCACGGGTGACCTGGTATCGACTGCGCCGCCGGTTCATATGCCCCTCGCACCGTTCTGTCGCTTGATGTTGGTTTTGTTGCGGTTCGACCCGGTGCCGAACGTGTTTTCGGCCTGCCGGCTGCCGGTGTTCACGCCCTCGACGAAAATGCCGGCATTGCCGTTTCTCGTAAATCGATTGCCGATGAGCGCGAGCCTCTGGGCACCCACGAAGGCGAAGCCGACGTTGTTGTTCGTGAACTCGTTTCCGGTCACCACCGTGCCCGAGCAGTCCCCCTGAGCCCGAATGCCGGTGCCGGCGAACGAGGGCTTGGCCGGTGCCGAGCGGTTGCCCGAGAGCGTGTTGCCCCGGCCGAGCTCTCCGAAGACGAGATTGCGTGCCCCGTCGAGCAGGGCCCCGCGGAGGCCGCCGGAGAACGTGCTGCGGATGATCCGAGTACCGGCCAGGTCGCCCGTGGCGTAGAGCCCCATAGAGTCGAGCGTGTTGAGGCTCGTGACCGTGGTGCGGTCGATCTCGGCCGTCCGCACGCCCTCCAGCCGGATGCCGAAGCCCACGAAGTTGCGGAGCGTGAGCTGCCGGATCGCACTGCCCGCCGCTCCCGCCTGGAGCACGAGGCCATTGCGGGCCGCGCGATTGCCGTCGATCACGACGCCCCGTCCGGTGCCGTCGATCACGAGCGGCGTCGTGATGGCGGGCAGATCGGATGCGAGGGTGAAGATCGTCGAGCTGCCGGAGTGATCGGAGAGGTCGACGACGCCCCGCACACCGACGGCATTGGCGGTGCCGATCACCTGCCGCAGCGAACCCATGCCCGTGTCGGCGGTCGTGAAGGCCCGCCACCGGATCGGCTGGGCGAGCTGCACCGGGCCGCTGCCACGGGCGAAGCCCGCGACCGTGAGCACGCCGGTGCCGTCGACGCGGGCATTGAACACGACCGCGGCGTCGGGGCGGCCGCCCCGCAGATCCACGCCGGCATCCGCTGAGAGCGTCACGGGCGTGTCGAACACGACGTCACCCCCCGAGCGGATCGACGCCTGCCCGGCGCCGAGGGCGAGGCCGGTGACCCCGTCCACGGTCGCGATGCTGAAGCCCGTCTGCTCCCTGATCTGGAGGGCCGCGTCGGTCGTCCGCGCCGCCAGCGTGTCGAACTCGTTTTGGGCCGCCGCGAGACTCACCGGGCCGCCGGCGGTGAGCCGCAGGCCCGGTGCGGCGATCGGAGCCGCATCGGTCTGTCCCGTGGTCGTGCCCGAAACGAGGCTCACCGTCTGTGCCGCGAAGATCGGTGCCTTGAGCCGGATCGCCCGGTCGGCTTCGAGCCGCAGCCAGCCGTTCCGCTCACCGGCCGTCTCGTTGATCGCAGCGTTCACGACGATGTCGCCGGTGCGGGCGACCAGCCGCAGGTGGGCGGCGGTGGCCGCGACATCCACCTTCTGGGCCACGTTGACCGAACCGCCCACGATCGTGGTGGCAGTCGAAAGCCACGAGTTGCGGCTCCCCTGCCGGGTGCCGATCGAGCCGATCGTCACCGCGCCGGTGCCGGCGGTGGCCTGACCGATCACGAGCCCGTTCCAGCCGGCCGCGATCGCCGCGAGATCGGCATCCGAGATGTCGAGCGAGCCGGCGGGGCCGCCGGTGGGGCTGCCGACACGGATCGGTCGGCTGGCCGTGGCCGGCTCGAGCGTGAGCGACCGTGCCGCACCGCCCACGACCGTCGCCATGCCTCCCTTGAAGTCGATGGCATCGCTCGTGAACCGGGCATTGCCGGCCGCCGTGAAGCCGCCGAGCACCTCGATGAGCGTGGTGGAGGCGGCCGCAAAGTCGTCTCCAGCGGTCACGTTTCCGGCGAACCGTAGCGTGCCTGGCACCTGGGAGATCGTGATCGTGCCCCCCGCCGTGAGCCGGCCGGAGAAGCTGACGCCGCTGGCCCCGACGATCAGCACGTCGCCTCCCACGGTCACGTCGGCGGAGAACGTGACCATCGACGAGGCGTCGATCACGAGATCGCCGAGCACGTCCACCACGCCGCCGATCGTGACGGCGCCGCCGGTGATCCGGAGGTCGCCCGTGACCGCCACCGACTGCTGAAGCATGACCGCGCCGCGGGTCGCGCTCGTGACGGTGAGGTCGTCGAGCTTGTGCCGGCTGCCGACCGCCCCGGTGACCGTAATCGTCGTCCTGGCCGCGAGCAGGAGATCCTCGTCATCGCCCACGTCGTCGCCCGTCGGGGAGCCGTCGATCATTCCCTTGCCGGTGCCGAAGATCGTGATGCCGCCGTCGGTGCCCGTGACGACACCCTCGACCCCGGCGTGCACGATCACATTATCGTCGATCGAGATCGAGGCGCCGCTGATCGTCGGCGCCGCGGTGTCGAAGTGGAACGTGCTGCCGGAGCCGACGATCGAGACCGGCCCCGTGGCCGAGAGCGCGGCGACGTCGAGGGTGCCGCCGGCGCGGGGGGCCCGCAGCACGACGCCGCTGCCGAGCGAGGCCTCGGGCGAGTGGAAGAGGTGCTGCCCCTCGATCCGGCCGATCACGACCTGCGTGAAGGCGGTGTCGAACTGGGCGATCTCGTCGCCGTCGAGCGTGAAGTCGTAGGGGGCGGCGACCTCGATGTTCGGGGCGGTCGTGTAGTTGCGGCCCGCGTTCGTGACGCGGAACTCCTTCACGGAGTAGCGGCCGCTCACGGGATCGGGCTTCGATTCGAGGATCGCCTGCACGAGCGCCTGGCCCGGCGAGGCGATCGACACGCTCGGGGCGGAGGCATACCCGCCGCCGCCATTGGTGATCGTGAAGCCCGTGATCACGCCGCCTGGGCCGACGACCGCCGTGGCCTCGGCATCGCGGCCGCCGCCGCCGGAGAGCGTGACCTTCGGCGGGTCATCGGCCGAGTAGTTCGTGCCGGCGAAGACGACGTCGATCGCCACGACCTGACCGTCCTGCACGACGGCCGAGCCGAAGGCCCGCTGGCCGGCGGGGTCCACGATCACGAGCGGGGCCGTGGTATAGCCGCGGCCGCCCCAGAACTTCGTGGCGTCGAAGCCAATGAGCTTGCCGTCCTGCACGATGCCGGCCGTCCGCGCCCGCGTGCCCGCGAGGCCGATCTGGGCATTCACCTTCACCGGCTGCAGTTCGATCGTGCCGCCGACCGTCGCGCCCTCGAGCGACACGTTCACCTCGACGTCGTCGGCGGTGAGTTTCACGTCGCCGGAGCCGACGGTGATCTGGCCCCCCTCGTAGACGATCTTGTTCGTCTTCGGGTCGCGCTCGTAGATCGGGATCGTCTTGGCGGCGTCCTGCCAGAGCGGCCGGCCCTGCGAGTCGAGGGCCTGCTTGGGGGCCCCCAGTTCGATCGCACCGCCGAACGTCGTGAGCGTCACGTCGCCGTCGGTCGTGGTGATCCCGCTCACGCCGGAGTCGGCGCCCACCCGCACGCCGTCCTTCTCGAGCAGGTGCACGCCGCGGCCCGTGCCCGTCACCTTGGCGACGAACGTCTCCACGTCGCTCTTGAGCGGCTTGAGCGGGTCGCCCACGCCCGCGCCCGCCACGGCCACGAGCGTGCCACCGATCGAGCGGATGTGCACGCGGTTGAGCGGCGTGCCGTCGGCCGCGGTGGTCGGGCCACTCGGCGAATTCACGATCCGGCCGAAACCGTTGGGCCGGACGGTGACCTTCGGCGGCTGGCCGTAGCCGTCGCCGGGATAGGTGACCGTGAGTCCCAGGATCGACCCGTCGTCGCCCACGATGGCCGTCGCCGTCGCCAGGCCCTCGACCTCCACCTGGGGCGGGAGATCCTGCGAGTAGCCGCTGCCGCCGCTCTGCCTCGTGAACCCGGTCACGCGGCCGTCCTTGTCGAGGACCGCGGTGAACTCGGCGCCCGTGCCGACCGAGATGCCGGGATACGTCGTCGCGCTCGCGAGGTCGTCGAGCGCGGTCGTCGTCCGGTAGCGGTAGTCGCCGCCGATCCAGTCGATCACCCGCGAACCCTGCGGGGCGCCGGGCCGCGTGTCGGTCGGGAAGAAGACCTCGCCCGACGTGCTCACCATGCCCGTGTCGGCGAACAGGATCACCTTGCCGCGACCGTCACCGAGGCCCGCGCGGCCGCCGGGGGCGGAGCTCGTGACCATGGCGTCGATCTGGATGCTCGCCGGCGGCGGGATGACGACGATCGGGGCGGGGCTCGTGAGGTAGCCGGAGCCACCGGAGAGTTTCGCGAAGCCGGCGAGCGAATCACCGGTGCGGGTCGCCGTGAACCGCGCCCCGGTGCCGGCCGACGCGATCTCGGCGCCGACCGTGATGGAAGGATCGAAGAAGTAGTTGGCGCCCACCTTCGTGAGCGCGAGGCCGGTCACCGTGCCCCCCGAAACCGTCGCCGTCGCCGTGGCGAGGTTGGCCGCCACGTTGATGTCGTCGGTGGAATCGTCGTTGTTCGCCCGGCCCGTCACTCGGATCCGCACGTCGCCGCTGTTGGTCGTGTCGATCGCGTGCTTTACCTGGAAGCCGTGGTCGGTCGTGATCGCCACGGTGTCGGCCACGATCCGGGCGTTCTGCACCATCCGGCTGGCGCTCACGGTGAACGTGTCGAAGAGGTCGATCGAGTCGCCGAGCCGATCTTCCACCGCACCCAGCGTGAACAGGCCCTGCGGCAGGTTCACCGTCACCGAGTCGATCTCGCTCGCGTCGAAGCCCTTGGGCCGCCGCGTGCCCACGCCGCTCCAGCCCTCGAACCGCACCTGCTTGCCGTCGATGCCCAGGGCGTAGGTCGTGCCCGATCGGGTGAGATCGGCGGCGGGGCGGTTCGACGTGAACGTGAGCTTGTCGGCGTAGCTGACGGCGTTCACGAGCAGCACCGTGGGCGACGTGTAATCGCGCCCCTCCTCGATCACCTGGATCGAGACCACGCGGCCCTGCTCGTCGATCGTGGCCGTCGCCTTCGCGCCGTAGCCGTAGCCCGTGGCGTCGAAGATCACGACGTCGGGGGCCACGGTGTAGCCCGATCCGGCCGAGGCCACCGGGATCGACTGGATCGACTTGCACTTCCCCGCAACCGTGGGCGTGCCGGCCGTCGCGGCCGTGACCGGCCGCACGTCGTCCACGAGGATGCCGTCGGCGGCGATCTGCGAGGCGTCGTCGATCGTGAACTCGTAGACGTCGTCGCCGAGACTGCCGCGGAGGATGAGCCCCTTGCCGGAGTTGGCGTTGCGGGTCTCCGGGTTCTTCACCCGGAACGTATCGGGCGACGACGTGCCGCGGATCTCCGTGACGCCGGGCACGTTGAACGAGATTGAGTTGGCGTCGCCAGCGGCCGCGGTGCCCGCGGTGCCGTCGAGGCCGAACACGACCGACGAGTAGACGTTCGTGAAGTCGAGCAGGTTCACGGTCGCGCCGGTGGCCAGCGTGAGCGTGTCGAGGCCGTACTGGTCGGAGAAGGAGAGCGTCGTCGCGCTGCCGGCCCGGGTCGTGACCTTGTCGTCGCCCGCGCCCGGGTCGATCCACACGGTGCCCGTGCCGCCCGTGATCGTGTCGCTGCCGAGGCCGCCGTCGATCACGACGATGCCGCCGCCAAACACCTCGATCGTGTCGTTACCGTCGTCCCCGACGAGCCGGCTGGCGATCGTCGCATGGCCGGAGCCGAGCTTCACGGTGTCGTTGCCCGCGCCGCCGTCAAAGAAGAGCGGGATGTCCGACAGGCCCGACGCGTCGAGCGAGTCGTTGCCCGCCCCGCCGGCGAACAGCACCCGCTTCACGCCCGTGAAGGACTGCTCCTCCGATTCGTCGTAGTCGAGGAACTTCACGTAGACGGTGTCACCCACGTTGCGGATCGCGAACCGCTCGGCCTTGTCCTGCGCCTTGAACGGATCCTCGTTGCTCACCCGCTTGGCGGCGTTCTCGCCCACGTGGAGCAGGAGCGTGCCCGGGAGCGGCGTGCCGTCGTCCGACTGGCTCGTGATCTTGCTGGCGTAGAGCGGCGGCCCGTCGCGGCCCTCGAACTTGAGGTTGAAGAGCTCCAGCCGGGCGAAGTCGGCACCCCCGGAAATCAGCCCGAATACGTCGTAGTAGTACCGGGCATAGATCTCGCCGCGGAGCGAGAGGTCGAACGGATCGAGCAGGTCGCGGTCGTCGTCGTGGTCAGTGAGCAGGCCCACGAACTCCGGGAGCCGAAGTTTTCCGTCGTTATTCGGGTCGTTGAGGTCCACCTCGGCCGTCACCCGCACGCCCCCCTCGACGCCCCCCTTCGCGATCAGGACGTCGATGCCGCCGTAGAGGCCGAAATTCACGATCGCCTGGAACTCGGGCGTGTCGGGGCCGGTGCCGTCGGCGTTGGCCCGGTCCGACACGTAGAAGCCCTGGCCGATGTCGAGCACGTCGCCCGAGTCGCCGTACAGCCTGAAGCCGTAGGTATCGAAGCCGAAGGCGAGCTTCGAGTTGAGTTCGAAGCCCATCTTGAGCCCCACCTCGAAGCACACGATCCGTGCGAGCGGGACCGACTTCTCGAGCTGGTACTGCAGCTTCGGCAGCTGGAACGTGAACAGCGGCACGTCCTGGCCCATCATCAGCTTGAAGGCCGTGAGCGGGTTCTCCAGGATCGGCAGCCGGAAGCCGCCCCGGTCGGCGGCGTTCTTGATGCCCTTCTGCTTCGCCGCGCTCGCGGCACTGTCGGGATTCGCGTCCTTGAGGGCCTTGAGTGTTTTCAACGCCTTGTCGATGGCGTCCGGATCCCCCGAGCTGGCGAAGACGGCCTTGTTGTCGTAGCGGAACGCGCCGTACTCGTACTCGCCGGTCTGCTTGTTGGCCTCCTTGGGGAACCAGAACCGGCCCAGCGGCAGCTGCACGTTGAAGCCCTGGGGCAGGTCGGCGATCATGGACACGATGTTGCTGATCGCCGCCACGGTGTCGATCACGGGCCGCACGCCCTTCGCCTTCTCGCCGCCGAACGTTTCGAGGAGGTCGATCACCCGGATGTCGGTGCCCGCAATCGACGAGAGCGGGTCGATCCGCATCGTGAGGAAGTCGATGATCGGCCGAATCTGATCGAGGTAGGGGTCGGCCTCGTCCACGATCGGCTTCACGAACTTCGTGAGGAAGCTGCCGAGGTCGAGCCGGACGTTCGAGAGCCCGATCTCCGGGAGGAGGTCGAGCTCCGTGGTCTTGGCCGCGTTGGGGTCGATGCCCTTGTCGGCACCGGTCGTGGCGCCGCCGGCGTCCTTCGTGTCCCCCGACTTCGCGATCTTCGCCCGAGCCGACTTCGTGCTCCAGTCGAGGTTCAAGTCGGCGAAGATCTTCGGCAGCGTGGCGCTGTCGCCGAGCGAGAGCGTGAGCTGGAAGTTGGCGACGGCCGTGGCGACGACGTCCAGCTTGAAGATGCCCAGGCCGCCGGCCCGCAGTTCGGCGAACGTGAGCCGGTTCTTGCTCGCGTCGGCGTTGATGTCGCGGACGGGATCCCAGCCGTCGGGCTGGATCACGCGGGTGCCCGTCGCGGGGGTCTTCGGCTGCTCGACGACGTAGGCCTTGGCCTTCGGCTCCGTGGGGATCGGGAAGGCGAAGCCGGCCTGGAGGAGGTTGTAGGTTCCCTCGTCGGCGTCCTTCTGGCGATTGCCGTTCGTGTCCTCGAATGCGTTCCGCAGGGCGAACGACAGCTGGGCCGCCCGGTTGGCGGCGCCGGTGGACGACGTGGCCGGCAGCGTGACCACGAACTCCGAGCCGTCGTAGAAGACGACGACCTGGAGATCCTTCGTGAGCGGCTTGTCCACGACGGCCTCGGGCAGGAGGACGGTGGTGAACGGCTCGTAGGGCTTGAGCACGCCGCCGACGCTCACGGTCTCGACCCGCGTGAAGATGATGTCGGTCGTGCCGAGCGTGATGTCGCCCACGCGCTCGTCCACGGCCCAGCCGGTCTGCTTGTTGGTGCGGCCCTCTTCGACGAACACGAACACCTGGCCGCCGTCCCACTCAGTGAAGTCGTCCGCGTCGAGAGCCCGCTTCCATTCGCCCGCCGTGACGGTGTAGACCCCGTTGTCCGCGGCGTCGACCTGGTTCTTCACGAGCACCCGGTCGTTGGCCCGCAGCTGGACGCCGTCCACGATCCCGATGCCGCCGAGCCGAATGTTGGCCGTGGTGGCCACCCGCACCGCCCGGTCGAGCGGCTTGTAGGCGCTGCCCGGACCCTGCCGGAGCTTGAACTCGTAGAACTTCCGCACCGGCACCGGCTGCCCGTTGTCGAGGACGGCCGTTCCCTTGGCGTCGGCGAGCTTGAGCTTGTCGGGGCCCACGGCGTCGTCGGGCACCGCCTGGAACGCCTTCTTGTTGGCGCTTGGATCGACGATGTCGATGCCGATCACGCCGCTGAACATCGTGGCCAGCTGGTTGTTGCGGTTCACGCCCTTGTCGGGGTTGTCGCGGGCCTTGGCGTCCACCTGCGGGCCTTCGCTGGCGTCAAACAGGTAGGTGTTGTCGTAGTCGGTGACGCCGGCCAGGCCGCGCCGCACCATGTCGGTGGCGGTGAGCGTGAGGAAGGCGAGGCTGCCCGAGAGGCTCGCCGGCTTCATCGCCGTGACCTCGATCATGGCGCCGGTGTCGAACGAGCGATCGCCCGACTGGGCGACGTACCGCATCTCGGAATTGAGCTCGGCGGGCCGCCAGACGCCGGTGCCGTTGCCGCTGGAATCGCGGGCCTCGGCCGCCACGACCCACCAGACCTGGCCCGAGGAGGTCTTCGTGGGCGGCGTGCCGTCCTCGCAGGGGTCGAGCGCCTTCGCCTCGTCCGAGCCCGGCTGCGGCACGGTGGCCGTGACGTTCACGCCCTTCTTGTCGACGGCGATGGCCCGGTAGGCGGATCCCGTGCTCGGGTCGACGACGTCGTTGCCGTTGCCGTCGACGATCTTCCAGACGCCGGCCGACACGAACTGCGGCTTGAACTCGGCCGACTTGCCGGTGAGCGTGGCGTCGAACCGGACCTGGGCCTCGGGGGAGTCGGGATCGAGCTTGATGTAGGCGCCGTTCGTCAGGCTGAAGCCGAAGCCGAGCTGGATGTCCCAGCCCATCTGCAGCCGCAGGCCCCCGTCGAGGCCGAGCTTGATGAGCGGCTCGAGTGCGTCGAACTGGAAGCCGAGGTCCACGCCCGTGTCGAACAGCTTCTGGCCGATGCGGACGGTGATCTCGAAGCCGTCGGCCCCGCGGACGTCGGTGGACACCTTTTTGCCCGCCTTGTCGAGAAACTCGAGGCCCACGTCGGTGGGCTTCGTGGCCCCGACCATGCCCTCGGCCGACCGCAGGCCGTTGTTCACGAGGAGGATGCCCGTACCCTGGGGCCCGAGGAAGTCGAAGATCTGCTGCCGCATCACGTCGAGCAGCGATTCCCCCTGGCCTCGGAGCTTCTGCCGCATGTCGAGCAGCCAGCCGCGGCGGAAGCCGAACAGGCCGTTCACGGCGCCGCCGAGGCTGTTGCCGATGAGCGGCAGGTCGAGCTTGCCGATGCCCGCCATCGAGTTCTCGGCGTAGCGGAGCATCGTGTCGAGCGTGTCGAGGATGATCGCCGGGTCGCGGATCGCGTCCATCAGCGTGGGGCTGGCGCCGAGCAGCTCCTTGGCGGCGGTCAGCTCGGGGGCGAAGGCCTGGAGCGCGCTCGGCAACTGCAGCTCGCCCGCCTCGAGGGCCGTCTCCCACGCGGCTTCGTTCTTGCCGCCGACCGTTCCGCCACCGGACTGCCGCAGCTGAAGGAGCGCGGCCCGCGCCTCGTCGATCTGCGCACGGATGCGGGCATACGTGCCGAGGTCCGGGATGCCGAGATAGAGGCTCGCCGGCTGCTTGAGGCCGTAACTCCCCGCCTCCGAGGCGCTCGCCGCCGTGACCGTCGCCGGGGTGAACTCGTCGAAGATCGGCATCACGACCTCGACCTTGCCCGCGAAGGCGGCCGCATAGTTGGCCACGTCGAGGGCGTCGCGCTGGATCGACGTCGGCGACACGTAGAAGGGCGACGCGGCGGGCGTTCCGGTCGGGCCCGCGAGCGTGGCCACGAGCGCCCCGTTCTCGATCTTCGCCGTGCCCCCCTTCACGAAGAACCCGAGCCGGGCCGGGAACTCGAGATTCTTGCCGTTCACGCTCACGTCGATCCGGAACGACGTGCCCTTGGCGAGCGCGGGGTCGAGCGTGGAACCTCCGGGCAGCGTGGCGGCGGCGTCGTAGCCGTAGAGAAAGGTCTGGTTCGTCGTGAGGTCGATGCCCACCGAGAGCACGCTCGTGGCGGCGAGCACGACCGTCAGCGGCGACTTCCCGTTGGCGTCGGCGAGCTCGTTGATGCCCTGCGGCATGAGCTTGCCGAGCTCCTCGTAGTAGCTCTCGAGGGCGAGGTCGAAGCCCACCTTCTTCGTGGCGCTCGTCCTGTAGGCGAGGTCGATCCGGTAGGCGTTGCGGACCTTGTCGAACGAGATCCCGAGATCCTTCGCCGGCAGGCCGAGGGCCGTCTCGATCGCCCGCTCGAGGCCCCCGATCGAGGTCACGTTCGCCGCTCGCAGCGTCTCGACGCGGCCGGTGTAGCCCGTGTCGAGGGCGATCAGGTCCGCCAGAGGCGCGTTCAAAAGCGGCAGCACGATCTCGGCGTAGGCCGCGAGGTCGGCGGTCAGCATCGGGAACACGCGGCCGGCCTCGCGGAGGGCCGTGGCCACGCTCGCGGCCGTGAGGCCCGCCTGGTAGCCGATCTCGCCGAGATCCTCCTTCGCCGGCACGGTGACGGCGGCGTAGGCGGGGTTGGCGACCGTCACCGGCGCGAGCGGCTGGAGGAAGGAGCCCGAGGCCTGGAACCGCAGGTCGTCCGTGGCGTCGACCGTCTCGCCAACGCCGCCGGCGACCGACCGGCTCGCGGTGGCGACGGCGTCGTTGACGTCGGCCACGAGATCGGCGAACGACGTGTTGTCGAGCGTGGCCGACCGCGGCACGGTGACCGTGTAGGTCGCGGAGCCGATCACGGCCTCGATCACGGCGTCGGCCGAGAGCCGGCCGGTGTCGGCGCCCCCCGGGGCGAGGTTCGGCACGTCCTCGTCGGCGAGAACGGTGATCCCGGCCGTCTTCAGCCGGATCGACAGCTGGCCGTCCGCGCCCTCGACGATGAAGTCGGCGGAGAGGTCCGCCAGGGCGGCCGCGAAGTCGTCCACGAGGTCGTCGAACGAGGTGTTGTCGGCCGCCTCGGCGGCGGTCACCGTCAGGGCGTACGGGACGTCCCGCCAGGTGAACCGGATCGTCGCGCCAGTCGCGTCATCGGACAGCCGGCCGGTCGTGCTTCCGTCGGCCTCGAGGTTCTCCACGGCGAGCAGGCCGCCCTGCGGCGTGAAGACGTCGATCCGCTCCTTCGTGAAGTCGGAGACGCCGATCGTGATCGTCGAGCCGGACTTGATCGTGCTCGCGCCGTTGGCGTGGTACAGCCCCTCCAGCCTGAGCGAGGCGGCGTCGGTAAGCGTGGCCGTGAGCACGCTCGTGGGGTCGGAGCCGAGGGTCTCGGCGTCGGCGCCCGTGGCGGCGAGCGCGAGGCTGAAGTCCGCTTTCACGGAGCCTGTGGTGTCGGCAAAACCGATCGTGTTCAGGCCGTAGGCCACCCCGCCCGTCCGGTCGGCGAGGGACCAGTCGAACGAGCCGGCCGCGAATTTCTCCGTGGCATGGGGCACCACCCTCGATCCCGCGGCCGACGTGCGGGCGAAGAGTGTGTAGGGCGACCCGGCGTCGTCGGCGAGGCCGTCGGAGAAGCCGAGTTCCCGGTTGCCTACCGAACGATTGGCCGTGATCGTGATGGCGGCGGGCATCGAGGTGCCGACCGTCGGCGTGTAGAGCTCGAAGCCGCCACCGAACTGGCTGGCGCGGGCGCGGAGCGGAGTGTCGGCGAGGGCGCGGTTCACGTCGGCAAGCAGGTCGGCGGCCGAACCGTTGTCCTGCGTGTCGGCATCATCGACCGTGACCGTCTCGGCCGTGCCGAAGGCAGGCGTGACGGTGAACACCGCATCCTTCGAGAGCTTCCAGGACGAGGTGGCCGCGGTCGGCAACTGAATCGCGAGCGGCGCCGACGGCGCCAGGTCGAACCGCACGCCGAAGTTGATGGCCACCGGGGCGGTGAGGGGCGTGGCCGTATCCGGCGTGAACCCGAGCGTGCCGAGCGGCGCGATCGGGAATTCGACGGCGGGCTTCACCGCGGCTGCGTTCGTCCGCGACGCCGAGAACTGGATCGAGACGGCGCCGGTCGCGGCGTCGTAGACGGGCGTGATGCCGAGCGCGGGGAACTTTCTGGCGAAGTCGCCGAACGTCTGCAGGTCGTCGGGCCGGACCTTGGTGGTCGTGCCGTTGACCGTCTTGTCGACGGTGACGTCGATCTGCGAGCCGATCTCGTCCGCGAAAAGGTCCGCGAAGTCGAACACGCTGCCGAGCGTCTGATTCGCGGCGAAGGGGACCCGCGTTGCGAGGACGCTCCCCTCGGCCGACGCCATCGCCCCGTAGGCCCGGCCCGCCGAGAGCACCGCCGTAATGATGTCGTCGGAGGAGATCGCGCCGAACCACTGGAGCTTGTCGAAGTCGGAGAGGGCGACGGCCGGCTTGGCCGTGGCATCGAGGACGTTCGCGGCGGTGACGGTGATCTTCGTGTCGGCGGTCGAGACGTCGGTGCCGCCGAGTTTCGCGGTCACCGGCAGCGTGACCGTCGCCGTCGGGGCGGTCGAGAGCGGCGACGCGGTCGCCCCCGGGGTTCCCGAGTTCACGTTCGTCACGGTGACGCTCGTGGCGTGGACCGGCGTCGCCGTGCCGCCGACCGAGATGTCGAGAGCGCCGACCCGGCCGGCCACGGCGGAGAATCCGAACAGGCCGGCCTTCAGGTCGAGCGTCGGGATGGCGATCGAGGCGACGGGCACATCCGGGTCGCTCAGGTCCAGGCTGATCGTGAACGCGCCGGTGAACTCGGCCCCCGTCTCCAGCTGCGGTGCGGAACGCAACTTGAGATTCAAGTCGGAGTCGAGCCCCGCGAGCACCTGGCCCCACGCCGTCGGGCTCGCGTCAGGACCGCGGTCGAGGGGGGCGGTCGTCGTCGCCCTGGCGGCGATCGAGACGGCCAGCTCGATCTTCGTGGCGGTGGAGCCGGTGGCGGTGACGGTGGGCGTCACGGTGATCTGCGGGCCGGCGGCGCCGGCCGTCGTGGCGAGCGTGGTGAGCTGTGTCTGGAGGGCCGCGGCGAGGCCGGAGAGCGTGGCGGTGCCGCCGCCGAGATAGGTGGAGGCCGACGACGCGAGCGTCAGGAGCGACTGCACGTCGGCCGGGCTCAGAGATGAGGCGGCCGTGAAGAGGTCGGATACGGTCCGCTGGGCGAACTGATCGGTGGAGGTGCTCGTGACCGCGTTCTGCAGGGCCGTTTTCACCGCCGGCGCGATGTCGGTCTGCAGCCGGTTGAAGGCGGCGTTGATCGCGGTTTTCGCTGCGGCGGTGAACGTGTAGTCCGTCGGGGCCGCCGGGCCGCCGAGCGTTGTGTCCCAGAGCACGTCCACGCCGGCCACGAGGCTCGGGGCGGCTACATCGCCGACGGCATATTCCAGGTCGAAGTCGCCGCCCAGCCGGGCCGGGCCGGTCGCATCGAGGCTCGCGGCCACGTCGAAGCCCGAGACCGTGTGGATCGCGTCGAGGAGCGATGCACCGTCGCCGGCCGCGATGTCGCAGCCCCAGAGATACAGGTCGGCCCCCGGGCCGGCCAGCCGGTTCCAGGCGACGAGCCCGTCGTCGATCTGATCGACGGTGTCGAGCGCGAACCGTGTCGAGCCGAGCGTGAAGCTCCCCGGCAGGCCGTGGCTCACCAGATGGATCGCCGAGACGCCCCCGAGCCGGTCGAGCTCGGCGGTCACGCTGCCAAACAGATCGTCGCCGGCGGCCACCACCACCGTGGCCGCAGAATCCCCGAACGAGCGGGCCAGCGAGTCCGGCGCGGGCAGAGACGCATCGACCACGACGAGCGGACGCCCGCCGCAGACGACTGCCGTCAGGTCGTCGGGCCGTTCGAGGGGGGCGACGGCCAGGAGCTGCCGCTTCTCGAGCGGCTCGGGTGCGCGGAAGGCCGTGCGCCGCTGCTTCCGCCGGCGTCCATCCCTGGCTTTTCGGTCGAATCGTGGCATCCGTGAACCTCTCTGACCGGCGGGCAGAGACCGGCCGGTAGGGCTAGGTCAACTCTGCCACATATTCCGTCGGAGGCCGCCGCCACGGCTCCGAAACGACCGTTATTCTCACCTGCCGTACGGCCGGGTCAAAGAACCGGTTCGGTCCGGCCGTCGGGGGTGGCCGCAGAATCGCGAGAGAGGGCCGGAATTCAGCCGGCACGAAGCCCCATGGCCGCCTGGGGCGTGGCGGCGAACCGGCAGCCCAGATCGGCCAGCCAAGTCTCGTGCATCGACCTGTTCTTGTGATACGCGTTGGCCAGGAGCGTGACGTCGCGGCCGGCGTGGAGGCCGGCGATCGCCATGTGGAGTCGGTCGGTGATGATCCGGCGGTGGCGGGCGGCCAGGGCGAGATAGTCGGCGGGATCGTGAACCCACTTCACGGGATCGCGGAACTTCCAGGGCTTCCAGCCGGTCCGCTCACCGTCGCGGCGGAGGAACAGCCCGAGGTCTCGGTCGGGGGGCGGCGGTGCCGGCCAGTCGAGGCCGAGGGCGAGATCGGGGGCGAGGAGCCCGGCGGGGTGAAGGGCGAGGCTGCCCCGCTCGCGGACGTACACGCGGGCGAAGCCGCGGTCTTCCGGCGTCGTGAACGACTGCGGCAGGATCACCAGCGGCAGGCCGAGGGCGAGCGTCTGCGTGCGGAGGTCGTAGTTGTTTTGGTAGAGCGTGCCCATGTTGCCGCCGCCGCCGAACGCGAGCAGGTCGATGTGCGCCGGTGCCGGCCGGGCCGGATCGACGAGCGTCCACTCGATGCCGTACGTGGCGAAGAGCTGAACAGTGGCCAGCTCGATGAGCCGATCACCGACGTTGCCGATCGGACGGATGTAGCCCACCCGCCGACCGACGAGCGGCTCGAACACGGTCGCGAAGGCGTCAGGGGTCAGGAGAGCGTGCATCGGTCAATATTTTCATCCAAGCCCCCAGGCGCGAGC
>CAZXIG010000033.1:0-18979 GCA_964640405.1 uncultured Candidatus Kuenenia sp.
GTCGTCCGGCGAGATCGCGACATACCGCGGCGATGAGGGATCCTGGCGGCCCACGGTGCCTACCTGTGATGCGGGGGACGACCTGAGTCTAGGGCATCGACCCATACGCTGGAATGACCGGGCATTGTCAGGCCGGTTTGCCGCGGTGGCCGTGTGCTACGATCTCCCCTCCCGTCGTTTCAACTCATCCCCCAGGCGCCATCGTGATGCACCGCAGGCTGTTCGTCGTCGCCGCCCTCCTCGTCATGGGCGGCTGCTCGTCCAAGAAGACCAAATCGGGGCTCGACCGCCTGCCCGCCGGCCCTGCCGGGGCCCGCAAGCGGATGAAGGGCCCGCAAACGATGGGCAACCTGCTCGTGGCCAGCTATATCGACGATCTCAAGAGCCCCCAGGCCCAGAAGCGACTCCGGGCCGCCGAGGAGCTCGGTAACATGGGGGACGGCGCCAAGACCGCCCTGCCCGCCCTGCAAAAGCTCACGTCCGACAAGGATCCGAAGGTGAGCGCCGCCGCGAAACAGGCGATCGCGTCGATTAAGAAGTAATGGCTCTAGCCCCACAAACGCCGGACGACCTGGAACCGTGATGCGGCGGGTGGCGATGAAGCCGAAGGGGGCTGGTGTTCGGGCTGTTCGTCGGCGCTCAGCGGGGCGAGTTCACGCCACACCCGCTCGACCGTCGCGGCGTCGACGCGTTCGCGGCCGTCGCCCGCGGCAGCCACGAGGGCCAGCCGGGCGAGCGTGACGACCGTGCGGGGCACGCCGCCGGCGAACCGAGCGAGCGTCGCGACCGCCTCGGGCGAGAACGCGTCGTCCGGGCCGCCGACACGGCGGAGTTCGTGCCCCACGAACGCGGCCACGTCGGCCTCCGTCCAGGGATGCAGTTCGATGCGGACGGCCGACCGCTGCTGTACGGCCGCCGGCACCGCCGCCAGACCTGCGGGCGTGGCGGTCGCGATCACGAGCGTGCGGGCGAAGCGGGGCTCGACGGCGGCCACGAGCCGCGCGACACCGTCGCGGGCGTCGTCGGGGGCATGATCGAGGTCGTCGAAGACGAGGGCCGTCGTCCGCTCCATGAGCATGTTTTCGCGGAGCCGGTTCTCCAGCTTCTGCCACGGCCGCAGCGGCTCCGCGCGGCTTTCCGGGTCGAGCGGCAGCCGTTCGAGCAGGAGGTCGAGCCAGTCGCCCGACGGAAGGCCGCAAAGCGAAAGCACCGCCACCTCGGCGCCGAGGCCGCCCAGTCGCCGGGCCGCCATCGCGGCGAGATGGCTTTTGCCCATGCCCGCCGCGCCGACGACCAGGCAGCATCGCTGCCGTTCCTCGACCACCCACTCCAGGCGAGCCAGCGCCTCCTCGTGCGCAGGGCCCGGATAGAAAACCTCGGGCTCGAGGCTGCCGACGAAGGGCGGGTCGGTGAACGTGAGTCGGTCGCGTACCATGGGCGGAGTGTAGCGACGCCCCGGCCGTCGGTCAGGACGAAATTGGCCGCAAAAACGGCGTGAATCCGCCCGTTCGACGCATCGATTCCCAGCCGTGCAGCGAGCATGAGCGAACGATTTTTCATCCCCGATCCCCCGGTTGCAGGCCGGGCCGTGCTCGTCGGCGACGAGGCTCGGCATCTGGTGCGGGTGCTCCGCGCGAAGGTGGGTGACGAGGTCGTCGTGTTCGCTGGGCAGGGGGGCGAGTGGCCGGCGCGGATCGTGCGGCTCTCGCGCGACGAGGCCGAGCTCGAGACGGGGCCGGAGCGGCGGGATCGGGCAGACCACGGCCCGGCGTTGACGCTCGCCGTGGCGCTGCCGAAGGGGGAACGGCAGAAGTGGCTCGTCGAAAAGCTGACGGAGCTGGGCGTGGCGCGGCTCGTGCCACTGGAGACGGAGCGGGGCGTGGCCGAGGCGACACCGGCGGCCCGCGAACGGCTGCGGCGGGGCGTGATCGAGGCCTGCAAGCAGTGTGGCCGCAACACGCTGATGGAGATCGCCGAACCGCGGTCGGTGGCCGAGGCGCTGGCCGAGCGGACTCACGGGACGGCAGCGATCATCGCCCACCCCGGTGGCGGGCCGCTCGACCCTGCGATCGCCGCCGGCGACGCCCGGCACGTGCTCGCGCTCGTCGGGCCGGAAGGGGGGTTCACCGATGCCGAGGTGGTGGCGGCGGAGCGGGCCGGGGCCGTGAAGGCGAGCCTGGGCCCGCACATCCTCCGCATCGAGACCGCCGCGATCGCACTGGCCGTTCGGCTGGCAATGAACACTCGCATGCATATCGATGAGACTGGGCGGCGTGACTCCGCGCATTGAGCCCACGCCCCGGTCCGGAGCAGGTGTCATGGCGAGCGGAATCTTCGAGGCCTGATGGACTCGTCGACTCAATCATCTCCCGGCGCGGTGTCCACGGCATCTGCGAGCAGTTTTTCAATCTGTTGGCGGAGCACCGGCGACTGCCAGTCCTCGCGGCCGTCGATGCTGGCAACGATCCGCCCCTCGCGGTCGAGCATCCGGGTCGCGGGCAGAAGCCGTGCGCCGAGTTGCTCGGCCGCGCGGCCCGTCGGATCGACCAGCACCCTTGCGCCGGGGGCGGTTTCTTCGCCGATGCGTCGGGCTTCGGCGGCATCGGGTGCGTCGATACAGAGATGCACCACATCCAGGTCGCGGCCGGCGAATGACCGTCGGAGTTCCTCGATCGCCGGCATTTCTGCGAGACACTCACCGCAAGACGTGCCCCAGACATGCACGACCGTCAACTTGGTGTCGTCGGGCACGGTCCAACGGCCCCCCGCGGCGTTGGCGAGTTTCAGTTCCACCGCGGCCAGCGGCGGGGAATGAACCCTGAGGCGGGTTGCGTGTGGCGAGTCGCCGCCGATTCCTGCGAGTTCCGCGACGTGGGCGACGATGGCGTCGATCGTGGCGTCAGGCACGTCAGCCAGCGGCCTCATGGCCGTGCCGGGCACGCCTTCGATGATCGTCCGGCGGATGGCCGTCGGCGTTCGCTCACTGCGCCACCTCTGAGATGCAAATGCACGCGGAGGCTGGGGCAATGCCGCCGCCGCGGGGCCATCGCCGCCCCCGGCAACGCCGTGGCACCCGGCGCAGTGCTCAAGGTAGGCGAGTTTCCCCGGCTGTATTTTTCGTGCATTCCGGGGGGCAACTGACCGCGGCATGACGGCGCTCTCGGGAGGATTGCCGCTGCGAAGCACGACGAGCGTCTTGCCGGCGGCGGTTCGCTCGAAAAAGGCCGCCGCCACGTCGGCCTCGCGGCCTACCGCGAGACTTGGACGGGTTTGCAGCACCTCGCTTGCCGGGGCGACCGGTTCAGCCGCCGTCCACCCGCCGGAGACCAGTCGCGAGCGAACGATCAGACGGCCGCCCGGCTCGATGTGTGGGCCATGATTGCCGCCTCGGCTGGGTGGCCCGGTGATCGCAGCGGCCGGTTCGGGAGCGGCGGTCGCCGCCGACCGTTCCCAGACGGCGTGCAGCACTCCGGCGGTGTCGCGGGCGAGCCGCACGTTGCCCTGGGCACCGTTCGCAGCCGGGTCGAGCTGCACCGGCTCGGAAAACGCGAGCGGATCGGTGCGGCTCGTGGACACATAGACCCGCGGTACCGCTTCGTGTGCGTCCATCCACGCGACGGTGACCATGCCCGCATGCACATCGAGAGAAGGACCGTCGTGCGGACAGCCATCGAACTGCCAGGTCTTGGGCACGACCGCAGCGACGGCCGCGAAGCGGGTTGCGTCGGCGGTCCTGCGGGCGACGTGGATGTCGCGGAACCCGTCCACCTGGTTGCGGAAGGCGAGAAACAGGTTGCCCTCACCATCAGCCGCGCAGGCTGTCGGACAGCATGGGCACACTCCGCGGGGCCCGACCGACTCCTCGAGCAGTGTTTCGGGGAGGAACGTCGTTTCTCCGGGACGGGATGCCGCCAATGCCGGTACCTGCACGCCCAGTCGATGGTCGAGCCACGAAAACAGCAGCCGCCCGTCGGCGCCGGTGCCGCAGCCGGTGAAGGTCGGCCGCACCGCCGTCGCACCATCGAGCGGAGCGGGCTCCGAAAAGCTGCGACCACCGTCGTCCGAGCGCACGATCGACGGTCGGACCGACGCAGCGTTGTCGGCCGCTGCCGCGGTAAAGACGACGACGAGCGATTCCCCACCGCCGGCCGGAAGCCGCATGATGTGCGGCGCCGTGCGGAGCGGGCGACGCACAATACGCGGTGGGCCGCCGCGGCCGCCCATCGTCGATTCCGCGACGAAGATGCCCGTCCGCGCGATCACCTGTGGCTTTCCCAACGGTTCGCCGGCGGGTGCCGCAGCGACAAAGACCGTCCGCTCCCCGGCCGCGGTTTCCGAGACCCAGGCGACGTGGAGCGTGCCGCGGGCGTCGATGACGATGCTCGGCGCTTCGATCATGTCGGCCGCGTCGGCTGCAGTCAGTGGCACGCGACCGATCACGGCCGGCTGGATGTCGGCCGGCGCTATGGTTGGCGCCAGAAGCCAGCATGCGGAGGCCAGCAACAGTCTCATCGTTCCCTCGACACGTACGGCGATCAGCCTGTGGAGAAAGGGTGTCTGATTCGATACATGGACGTGATTCATGGCAGTCCTCCGGATTCACCGCCGGCCCTGGTGCCGAGCGCACGCCAGGCAGCCGGATCGATCTCATCGGTCACGAAGTGCACCGATCCGTCGGCCATCGACACGGCCGCTCCGCCGCCGTGGAGGCTCGCGGCCTTGTAGCGGCCGGCGCCGTTCTTGCCGCAGTCGGGCCGTTCTTCGTTGGGTGCGAGCACCGTGTTGAAGGCGATGTTGAACTCGCGACCCCAGAGCCATGACGAGCCGCGGTTCGCCGACCACTGCTGCGGTGAAAGGCAGGTTGCATCACTCACCTGCACGCCGCCGGTCCCGCCCGGCAATTGGGCGTAGAAGCGGCGGGAGTCGCCGGGTCGTGCACCGGTGACCGGCGTCCCTGAGCCGCGGATGGCTTCAGCGAAGAGCAGCGTCTTCGACGTGCCGTCCTGAATGTCCTTGAATCGAGTCCTCGACTGATACCAGAACAGGCCGTCGTTTGGGTTCACCAGGGACTGGCTCGCGGTCGTCGTGCCCGAGCCGATGTTGACCATGTAGCTGGTGGCCGCCCACGTGCCCGAATTGGCGATGTACTCCAACGGCCCGCCGTCCGACGGGCAGAGCAGGAACGGGATCCGCGTGCGGGCCGCCGGCTGCTGGTTTGGGTTGAGCGTCTGGGAGCCACCGCTGCCGTTCATGATCGGCTCCTTGAAATTCACGAGTGACTGCACATCGGCCGCTTCCGCATACGGCAGCATCAAGGCCTGGGCCGAAAAGGCCCATTGGCTCGAGCCACTCGTGCCGATCGTCGGCAGTCGGCCGGTGGCGCTTTCGTGATTGAGCATCGCCAACGCCGCCTGTCGGAGATTGTTCGAGCACGAGGTTCGCCGGGCCGCTTCGCGGGCCGATTGCACCGCGGGCAGGAGAAGGCCGATGAGGATGCCGATGATCGCGATCACGACGAGGAGTTCGACGAGCGTAAACGCCCGCCGAACGCGCGGCCGTTGCGGTCGCGCGGAAATTGATGCGTTCATGAATGGAGTGGGTCCGTGTGTGTGATGGTGGCGTGACGAGGAGCGTGCGGGCACGGCAAACGACGTGCGCACACGGCAGAACGACGCGGGGGCACGGGCGGCGCCGAGGCCGTGCATGCCCTGTCAAGACCGGTAGAAATCCGGCTCAGGCCGCGCGGGGCGGCGGGGCGTCGGGCGGGGAGGCCGACACCACGGCATCAAAGTCGCCGAGCGGGCAGAGATCGACGAGCGGCAGGTCGAGCAGGAGGTCGACGCGCGGCGGCGGCAGTGAACCACCGACGGAGAGCCACTGCGTGAGGATGCCGCCGCAGGCCAGCATGGCCTTGAGCGTCACGGTGCGCACACGGGGCGTCGGGCGCGAGTGGTCGGCATCAGGCTGATCAGGAGCCTTGCCGGCAGCCGGTTCGGTGGCGGCGTGTGACTCGGCGGCAAGCGATTGGAACTCCGTGCAGACATCGCTCGCGCCAGACTCTCGAGCCAGGATTTCCAGCTCGTCGCATCCGTCGGCACTGCAGCAGGCGGGCTTCCGCTTGGCCTTGGCGGCACAACAGCCGCCGGCCGGCTCGGAAGGCTTGGCGTCGGCCGCGGCGCGCCGCTCGAGCGCTGCGAGGACAGCCGGCTCGACCCTGTGGGCCTTCGCCCAGGCGAGCCGCTCCGCCGGCGTGTGGCAGCAGCAGTTGGCGAAGCACTGCTCGGCCGTCGCGCAGCCGCAGGGCTTGTCCATGCACGGGAACGGCCGGGAGCGATCCTTGGCGGCCAGCCGTGTGTCGGCCACCACGTCGCCGCGCGGGGCCGGCATGCCGACAGGCAGCGGCAGGCCACTGGCCACCAGCGTATAGCCGATGATCGCCATCCAGGTGGTCGCCCGCTGAAGCCATGCCGGCGTAGACATGACCGAAAGGCTACGACCGCGGCGAAGCCCGGTCAAACCTCGTTCGTCACAACGCCCGCATGAACGCGATCGCCGCGGCGAGCTCCTCGCGGGCTGTCCGCTCCTCCACCGGTTCGAGGCCGATCCAGCCCCGGTAGGCCCGTTCTTCGAGTGCCGCGAACACCGCCGGCAGATCGACCTGGCCCGTGCCGAGCACCACGGCACGGCCACGGCCCGCGAACGGTCCGGCGACCGCGTCGGTGGCATGCACGCTCTCGATGTGCGGCCCGAGGGTCGCGACGGCCTCCACGGGATCGTGGCCGTGGACGACGAGCGCTCCCGACACGAGGTCGCAGGCGAGCGAGCCCGCGGGCAAGGCTTCGACGAGCCGCGCCAGTTCGTCGGGTGCCGCCCGTCCCGCCTCGGCGCAGAGCGTGGCGCCCACTCGCTGCCCCCAGGCCCCGATGTCGGTGAGCACGTCGATCAAGAGTTGCCGCTGGGTCCCGGCATCCTCGGGCGGAATGTCGCCGATGTGGTTGAGCACGACGTGGGCGCCGAGCGCATGTGCGAGCTCGAGCGCCCGCTTCGTGGCGGTGATCCGGCCCTCGAGCCGCTCGGGGTCGGCGTAGCCGCCACGGGTGCGGAACGTGACGGCGGAGACGACGATCCCCTCGTCGCCGAGCCACTTGCGAATCTGTCGCAGTCCCGTCTGCGTGAGCTGCTCGGGGGCGAGGCCGCCGCGGGCATCGAGCTCCACGCCCGTCAGCCCGAGATCGCGGGCGCGGCGGAGCGCCGTCCGCAGATCGCGGGCGAGGGAGTCGGCGGCGCACGAAAGACGGGAAGTTTCCATGGCGGAACGATACTATTCTGTCTTCATGGCCACGCTTGCCCAGATCACTGCCGAACTCGAAAGCATCGCCCCGCTGCGGCTGGCGGCCGACTGGGATGCCGTGGGACTGCTGGTGTCGCCCCGGCGGTCCGATGTCGGCCGCGTGATGACCTGCCTGTCACTCACGCCCGCCGTGGCCGCCGAGGCCGTGCGGGAACGAGCCGATCTCGTGGTCACGCACCATCCGCTGCCATTTCGGCCCGTAGGGCGGATCACGTCCGAGACCGGCACGGGCCGGGTGTTGCTCGATCTCGTGCACGCCGGCTGCGGCGTGTGGAGCAGCCACACCGCGTGGGATTCCGCGGCCGGTGGGATCAATGATCAGCTGGCAATGCTCCTGAAACTGGCCCACGTGTCGCCGATCGAACCCGATGCCGAACTCCCGCTGGCCGGTTTCGGGCGGGCCGGCTCGGCGGCCGACGGGGCGACGGTGGACGACGTGGCGGCCGCGATCGCTCGCGGGCTCGGTGTGGCGACGGTGCAGGTCGTGGGCGACCCGCAGCGGCCGGCCGGTCGCGTCGGCATCGTCTGCGGCTCGGGCGGCGGCTCGATCGCGGCCGTCCGCCGTGGCGGCTGCCAGACACTGCTGACCGGGGAACTGAAGCTTCACGAGGCGCTCGAGGCGGAGGCGGCGGGGCTGGCGGTGATCGCCGTGGGGCATCACGCCAGCGAGCACTTCGCGATGCAGACCCTCGCCGCCAAGCTGGCCGCCGCGGTGCCGGGCATCACCTGCTGGGCCAGCCGAGACGACCGGGATCCGATCCGCCGGCTCGACGTGTCGTGAAACCTCCCGCCCCATGCGCATCCACCCCCGATGCGCATCCATCCGCCCCATGCGCATCCACCCGCCCCATGCGCATCCAAGCCCCCATGCGCAAGCAGGGGGATAATGCGGCCGCAAGCAAAACCTTCGGCTGCAAACCCGACGCAACGCGGTTCGATCCCCCGGCTTGCGCCTGGGGGCTTCCATGAAGAAAAGGCGTCCGGGGGGTCGTTGGGCCGATCGCCCTCCCGCCCACGGTCGTATCCGAGCGACCGGCGCGTTGCTCCGCGGTTTTTGTGCGCTATCCTTACAAGTGCGTCCAGGCACCGTTCTTCGGCCCCGAAGGGGGTTTTCATGGCCCGGTTTCTCACCGCCCTGCCGGTCTACAACGAGGCCTCCCACGTCGGGGGCGTGCTCGACGAGGTGCTCGCCGTCACTCGCGACGTGCTCGTGGTCGATGACGGTTCGACCGACGGCACGGCGGCGGTGCTCGCCGGCCGTCGGGACGTGCGGGTGGTTCGCCATCCCCGGAACGCCGGCTACGGCGCGGCCCTGGCGACGGCGTTCCGCGAGACCCTGGCCGGCCCGTGGGACGGCCTCGTCACGATCGACTGCGACGGCCAGCATCAGCCGCGGCTGATTCCGTCGTTCATCGCGGCCTGTGCCGCCGGCTCCGCCGACATCGTGAGCGGCAGCCGGTATCTCGAGCGGTTCCCCGGCGACAGCGAGCCGCCCGCGGCCCGGCGGCGGATCAACGCCGAGATCACGGCCGAGATCAACGACCGGCTGGGGCTCGCGCTCACCGACGCCTTCTGCGGGTTCAAGGCCTATTCGCGGCGGGCGTTGGAGGCGCTGCATCTCACCGAGACCGGCTATGCCATGCCGCTCGAGGTGTGGGTACAGGCCGCGGCGGCCGGGCTGCGGATCGTGGAGCTGCCGGTGCCGCTGCTGTACCTCGATCTGGCGCGGAGTTTCGGGGGCGCACTGGACGATGCCGCGACCCGTCTGGCCTATTATCGCCGCGTGCTCGATCGGGCGGAGGCGGCCGTGGCCGCCGGCTCGGTCGCCGGCACGGGCGCGGCGTCCTAGGGCGTCGGGCATCCCGCAGCCACAGGGCCTCCATTCCGGCAATGCCTCCGTTCCGCCGCACCCATCGGGCCCCGGATGCGTCCGGCGCGAGGCTCCTCGACCCGCCCGTGCAGCCCGCCGCCGACGGCACCGGGGGATCGATCGAGGCGCTCATCGACAACAACCGTCTGCTGCGGGCGGCGTTCGACACGCGCATCGGCGACCTAAAGCTCTGGGAACTCGTGGCCGCCACCCGCCGCGAGGTGCTCACCGTCGCGGCGGAGTACTCCCGCAGCTACCGCGACATCGTGCGGCCCGACAACATGGCCGATTGGATCGCGCGGCCGATCATCATGGGGGGGCATCAGCCCGATCTCTTCCACCCCGGTGTCTGGCTCAAGAACTCCGCGCTCGACTCCTATGCGCGGCAGGTCGGAGGCACGGCTCTCAACATCGTCGTCGATTCCGATCGCTGCGCCCGCGCCACGGTCGCGGTGCCGGTGGGCACGCCCCGCGAGGCGCGGCTCGAGCACGTGCCCTTCGACGCTGCGGCCCCCGAGATGCCCTGGGAGGAGCGGGGCATCCTCGATGAAGACTGTTTCGACTCGTTCGGCGATCGCGCCAGCGACGTGCTCGCGCCGCTCGTGCCCGACTGCATCCTCAGGCGGTGGTGGCCGCTGGCGATCGAGCGGGCCTGCGAATCCCACCGGCTCGGACTGGCGATCGCCCAGGCGCGGCACATCCTCGAGGAGCGGTTCGGACTGCAGACGCTCGAGCTGCCCGTCAGCGAGATGATGCGGCTGCCGACCGTGATGGTGTTCATGGGCTGGCTCCTCGCGCACACGCGGCAGCTGCACGAGGCCTACAACGCGTCACTGGCCGCCTATCGCCGCGAGCATCGCGTCCGCGGCCGGGCCAGGCCGATGCCCGATCTCGCGGTCCGCCACGATGCCTCGGGCGAATGGCTCGAGGTGCCCTGGTGGCTCTGGTCGCGGGACGATACGCGGCGTCGGCGGGTGTTCGCCCAGGCGACCCCCGACATGCTCGCGCTCTCCGACATGGAAACGCTGCGGGTCGAGCTGCCGATCGCCCCGGGCGTGACGCCCTCGAAGTGGATCGACGCCCTCTCGCGGATGGAGGAGCACGGGCTGCGGCTGCGGCCGCGGGCGATCCTCACCACGCTCGTCTCGCGGGTGCTCGTGGCCGACGTGTTCGTGCACGGCATCGGCGGGGCGGCCTACGACCGGATCACCGACGACATCGTCCGGCGGCTTACCGGCTGCGATCCGCCGCGGCATGCCGTCGTGTCGGGCACGCTGCGGCTGCCGGTGGAGCGGACGTTCCCCGGGTTCGACGCCGACGACCCGACCGCCCGCCTGGCGGCCTTGCAGCGGCAGATCCGCGATCTCGAGTTTCATCCCGAGCGATTCCTCGAGCCCCTCGACGCCCAGCCGCAGGAGGTGCGGGATCTGGCCAACGAGAAGCGCCGCTGGATCGACACCTTCCCCACGCCGGCGCTCGCGAAGCGCCGCTGCCGGGAGATTCGGGCGGCGAACGAACGGATGGTGTTCCACGCGCGGTCGATCAAGGACGAACTGCTCGGACGCGTGGGGCCGCTGGCGGCCGCGGTGCGGGCCCGGAAGGTCCTGGCATCGCGTGACTATCCATGGTGTTTTTACGCGGAAAAGACGCTCAAAAGCTTCCTGCTACTGGAATCCACCTAAAAATCCGCCTATCTTGTCGCGCAACGGACTGATTCGATTGCCCCAGGGAAAGGAGGCACCATGCAGCGGAGTCAACGCACGCATTCCAGGGCCGATGCCACGGCCGTGAAGCGGCCCAAGGCAAAGCCGCAGCTGAAGATTCGTGCGAGCACGGGTCGTGCCGCCGCGGCGACCACCGGCAGCCGCCAGCCCCAAAACAGTGCATCCGTCTCGGCCCCAAAGTCGGCCAAGAAGCTCGTCCGGCTCGCCGAAGGCACCGCCCCGGAGGCCGACGGGGTCGCGGCGATCGACATTCGCCCCGCAGGCACGGTCGTCAGTCGCCGCCCGCTCGGCGCCGCCAAACGGACGCCGGTGCGGCACGTGCCGCTCCATCCTGTGGTGCCGGTCACCCCCCCCGCCTGGATGCTCGAGGACTGCCATGTGGCCCCGGCGCGGGCCGGTGATCAGAGCGAGATCCTCCAACTGCTCGCCGGGCTCCCCGCTCCCCCGTCGCGGGCCGAGTTCCATGCGGCCGTCGATCATCCCGACCACGACTCCGCCAACCGGCTCGTCGCCCGCCTCGCCGGCCGGATCGTCGGGCACGTGGAGATCGTGCCGCGGGACGTGATGGTCGGCGCCGCCGCCCCCGGCGGCGAAGGCGTCGCCGTGCGGGGTGCCGTCATCGATCGCGTGGCCGTGCTGCCCGAGTGCCGCGGTGCCGGTCATGGGCAGCGACTGGTGCGGGCCGCCGAGGATCGGATGCGGCAGCTCGGGGCCGTCGTCGCTTTCTCGCGAACGCGCATCGCGCCGTCGTTCCGTGAACTCGGCTGGAGCGTGCTGGCCCGCGACTGTGCGACGCCCGGCCGCCCCGCGGAGATTCTCGCGCGGCTGCTCGAGGGGCCGCAGCGGATGGGCGAGGCGGTGACGATGCGGCAGTGGCGGCACGTGGAGCTTCCGGCGATCCTGCGGATCTACCGGCAGAACGCCGCCCGCTACATCGGGCCGCTCGACCGCGACGAAAACTATTCGCGCTGGCTCGTGAGCAGGGGCGCGTTCGACTCGATTCTCGTCGCGCTGGTCGGTCAGGATCGCTACGACCTGCACGAGACGACCGCCCGGATCGTGGGCTACTGCGTGCAGGCTGGGCACCGCGTGCTCGAGATCATGGCCGATCCCGAGTTCCCCGGTCTGGAGCGCGAGATCCTGGCACGTGTCTGCGGCGAGGCCATCGAGAACGACCGCCAGGAGATCGTCTACGAGTCGCACGCCTCGGATCCGTTGCATGCGGCGGTCACCGGCGGCGAGAGCCTGGTGCAGGGGGGCGATCGGATGATCGTCGCCAAGGTGTTTCGGCCGGGCGAGCTGCTCGAGTCGCTCGTGCCGGCGGTGGCCGCGCGGGCGGCCGAGGCCGGAATCAAGGAGACCGTCGAACTCGGGCTCGAAGCCCCGGGATTCCGCGGCTCGGTCGTGGTCGCCGACGGCAAGGCCGCCGTGCATACCGGCCGCGTGGGCCGCAGCTATCTCAGGCTTTCGGACGACGAACTGGCGCGGCTGCTGCTCGGCCAGTGTGATCCGGCCGAGGCCGCGGCAGCCGGGCGGCTCGAGGGATCGACGCAGATCGCCATCAAGCTCGCCGGACAGCTCTTCCCGCGGACGCCGCTGTGGTGCCCGATGTGGGACGACCTGCCGGCCTGACCGTCGTCCGCCGCGGGGTCACGCACCGTGCCCGCGGCTGCCGGCGAGCCATTCGTCGGCCCACGTGCGGACGCCGTCGACGCCCTTGCGGTGGCAGAAGTCGCCGAGCGTCTCGCCCGTCTTCCGCTCCGCCTTGTAGCAGGCGAGCACCGCCGTGAGTTCCTTGGAAAGCTCCTCGAAGGGCACGACGTCCTTGTACTGCACGTTGAGCCGGTCGCCGAGCAGGCGGCCGCCGAGGAAGATCGTGTACTTCCCGAGCGTGCGGCCCACGATGCCGATGTCGGAGTTGTAGGGGCGGGCGCAGGCGTTGGGACAGCCGGTCATGCGGAGCGTGAAGGCGTCGTTGGAAAGACCGAGCTTCGCCACCTCGGGCTCGAGCGAATCGATGAGCCCGGGCAGCACCCGCTCGCTCTCCGCGACGGCCAGGCCGCAGGTGGGCAGCGCCACGCAGGCCATGCTCCAGCGGCGGATGGTCGAGATCTCCTCCGACGTCTTCACGCCGTGGGCGTGGAGAATGTCGGCGATCCGCACGCGGTCGGTGGCCGCGAGATCGGTGAACAGCAGGCTCTGGTGCGACGTGATCCGCACGCCCGGCTTGATCTCGCGGAGAATCTGCCGCAGCGCCGTCTTCAGGCGGAAGCCTTCCCGATCGACGACCCGGCCGTTTTCCACGTTGAGCCCGTAGAAGAACTTCCCGTCCCCCTGCTCGAACCAGCCGATGTGGTCGTCGAAGCCGTGCACGTCGGCCGGATGGCAGGGGGCGAGCGGCTTGCCGAAATACTCCTCGACCTTCGCCCGGAAGGCCTCGAGGCCCATCGTGTGGATCGTGTACTTGAGCCGGGCCGTCTTGCGGTCGGAGCGGTTGCCGAAGTCGCGCTGCACCTTCACGATCGCCTCGGCGATGGCGAGCACGTCTTCGGGCGGCACGAAGCCCAATCGCTTCGCCAGCGCCGGAAACGTCTTCGCCGCGCTCGGCGTCACGCCCATGCCGCCGCCGGCGAGGACGTTGTAGCCGAGGATTTTCCCGTTTTCGTGGACGACGATGAAGCCGAGGTCGTTGGCATAGACGTCGGTGCAGTTGTCTTCCGGCAGGGCGAAGGCGGTCTTGAACTTCCGCGGCAGATACGTCGGGCCGTAAATCGGCTCGATCACCTCGGGGCCGCCGGCCACCCGCTGCTGCTCACCGGTGTCGGGATCGGTGAGCCAGATCTCGTAGTAGGCCCGCGTCCGCGGGGCGAGATGCTTGGCGAGCTTGTCCACCATCGCCTGCATCTCGTCGCGAACCGCGTTGCCATGGATCGGCGCCGGGCAGCACATGATGTTCCGCTCGACGTCGCCGCAGGCGGCGAGCGTGGTCATCTGGTTGGCGTGCACCTTCTGCATGAAGGCCTTGAGATCGCCCTTCACCACGCCGTGGTGCTGGATCGCCTGCCGTGTCGTGAGCCGGATCGTGCCGTTGCCCAGTTCGTCCCCCATGTCCATCGCCGAGAGGAGCTGCTCGGCGGTGAGCTTTCCGCCGGGCACGCAGGTGCGGATCATGAACGAGATCTGCCGCTCGCTCTTCTTGCCGTCGACCGACTTGCGGGTCTCGCGGTCGTCCTGCTGGTAGGTGCCGTGGTTCTTGAGCAGCTGCACCGAGGGCTTGCCGAAGCCGGGCGCGCCGTCGGCGAGTTCCTTGGCGATGTCGCCAGCCAGGTAGTTGCTGGCGATCTTGGCCAGTTCAACGGCGGAGGGCTTGGCGGCTGCGGTACCGGTGGGTGTTTCGTCTGACATGACTTTCGGCGAAAAAGGTATGGGATCCGTCGTGGGCTGCCATGAAAGGATAGAAGATCGGCCGGTCCTGGGCGATACGGGCCAAGCCCGGGGCGATACGGGTCCAGCCCTGCTGTATCCTGTGACCATGCGTTTCCGGATCGTGGCTTCATGCGTCGTCGGCCTGCTGCTCGTGACCGCGGTCGCGCGGGGGAGCGAACCGTTTCCGGCGGAACTCGTCGAGTTCGGGCCGCCGTCGAAGCAGCCGCTGTTCGCGGGGGGTGGTCCCGCGGCCTGGGACCGCGATCTCCGTGAGCGGGGCTGGATCATGCGGGAGGGAAACCGCTGGTCGCTCTGGTACACCGGCTCGAACCCCGACCGCGATCCGGTGCGGCGCATGGGCCTGGCCACGAGCACCGACGGCCTGAACTGGACCCGCTGCGGACGCAACCCGCTCGTCCGGGATGCCTGGGTCGAGGACGTATGCGTGGTGCGCCACGCCGGCCGGTATCTCATGTTCGCCGAGGGGGAGCAGGACATCGCCCATCTGCTCATGTCGCTCGACCGCGTCCGCTGGAGACAGTGCGGGCCGCTCGAGATCAGGTTGGCCGCGGGCGGGCCGATCCCCGACGGGCCGCGGGGCACACCCGCCGTCTGGTTCGAGCGCGGCGTCTGGCACCTGTTCTACGAGCGGATGGACGACGGCGTGTGGCTGGCGACATCCCGCGACGGCCGCGTGTTCACCAACGTCACCGACGAGCCCGTGCTGGCCTGCGGACCCGAGCCCTACGACCTCCACGCGATCGCCGTCGATCAGATCGTGCGGCACGCGGGCCGCTACTACGCCTACTATCACTCGAGCCCGCGGGAGGATCGGGCCACGTGGCAGACCTGCCTCGCCACGAGCACCGACCTCGTGCACTGGACGAAGTACGCGGGCAACCCGCTCTTGCCGGTCGACCCCGAGGCGCCGAAGCGGTCGAGCGCGACGCTCGTGCACGACGGCCAGCGGTTCCGCCTCTACACCACGCACCCCGACGTCCGGGTACGATTCGGAATCAGTTCGGAGCCGGCTGGCTATTGAGATCCGAGTGGCTTCGCCGGGAGATCGAAGTCGCCCGTCTTGTCCCGCCAGATGCAATGAATGTGATTGGCGGGCGTGCCTTCCGCATCGGGCTGCACGTTCACGAACTCGATCAGGAACGTCGGCCCCTCCACCCGGTAGGCATGGCCGATGCCCGGTTCGAGAGCCCCCGCCCAGGCGAATCGCACGTCGTCCCAGCCGCCCGGCGCCGCTTCGATGAGCCGGATTCGCTCGGCGGCCACCTCGGCGGTCATCCAACTGCAGTAGGCGTCGATGAGCCGGCGGAGCACTCCCTGCTGGGCGGCCGTCAGCTGCGGCCAGGCGATGCCGGTGGCCAGCTCCTGCGGCGGCTGCGGCTCGCCAGCGGCGCGAATCTCCTTGGGCGGCTCGGTGGTCACGGCCGTCGCCTGTTGTGTGGCGTCGAGGGACCGTACCAGCTCGAAGGCGAGCGTCTCCTCATCGCGGAGCACGCGGAGGCCCGCCTCCGGCAGGCCGGCGAACGTGGTCTTCACCTCGGCCGGATTGGCCCCCATAAACTGCGGCGTCGAGTCGACGACCACCCCGTCGCGCACGGTGACGTTGAACGACAGGTGATGCCCCTCGACGGAGAGCCCCCACGTGCCCGTGTCGTTGGGCGTGCCGAAGACGGTGAAGAAGTAGCGCTTCGGATCGCGGACGTTCTTGGCACGATCCCCCTCGAGCCGCTGCAGAATCTCCTCGAGGCTCATGATCAGGAGCGACTTGTCATAGCCGGCCTGCGACAGGGCAGACCGCAGGAGGGCGAGGGCGGCCTGCTCCTGTGCCGGCGTCATGTCCCTCAGCGGCACGCCTTTCCTGGAGGCCTTCGGTACGAAGTGCCAGTCGGTTCGGGCAGCCTCGCTGAACGGCCGCATACCGCGGGTCCTCTGCTCAGCGTCGAGCGAGCCGATCCAGGTGGTGGCGGAACGGGTGAGCGACTCGCCCGCCAGCCGGCGCAGGGTCGCAGCGGGTGAGGTCGCGACAACGCCAGCGGCGACTGCGAGTCCTGTGAGCCCTGCCAGCAGCCAGCGGGGTCGGATCGACGTGGGCATGGATGCGCTCCGAAAGACAGCCAGCTCAGTCGTGATCGCGGCCGGGGTCGCGGTCGTGGTGGGCCTGATCGACGTGCACGTGCACCCGCGGGTGCGACTCAAAATACCGGCCCCAGGCCTCGTCCGACACCCCGGCGCCGTCGAGGTAGAGATTCCAGAGGTTCGGCAGCCGCGCGATGGCCGCGAGACCGTCGTCTCCCAGGGACACGTCGATGAGGTGCAGCGACCGCAGGTTCGAGAGCTCCGCCACTGCTAGGCCCACGTCGGCACCGGCACTCGCAAGCTGCGCTCCCCCGAGCCGCAGGCTCCTGAGGTCGGGCAGCGTTGCAAGCGCCCGAATGCCCGCGGGCGTACAGGCAGCCTGTGGCACGTTGAGATCCCGTAGGCTGGCGCATCGTGCCAAGGAGTGGAAACCGGCGTCCGAGAGCGGCGAATCCCGGAGCACGAGCCGTTCGATGTGGGGCAGCGTGGCGAGCAGTTCGGCCCGTGAGTCGTCGGCCACACCGGCGGTGAGAACCAGCTCGCGGAGGCCGGCCAGACCGCGAAGCGTTTCCCACTCCGCATCGGTCAGTGGCTCTTCCGCGGCGATCCGCGTCGCCCTCCCGGCCGTCACGGCTGCCACTTGGGTGGCGAGTGATGCGGCCTCGGACGTGGTCGGGTGCAACGCGACGCCGTCCGGAGGCGTCGGGCGGCAGCCGGCGGCGTAGAGAGCGAGGAGCACGACAACCGTGTGCGACGAGAGTTGTCGGTGCTTTTGCATCATGACGGGATTGTGTTGGCAACCTCTGCGGCCGTGCAAGACAAACCACGATGGCGAGCGTATCGTAGGGCATCGAGGCCAACCCCGGAGCCAGACCAGTCATGGGTGAGATTCCCGATCCGTTTCGCGAGCCCCGCCGCACGGCGGGCGTGCTCGGGCTGCCGACCGACCAGGAAACGATCCCGATGATTCTGCGGCACGAGGATGTGCGCAGGGCGGCCAAGGACTGGAAGACGTTCAGCTCCGACGCCCCGCACCGGGTGCCGATTCCCTCCGAGGAGCATCTGCGGAGCGTGCGGCAGCTGCCCATCGAGACCGACCCACCGCTCCAGGCCGAGTATCGCGAGCTCGTCGAGCCGTTCTTCCTCCGGGCGAAGCAGCCGGCGTTCGTCGCCCGCATCGAGGCGATCACGGATCGGCTGCTCACGGATGCCCTGTCCCGCGACACGATCGAGGTCGTGGGCGAACTGGCGCTGCCGCTGCAGTCACGCGCCCTCACCGTACTGCTCGACGTCCCCGAGGAGGAGGCCGAGCGGTTCATCGGCTGGGGCATTCACGTGTTTCATCACGGCGAGAACGGCGCCGAAAAGGGTAAGGACCTCGAACGCTATCTCAACGAGCAGTTCGACAGGGCGGCCGCGAACCCCGGTGACGACTTCTACGGGCTGCTCACCAAGACGAGTTTCCAGGGGCGGCCGCTCACTCGGGCGGAACAGCTCGGATTCGCGAACCTGATGTTCGCCGGGGGACGCGACACCGTGATCTATTCCGTGGCCTGCGCGATCGGCTATCTGGCGGAGCGGCCGGAGGCGCTCGCGTTTCTCCGGGCCGACCCGAGCCGGATCGTGCTGGCCAGCGAAGAGTTTTTCCGGGCCTACATGCCGCTCACGCACATCGGCCGGGTCTGTCCGGTCGACACCGACGTGCGCGGCATGCAGGTGCACGCCGGGGATCGCGTGAGCCTCTGCTGGGCGTCGGCCAACCTCGACGACACGGTGTTCGACGGGGCCGACGAGGTGCGGCTCGACCGCCGGCCGAACCCGCACGTGTCGTTCGGCTTCGGCGTGCACCTCTGCCTCGGCGCCGCCCACGCCCGCACGGTCATGCGGACGCTCCTGGCCAGGATCTGCGACCGGGTTGGCCGCATCGAACTGGTCTCGAAACGCGACCGCGTCGAGCACACCGCCGCGTATGACCGGCCGCTCGGGTACGAATCACTCGTCGTGCGGTTTCGTCCTCGCGGTGCCTAAACGAGAATCTCGTGGATCGGCTCGACGTGCTCGACGCCCACGAGTTTCTGGTCGAGGCCGCCGAAGAAGTAGGTGAGCCGGTTGGGATCGAGGCCCAGCTGGTGGAGCACGGTGGCGTGCAGGCTCTTCACGTGGAAGCCCGCCTTGCCTTCGTGCGTCGGCGTGATCGCCGCTGACCCTAGCTCGTCGGTCTCGCCCACGCTCACGCCCCCCTTGATGCCGCCGCCGGCCATCCACATCGTGAAGCCGAAGGAGTTGTGGTCGCGGCCCGTGCCTTCGGCGTACTCCGCCGTCGGCTGGCGGCCGAACTCTCCTCCCCAGATCACCAGCGTGCTGTCGAGCAGGCCGCTCCGCTTCAGGTCGGTGAGCAGCGCGGCGACCGGCTGGTCGGTGTTGCCGGCGTGGAACGTGTGGTTCTTCACCATGTCGGTGTGGGCGTCCCAGTTGTCGTCGTTGTGGGCGCCGCCGGAATAGAGCTGCACGAAC
>CAZXIG010000034.1:0-18880 GCA_964640405.1 uncultured Candidatus Kuenenia sp.
GCCCCGGCTTCTTCGGCAACTCGAAGGACTCCGAGATCTACATCGACAACGTGACCGTGGAGGCCGTGAAATGACAACGCCGCGAACGGAAAAGCTGCCCAGTCGTGGGGTCAGCGGGGTTGCCCCTACCGGTGAGCCGGCGTTGGCGGCAAGCGAAGGCAGGATGCCGAGAGCGCAGCCGCCATCGAGCGAGCGAAGGACAGGATGTCCGAAGCGAGCGTCCGGCGAGACGGTAGGGGCAACCCCGCGAGCGGCTCCAGCTACGGTGGCGCTTGCCTCGCTCCTGATTGTGCTCCCTATCACGGCAAGTGCGAGCGACTGGAACCAGTGGGGCGGCTCGCCCGTGCGCAACAACGTCTCGCCCGCGAAGAATATCCCGGCCGAGTGGCAGCCCGGCGACTTCGACGCCGCCACCGGCGCCTGGAAGCCCGAGACGAGCCAGAACGTCGCCTGGGTGGCTTCGCTCGGCAGCCAGTCCTATGGCAACCCGGTCGTGGCCGGCGGCAAGGTGTACGTCGGCTCGAACAACGGCAAGGGCTGGCTGAAGCGGTATCCGCCCGAGGTCGATCTCGGCTGCCTGCTCGCCTTCGACGCGAAGGACGGCTCGTTCCTCTGGCAGGACTCGAGCGAGAAGCTCCCCACCGGCCGCGTGCACGATTGGCCGCTGCAGGGGATCTGCTGCGCGCCGCTCGTGGAGGGAGACCGGCTCTGGTACGTGACCAGCCGCGGCGAGGTGAAATGCCTCGACACAGAGGGCTTCCGCGACGGCGAGAACGACGGGCCGTTCACCACGGAGAAAGCCCAAGAGAAGGACGAGGCCGACGTCGTCTGGGTGCTCGACATGATGAAGCAGCTGGGCGTGTCGCAGCACAACATGTGCTCCTGCAGCGTGACGAGCGCGGGCGACTTCCTGTTCGTCAACACGAGCAACGGCGTGGACGAGGGGCATATCAACCTGCCCAATGCCGAGGCGCCGAGCTTTCTCTGCATCGACAAGCGCGACGGGAAGGTGCTCTGGGCCGACAACACGCCCGGGGCCAACGTGCTCCACGGTCAGTGGTCGAGCCCCGCCTACGCCGAACTCGGCGGCGTGCCGCAGGTGATCTTCGGGGGGGGCGACGGCTGGCTCTATGCGTTCGACGCCCGCGGCGAGAACGGCCGGTCGAAGAAGCTCTGGGAGTTCGACTGCAATCCGAAGGAATCGAAATACACGCTCGGCGGGCGGGCCGACCGCAACCACATCATCGGCACGCCGGTGATCCACGAGGGGCTCGTCTACGTCGCCGTCGGCGAGGATCCGGAGCATGGCGAGGGCGTGGGGCACCTGTGGTGCATCGATCCCACGAAGCGGGGCGACGTGTCGAGCGAACTGGCCGTGAGCCTGAAGGATCCGACCACGCCCCTGCCCCGCCGCCGCGAGCAGGCCGTGATCAAGGAGCAGGGGGAGGTGGCCCGGCCGAACCCGAATTCGGCGGCCGTCTGGCACTACCCCGGCTTCGACGCCGACAAGAATGGCAAGCTCGACTTCGAGGAGACGATGCATCGCACCTGCGGCACGGTGGCGATCGTCGACGGCCTGCTCTTCGTGGCCGACTTCAGCGGTCTCTTCCACTGCCTCGATCTGAAGACCGGCAAGCCGCACTGGACGCACGACATGCTCGCCGCGTCGTGGGGCTCGCCGCTCGTGGTCGACGGGAAGGTCTACATCGGCGACGAAGACGGCGACATCACCGTCTTCACGCTCGGAAAGGAGAAGGAGATCCTCGCCGAGATCAACATGGGCAACAGCGTCTATTCGACCCCCATCGTCGCCGGCGATACGCTCTACATCGCCAACAAGAGCCACCTCTTCGCCATCCGCGCCGGGGCCAGCCCGGTCACCACCTCCTCCGTCACGCCATGACGCTCCGCCCCGGCCTTGTCGCCCAAGCCATCGCCCCGCTGCTGATCGCGTTGGTCGGCGCTGGTTCGGCTTCTGGCTCCGACATCGTCAGCACGCCGTTTCGGGTTCGGCCCTACCTCCAGAACCCGGCCGCGGACGCGATGACGGTCCGCTGGTTTTCCGATGCCAACGCGGCCGGCACCCTGACCTGCGACGGCCGCACGTTCACCTCGTCGCCGGTGCTCTCCCGCGATCTCGACTACCAGATGACCGAGCCGGCGGGCATGCAGCATGCCTCGCCGCCGTTCCTCCACTCGGTGCGGATCACCGGTCTGAAGCCGGCGACGAGCTATCCCTATTCGGTCGAGCAGTCGGGCGAGACAGCGAAGGCCGTGCTCACAACCGCACCCGAGCCCGGCGAGGTCGGCCGTGGCGGGGGCGTGCGGCTCTTCTTCTACGCCGATGCCAAGGCACGGCCGGATTCCCGGCAGTCGCGGGCGATGTGGCCGGCTTCGCCCTCGCTGCCGGGCGGTCCGCGGCCACGGTGGGTTGGCGACCGCTATCTCGTTGAAGAGACGACCGCCTACCGCACCAACCTCGCTTTGATCGCCTCGCGGGCCGCCGAGAGTCTGCGGGCAGGCAACCCCGTGCTCTGCAGCATCGTGGGCGATCTGGTGGAGAGTGGCGGTGAGCAGAGGCATTGGGACGAGTTCTGGCGTCACAACGCGGGGGAGTTCGGCACGCTTGCTTCGCGGGTGCCGATCGTCGCCGTCATGGGCGAACACGACATCTTCGGCGGCCCGCAGAGCGACGATCGCTTGCGAGATCTCGGGGGCTACACCACTCCCGTGACGCTGCTCGCCTCCCGCAAGTTCCTCACTTACTTCGAGCACCCTGAAAACGGGGCCTCCGACGAGCGGCACATCGGCCGCTACCATCGCCTCGACTTCGGCCCCGTCACGCTGCTCTCCCTCGACACGACCAACGGCGGCTCCGATTCCGGTGCCGACGACACGAACCACTTCCTCGACCGTCAGGCTGCCACTCATATCCCCGACTACACGCCCGGCTCCGAGCAGCATGACTGGCTGAAACGGGAGCTGGAAGCGGCCCGTGCGCGTGGACGCGTGGTGTTCGTCCAGTTCCACCACGCCCCGTTCTCGGGTGGGATGCACGGCCGCAACCCGGGCCGGGGAGACGGCAAGGATCCTCACTCGGGGCAGCCCCTGCGGTCACTCGCCGGGCTCTTCAAGGAGCATGGTGTGACAGCGGTCTTCTGCGGCCACGACGAGATGTACGAGCATTCGTTCGCCGACGGCGTGCATTACTACACGGTGGGGATCGGCGGCGACGCGTTGTCGCCTCCCGACGCCGGGCACGTGAATGACCGGCAGATATTCGTGGCCCACGATCATGCCGCGGAGCGCTGGCGGGGCGACGTGCTGGAGTCGGGCGGCAAGCACTACGGCCACGTGGAGGTTGAAGTTTCGCGGCGGGAGAACGGGCCCGGTTTCACCGTGTCGATCACCCCCGTTTATCTGTTCCCCGTCCTGAATCCCGAAAAGCCGGGTGAGGTGCTCGACTGGGAGCGGCGCACGTACGACGACGTGCTCGCGCTCGAGGCCGTGCCCTTGTCGCCCGCCGACGCCGAGCCCGCGACCGAACCCGTGACTGCCACCGACGCCTCCCCCTCGACGAAAGACCCCTGATCATGCTGCTGCGTTCTGCCAGCCTCGCTGTCCTGTTCGTCTGCCTCGGCCTGGCCGGCGCTTCTGCCGACGAGGTCGTGCCCGCCGACGCGCTCCTGAAAGCGAAGCGGGTGGCCGTGCTCGGCGATTCGATTACCCATGCAGGTGATTGGGTCGCCGAGCTCATCGCTTGGATGGAGCGGCGGGGCACCGACGCCGAGGTGATCGACGTGGGGCTGCCGAGCGAAACGGTATCCGGCCTGTCCGAGGAGGGTCACGCCGGCGGACAGTTTCCCCGGCCCGACCTCGCGGAGCGGCTCGACCGCGTGCTGCGCGTCGTGCGGCCCGACGTCGTGCTGGCCTGCTACGGGATGAACTGCGGCATCTACCAGCCGCTCGCCGAGGAACGGTTTGCAAAGTTCAAGGCGGGCATCGAACGGCTCCACGCCGCCGTGGAGAAGGCCGGGGCGAAGATCATCCACCTCACGCCGCCGGTCTACGACAAGCGATCCGACAAGCCGGGCCCCGCCGGAGACGCCGACTACGACGCCGTGCTCGACGCCTACTCGCGGTGGCTGCTCTCGAAGCGGGCCGACGGCTGGCTCGTGATCGACGTGCACGGGCCGATGAAGGAGATGCTCGCCGCCGCCCGGAGCCGTGATCCAGCGGCCATCTTCGCCCCCGACACGGTGCACCCGAACCCGCAGGGCCACTGGGCGATCTGCCGGGCCGTGCTCCGCGGTCTCGGTGATCGGCAGGCCGCGGACGCCGAGACGCCCGCGGCTCTCGAGGCCTTCCTACCGGAGGTGACACAGCGGATGCAGCTGCTCCGCGACGCCTACCTCTCGGCCGCCGGCCACCTGCGGCCCGGAATGAAGACGGGTCTGCCGATCGCCGAAGCGGAGGCGAAGGCCCGGGCCATCACCGATTCGATCCGCTCCCGCCGGCTGCAGCTGCTCGGCGAAAAACATTCCAGCGGCGAATGGCGGCCGCCGCTGGAATGGCCGCGGCCGCGGTCGGTCGATCCCGGGCCGGCGCCGGCCGGGCCCGCTTCCGTGCCGTCCGACGCCGTCGTGCTTTTCGACGGCACGAACCTCGACCAATGGCAGGGCGCCGAGAACTGGACGGTGGCCGACGGCGTGGCCACGGTCGGGAAAGGATCGATCTCGACGAAGCAGCCGTTCGGCGATTGCCAGCTCCATCTCGAATTCCGGATGCCGAGCCCGCCGACGGGCAAGGGCCAGGGCCGGGGCAACTCCGGCGTGTTTCTCATGGGCCAGTACGAGATCCAGGTGCTCGACTCCTATGTGGACGGCACCGACGGCCCGCTCACCTATCCCGACGGCCAGTGCGGCGCCCTCTACAAGCAGCACCCCCCGGCCGTGAACGCGTGCCGCAAGCCGGGCGAATGGCAGACCTACGACATCCTCTTCACGCGGCCGCGATTCGCGGCGGACGGTTCACTCGCGAAGCCGGCCCGCGTGAGCGTGCTCCACAACGGCGTCGCCATCCATGCCGACACGGTGATCAAGGGCAACACCTTCTGGCATGCCCCGCCGGGCTACACCGCGCACGCCGACGCCCTGCCGATCATGCTGCAGGATCACGGCAACCCGGTGCAGTTCCGCTCGATCTGGGTCCGCCCCTTCGAGCCCGTCGCCCCGGCGCTGAAGACCCCCCTCCCGTAGTCCGCTCGCTCCGGGAGCGGATCACGGCTGCGCGACGAATTTTTTTCGCTCGCGCGCAATCTCTTGCGCTGCCAGCGGTTGGCCGCGGCGCGGCGTGTCGTAAGTCGAGACGCGCCGTCGGCGCCGCCACCTCGGCCCCTTGCAACGGAGCCGGCGCAGCCATTCAATCTCGGCCTCCTTCCCTTTGACCCACGGACGAGGTGCAGCATGTTCATCATGAACGCAGGCGGATTCAGCGGTGCTCGACTTGGAATGGTGATCGTCGCGGCCTGCGCGACGTACGGCCACGCGGCCACGGCCGCCACGCCGGGGTCCCGAATCGCCGCGGCTGCGGAGGGCGTGCAGCGGATCGACGACTATGCCGCGGCGGTCGAGGCGGCGCGGGCGACGAGCGGCATGCTGCTGGTGTCGGTCGAGCCGCAGTCGGGCGATCCGGGCGATACCGTCGGCCAGCACCTCGAGCGGCCCGACGTGCAGGAGCGGTTCGCCCGCTCGGGCACGCCCTGGGTGTTCTGCCGGCTGGGCATGGCCGAGGCGGCGGGCCTCGTGGCCGACCCGAGCCTCGTCGAGATGCGCCGCGGCCCGGGCGTCTTCGTGGTCGATCACGCCCACCCGCGGTACGCCGGCCGGATCGTCTCGATCCTCCCGCGGACGCCGGGCAAGTATTACCGCTTCAGCTCGTCTCATCTCGACGAACTGGCCGCACTACCGGAGGGGTCGCTTACGCAGCGGTCGCTGATCCTCGCCGTGCGGATCCATCCCGAGAATCCGCAGAGCACGCAGGGCACGTGTGATCCCGCTCTGTGCGCGGAGGCCGAGAGCCATTCGGCCCATCAGGCCCGCATCCGCCGCCAGGGGCATCATGGCTGGGACGTGCGGTCGCAGCGGATCGCTGGAGGCATGGGGGCCGGCTCGGCCTCGGAGGTCTGCGCCGAAAGCTGGGAGAACCAGGATCTGCTCGACTCGTGCGTCGACTGCGTCGCCAGCTGGCGGCAGTCGTCGGGCCACTGGAACGCCGTCCGCAGCCCGCAGGCCGCCTACGGCTACGACATCCGCCGCGGCGCCAACGGCATCTGGTACGCCACCGGCATCTTCCTTTCACGCTGACGAGCCATCATGGCTTGTCTGCGTGAAAGACCGATGCGGGAGGCGAGGGGGTCGGTGCAAGCTCGAGGAGCATTGGACCGAGTCTTCGAGGTCCACCGCGACGAGACTTGTACCGCCCACGAGCCGGTCGAGCGACGGCTCACTCGACGATCGCCTCGGCGGCCGGGAGCACGAAGATCTTGCCGTCGCCCATGCGTCCGGTGCGGGCGACGGCGGTGATGCGGTCGACGACCTCCTCCACGCGGGCATCATCGACCCACACCTGGATCTCCACCTTCGGGAGGAAAGCGAGCGAATACTCGCTGTCGCCGTACTGGTCGAGGTAGCTCTTCTGCCGGCCGTAGCCCTTCACCTCGCGGACGGTGCAGGCCTCGAGCGGCGCGAGCTTGAGCGCCTCGAGCACCTTCTCCGCCAGATACGGCTTCACGACCGCGATGACTTCCTTCATGGGCAAAAGCCTCGCCGATTGAGGAGGCTCCGGGATCGGCATGAGGATCCCGAGCGTTAGGCCGCCGCGGCCTTGGCGAGGGAACTCATGCCGATCCCGGAGCCGGCCCACTCCAGCCGCCTCGACGAATCAGCTGAAAAAGTTCTCGCCAAAGAGGTTCAGCGGCGGGCAGGTCGTCACCGTGATGTCGCCGTTGACGCGGGTCTGACAGGCCAGCCGCATCGTCTTCTCGTTGCCGATGTAGGCCAGCGAAACGCCCAGGCGTCCGGCCTCGAGCAGGCCCTTCGGGCTCGTGTTCTCCATCCCCTTGGTGATCAGCACCCGGCAGCTGCCGCAGGTGCCGAAGCCGTGGCAGTTGGCCACCTTATGAATGCCGGGATAGAGCTGCACGCCGGCGGCGAGCGCCTCCTTGCGGAGGTTGGCCCCCTCCGGCACCTGGATTTCCTTTTTTTCGTTGGTGAAGGTGATCGTGGGCATCGGAAACTCTCGATGAAATGGGGGGCTTCGACCGATACTGTAGCCGGCTCGGCTGGGTCCTTCCAGCCGGCTCCTTCCAGCAGACTCCTTCCAGCCGGTGAGGCGGGCGACCATGGCGGAACTTACGAAATACCAGCAGTCGATCGTCAAAAACTACTACGCCAACCTCGACACCGCCCTGCTCCAGCGGCTGGGGGAGCAGGTGACCGACCTCTACCTCGCCGAGGGCAAGAAGCGGGAGAAGCTCTGGACGAGCATCACGGGCTCGCTCGCCAAGCTCGGGGTGCCGAAGTCGCGGATCGACCACGTCCACAAGTCCGACGACGCCCGCAAGCTGGCCGGTCTATTGCAGGAACTTCTGGCGAAGGATTGACCGTCCCGGGCCCGTGCCGCATCCTGTGGGCTTTTCGGCCCCGAGGATCAGCCTGGCCATGACAGCGACCGCCCCCACCAGCGACCGCGCGGCCCTGCTCGAGTCGCTCCGCTGGAAGAAGCTTCCGGTGCTCGACGACGGCTTCGTCGCACTCGTCGACTGCATGGGCGACGACGGCTCCGTGGTGCAGGCCGCCCGTGTCAGCTACGGCGAAGGCACCCGCCGCGTGAGCGACGACCGGCAGCTCATCCGCTATCTGCTGCGGCACGCCCACACCACGCCGTTCGAGATGGCGGAGCTGAAGTTCGTGGTGCGGGTGCCGATGGACTGCTGGCGGCAGTGGATCCGACACCGCACCGCGAGCGTCAACGAATACTCGACGCGGTACTCGCTCGCGATCGACGCCATGCAGACGACGACAGACGACGAGTGGCGGAGCCAGGCCGCTTCGAACCGGCAGGGCTCGGGCGACTACCTGCCCGCCGCGACGGGCCTCCAGCTCACGCAATCGGAACAGGAACTCCAGCGGATGGCCCGCCGGGTCTACGAGGAGCGGCTCGCGGCCGGCATCGCCCGCGAGCAGGCCCGCAAGGATCTGCCGCTCTCCACCTACACCGAGGCCTACTGGAAGATCGACCTCCACAACCTGCTCCACTTTCTCGCCCTGCGCATGGACTCCCACGCGCAGCTCGAGATTCGCCGCTATGCCGAGACGATCGGCCGCGAGATCGTGGCGCCGCTCTTCCCGCTCGTCTGGGAGGCCTTCCTCGATTACCGCGTGCAGGCCATGCGGCTCACGCGGCTCGACCAGGAGGTGATCCGCCGGCTCGCGGCTCGCCCCGCCGGTTCGCTGCCCGCCTCGCACGCCGAGTTTCTGGCCGCCCAGGATCCGGCCTGGGCCGGTCTGGAGCGGTGTCGCGAACGCGACGAATGCCTCGACAAGCTCGTGTCGCTCGGGCTCGTCGTCCCACGTCCCACGCCCTAGGAGTGATCACCGTGAGTGCCCATGCATCGATCGAGGCCGAACTGATCGACCTTTCCAAACAGCTCCTGGCCGCCGTCGCCGCCGGCGACTGGAAGGCCTATCACCGGCTCGTGGCCGAGGATCTCACCTGCTTCGAGCCGGAGGCCCGCGGCCAGCTGGTCGAGGGGCTCCCCTTCCACGAGTTTTATTTCAAGCTGCCCGCCGGGGCCCCCAAGCCCGTCACCAACACGCTGGCATCACCGAAGGTGAAGCTGCTCTCCGACACCGTGGCGCTCGTCACCTACATCCGTCTGACGCAGACGCTCGATGACGCCGGCCGGCCGGTGACGAAGCCGTGCGAGGAGACGCGGATCTGGCAGAAGATCGGCGGCCATTGGAAGCACGTCCACTTCCACCGCTCGCTGCCGACCTAGCGCCCATCCGGCGAGGGTGCTTCACCAACGGAGCACGACTTCCACCTCGGTGCCGGGCTCGAATCGGCCGCCGCCGGCGGGCAGTGCGATGAGTCCCCGCGCATCCGCGAGCCCGAGGAGATCCGACGACCCGGTCCACGGCAGCGGCGTCGCGGTGAGTTCTCCATCCACGCGGCCGATCCGACACGGCAGATAAACGGGCCGGTCCGGCGCCGCCTTGGTGGCGGCCGTGAGCACGGCGGTCGAACGCGGTAGATGCCACTCGTCGCGTGGCCGGCCCGCGAGAATCCGGAGCGCCGGCCTCACGAAGAGTTCGAAGCAGACGAGGCTGCTGGCCGGATTGCCCGGCAGGCCGAAGACGAGCGTGCCGGCCTCGCCGCCGCCGCGGACGAGCCGGCCGAACCAGACGGGCTTGCCCGGCTTGAGCCGCACCTTGTGAAACACCTTCTCGACGCCACACTGCCGGAAGATCTCGGGCACGAGGTCGAGATCGCCGGCCGATACGCCGCCCGACAGGAGCAGGATGTCGGCGGCCAGTCCCTGGGCCACCGCGGCCCGGATGGCCTCCGGCTTGTCGGCCGCGATGCCGAGTGGAATCGGCTCGCCGCCGAGCAGGCTGACGGCGGCGGCGAGCATCGGCCCGTTGGAGTTGCGGGTCTGGCCGAACGCGGGCTCGCGATCGCACTCCACGAGCTCGCTGCCCGTCTGCAGGATCGCGACCCGCACCCGCGGCTCCGCGACGACATGCGTCGCCCCGGCCTCGGCGGCCAACCCGACCTCGGCCGCCCGCAGCTCGACGCCGCTGGCGAGCACCTCCTGCCCGCGGCGAAACGCCGCACCCTGACGTCCGACGTGCTGCCCCACCCGAAACCGCGGATCGACGAGCCGCACGCGGCTGCCCGCATGTGAACTTCCCGTGCCGTCGATCGCGCACTCGACCGGCACGACGGCTTCGGCGCCCGGCGGCAGCGGAGCGCCGGTCATGATCCGGGCACAGCAGCCGTCGCGAACGACGAGCTGCGTGACGTCGCCGGCGGCCAGATCGACGACCACGTCGAGCTCGACGGCGCTCCCGGCCGCGCCGGCGAAATCCGCGTTGCGGACCGCAAAGCCATCCATCATCGCCCGATCCCACGGCGGTGAATCGCAGTCGGCCACGATGCCCGCCGCGAGCCGACGGCCGACGGCCTCGAGCAGCCGCTGCCGTCGCGGCGGCAGCGGTGCCGCCGTCGATTCCACCAGTGCGAGAGCTTCGGCGAGGTCGATCATCGGCTCAGGCTCGTGCCGCAGCAACGGGCGCGGTGGCCAGGAACGCGCGGAGGAGGTCGTAGCCCGCGGGCGTGAGGAAGCTCTCGGGATGGAACTGCACGCCGTAGACGGGGAGCGTCTTGTGGCGGATCGCCATGATCTCGCGAGAGCCGTCGGGGGCGTGTGCCCAGGCATCCACCTCGAAATCCCGGGGCAGTGTGGGGGGGTCGATGACGAGGCTGTGATACCGCGTCGCCTCGATCGGGCTCGGCAGGCCTGCGAACAGCCCCCTGCCCGAGTGTTCGATCCGATCGACCTTCCCGTGCATCAGTTGCTTGGCCCGCACGATCGTGCCGCCGAACACCTGCCCGATCGACTGGTGGCCGAGGCAGACGCCGAGGATCGGCATCCGCCCGGCGAACCGGCGGACGACCTCGCAGGAGATGCCCGCCTCGTCGGGCGTGCACGGCCCCGGCGATACCACGAGGTGTGACGGGGCCTTGGCCGCGATCTCGTCGCCCGTGATGCAGTCGTTGCGATGCACCTCGACCGGCACGTCGGGCGCGATCTCCCCGAACCGCTGCACGAGGTTCCAGGTGAACGAGTCGTAGTTGTCAATGAGGAGGATCACCGCTGCTACTCCAGAAGCGTGGCGGGATGACCCTCGCGATCGACGAGCGGCATGACCTGTGGCTTGTAGATCGTGGTGTAGGCCTCGGCGAGCCGGTGGGCGTCGATGGCCGCCTGATCGGCCCAGTGCTCCACGAGCGTGAACCGCCGCGGCTCGGCGGTCGAGTGGTAGACGTCGAACCGCAGGCAGCCGGGCTCGGTGCGGCTCTTCCGCATCGCCTGGGTGAGCAGCTCGCGGACCTGCGGCACGTCGGCCGCGTCTTTCACCGTCAGCAGGATCGTGAGGCAGATCATGGGATAATCAGGGACGGGAGCGATTTTTTACGGCACGAGAATCTGCATTATTGCACTGCTCGGAGAAAAATCGCTCCCGTCCCTCTTTTTCGGGACAGCACGCGGATGTAGGGGGGCAGGAAGGCTGCCCGGTGGGCGAACAAGCCGACCGCGGCCCCAGGCTGCGTGTGGTCGGGCTCACAGACGTCTTCGATCGTGAAGCCGGCGGCGCAGATGCCGCCCAGCAGGTCCGAGAGGGAATGGATGAATTCATGAGTGCCGCTCTCCCGCAGCCGCGAGGGCGGCTCCGGGGGGAGCGGCTCGGAGTGCGTTGCGGTGAATCGCATTTCGTAGCGGCCCGCCGGGCCGGCCTCGAGCGTCGCCTGCAGGCTCCCGGGCGACTTGTGCTGGCTCACATAGAGGCCACCCGCCTTCGTCACCCGGGCCACTTCACGAAACACCCGTCCCACGTCGGGCACGTAGCAGGTGCTCACCGGGTGGATCACGAGATCGAACCGGCCGGCGCCGAGCATCGAGAGGTCGTCCATCGAGCCCTGCACGATCGCGAGGTCGATCTTCCGCTCACGGGCCACCTGCCGGTCGAGGTCAAGCATTGCCGGCGAGATGTCGACCACGGTCACCTTCGCGCCGGCGGCCGCGTAGAGCGGCCCGTGCTTGCCGCCGCCCGCCGCCAGGCAGAGCACCTCGAGTCCGTCGAGCCGCTCGGGCAGCCACGATCGGCCGCCTCGGCCGCCACCCCCGAGCCAGCCGCGCGGATCATCGAATGCGTGATCGGCGGCCGGCTGGGCGAGCGCCGCCCGTTTCGCCGCGAGCCGATCCCACGCCCGCGCGTTGTGGTCGAGAATGGCGTCGCGGGATCGACCCGGCCCGCTCATGCGGCCCGCACCCGGCGTCGCCATGCAATCCAGGCCGCAGCCCCGCAGGCCGCGAGCACGAGCGACGACGGCTCCGGCACGGCCGCGACGGGCTGCGAGAACCCGAATGTCTCCGGGCCCGTGCCCTGCACGAAGCCGTACCAGCCGCCGGGCGTGAGGCTGATGTCACTCGCACCGACTTGGGACAACGTAAACGTCATCGTCTGCGATTCTCCCTCGCCCGACCACGCACCGCCGGCGCCGGCCTTGGTGTAAAGGTTCACATAGGTGCCATCTACGAAATAGTTGTCCGCGATCTCGCGGGTCGTCTGCGACCAGCCGGCCGGCAAGCCTATCTGGTTGTAGGTGATCGAGCTGTAGAACACACCGAACGAATACTGCGTTCCTGCGATGGAGAGCCTCGAGTCGAGGCCCGGGGGCACGGAAGCGCCGTTGACGAGCAAGGTCGTACCGGCGATCGCGTCGGTCATCGCCTGCATCGTGGCGGTTCCATTCCAGCGGTAGCCCCAGGCCACGGACGTCGGAGTTTCGGTCGTTCCGGAAAACTGCAGGATGAACGCCGCCGAGTTCGTGCCGCTGCCCGCCCAGAGGACGAGGTTGGAGAAGTCGTCGACCTTCGCCAGTTCGGCCCGCGCCTGGCAGGCGAGGGCGGCCACGACCGTCGCGGCAACCAGCAGGGAACGCATTCCATGAACGCTCATCAAAAACCGTCCTTTCACTTTCCTAGGCGAGCTGGCTCGCACCCGCAGGTTACTCATGCTTGTGACGATCCCCGGCCGCTCGAGTCAGCAGAGCGAGCAGCACGGCCTGATCGATCGACTGGTGCACGAACTCCACGTGACCGTCGCAGAACACCATCCCGGCCATGCCCGGATGGTCGCTCCAGATCTCGTTGTTTTGGCTGACATTGATCCCGCTCGTATTCCAGTGGTCGAAGATGTTCTGGCCGTTGGCCCACTCCGACTGATACGCGGAATCGCGACCGGTGCACTCCGCGACCAGGGCGGTGTGGGAGAGCCCATCCGTGACCTGCTTCGCCGACGTCGGCCGCTCGTACTGCATCACGCCGGCATGCTCTGGCAGCGGCCTGGGCACCGGATACCCGACGCCGAACATCCCGCCGTAGTCGGTGTAGGCGAGATCGTCCCCTTGGTCCCAGCGGCCGTTCCTATTGCGATCGCCGGTCGTCGGGCCGGTGCGCTTGGTCCGCGACGTGCTCGGACAGAGGAACATGGGCACGACCACCCCGGCCGCCCCGCGATTCTCGGCGCTCCGGTACGAGAACCGCGGATTGAAGGCTGCCGCTGCGGCGGATTGCTCGACGAACGGCAGGATGAACACGTTCCAGGCGATCTGACGGAGGGGAAACGGAGGCCCCTGGCATCCGAGACAGCCGACGGGGAACGCCCTCCGCGCCATCTCGTGCCCGTAGATGCCGCAGCCGATCTCCCGCAGGTTGTTCATGCAGCTCGTCCGCCGGGCCGCCTCGCGGGCCGACTGCACGGCCGGCAGGAGCAGCGCCACGAGCGCCGCCACGATCGCCACCACGACGAGCAGCTCGACGAGCGTCATCCCACGACGGTGAAATCGGTGGAGCGAGTCCATACCCGGGGCAGACCACAAGCGCATCGCTCCCCGCTCGGCACGCGCATGCGGGCGCACGCGCGACCTACCGGGAGAAGCGAGTGCTTGCAGCAGCGGATCCTGAATGCATTGCGACCGGCCGCTTCAGCGGCCGTGCCCACCATTCCGCCCTCGCGGTCCGGCAGACTCCTGACACCTGGTAGGTCTTCTGACTCCCAGGCTCAGCCGGCTGCATGCCTTCTCGCGGGCCGCACAGGCTCCGCAATGGCTCGAAACAGCCGGCCTCGGCGCCTGGTCACAGCGGCGGGGCCGTCCCGGAATTGCACCGGAGTTCCCTGTTTGCCGGGCGAAAGCAGCTGCTTCCGGCCGGCCACCAGAGTCGTCGGCGGAGTGTAGCGATTGCAGGGACACTGTCAACATTCCCCGCAGACTCGACGTCAGGCCGCAAGGTTTGCCACCGTGGGTGCGTTCGATGTGAAAGCTTGCCGGTTGGAGGGGCATTTCACGGGAAGCTGTGACGGTCGTCCGGTGTCGTCCCGCAGGCCTTGCGCACGCGCGCCGCACGGCAGTCTTGACCCAACGCGCACCCCCGAAACACCGCGGAAAAAAACATGATCTGAGCCTCAAGCCGCTTTCGCAGAGTCGCCGATAGCCCATCTGTCCCCCGGGGCATCACTGTGCCCGTCGGGCAACCAGGGGGCGGCAGCAACCTGAGATCATTCGAGTCACGGAATGGCTCGACAGGCCTGTCGCGGAAAGTTCGTGGATCACAACCTCGGGGTGACGAACCTCGCGAACGGGAACGACACACCGCGTGATCCGCAAGCAAAGGAGATGTGGCTCGATGAAGCGTATGATGTTTCTCGGTGCGCTGGTTCTGGGCGTCACCGTTTGTAGCCAGTCGTTCGGTTTCGAGCTTCTGAACAAGATGCTCGGTCACCACGGCTGTGCCTCGTGCTGTGAGCCCGGCTGCGACGCCGGTGCTGGTTGCTGTGAGCCCGACTGTGCGGCTGGTAACGGCTGTGGGGCTGGCAACGGTTGTGCGGAGCCCGCTTGCGACGCCGGCAACGGCTGCTGCGAGCCGGCCTGCGACGCCGGTGCCGGCTGCTGCGAGCCGAGCTGCGGTGCGGGTTCGTGCTGCGGTCTCCGCAAGAAGCACGACCTCTTCGGCGGGCTGAAGGGCCTGTTCGAGAAGTGCAAGCGGAAGCACCGTGGCTGCTGCGGCGATAGCTGCTGCGAGCCGGCCTGCGGTGCTGGCAACGGTTGCGCTGAGCCTGCTTGCGACGCCGGCAACGGCTGCGCCGAGCCGGCCTGCGACGCCGGTGCTGGCTGCTGCGAGCCGAGCTGCGGTGCTGCCGCTGGCTGCTGCGGCGTGAAGAAGTGTGCGACTCCGATCCGTGACCTCCTCCGCGCCATCCACAACGCGAAGAAGTGCCGGAAGAGCTGCACCAGCTGCTGCGAGCCCGACTGCAGCGCTGGCTGCGAGCCCGGCTGCGGTGCGGAGCCCGCTTGCGGCTGCGAGCCGGCTTGCGGTGCGGAGACGGCTGCCCCGACCCCCGATGCCTCGGCCTCGAAGAAGGTCGACAGCAAGGTCGTGGCGGTGAGCCGGACGGTTTCGGTCAAGTGATTCTGGGTCAATAGGTCGAACGGAGATCTGTTGCCCGACTTCGGCCAGTGAGCTCCGCCCGGGAGGAAACTCCCGGGCGGAGTTATTTTTTTCGCCGGCTTACAGCAGCTCTGCGGCGGAACCCTGGCGGGCGACACGTCCGGCGGCGAGTTCCACGACCCACGTCGCCGCCCGCTTGGCGAACGCGTGGTCGTGCGTTACGACCACCATCGTCTGGCCGACGCGGGCCAGGTCGACGATCACGTCGAGCACCTCCCCCGTCATCGTCGGATCGAGCGCGCTGGTCGGCTCGTCGAAGAGGATCACCCGCGGCCGCATCGCCAGCGCCCTCGCGATCGCCACCCGCTGCTGCTGCCCGCCCGAAAGCGTGGCGGGTCGGGCCTCCGCGAACGATCGCAATCCCACGCGGTCGAGCAGCTCGAGCCCCCACATTCGCGCCTCCTCGGCCGAGATCCGCAGCACGGTTCGCGGCGCGAGCGTCACGTTGTCGATCACCGAGAGATGCGGGAACAGGTTGAACTGCTGGAACACCATGCCGACGTCCCGCCGCAGCCGCTCGAGCGTGGCCGGCGGATGCGGGCCCGACGTCAGCCGATGGCCCGCCGCCGTGAGGCTGCCCGCGTCGAACGTCTCCAGACCGTTGAGGCATCGCAGGAGCGTCGTCTTGCCGCTCCCCGACGCCCCGATCAGAGCCGTCACTCCCCCTTCGCCCCTCGCCAGACTCACCTCGCGGAGCACCTGCTGGCTGCCGCGGAACTTCGAGAGCGATTCCACGGTGATCATCGCTGCCCTCCCGCCTCGAGCCGCCGCTCGAACCACCGCGAGAGCAGCGACAGCGGCCAGCTCATCGCCAGATAGAGCAGCGCCGTGACCACGGCGAGTTCCACGATCCGGCCGGTTGAGAGCGCGAGCACGCTGTACCGCTTCGTGAGTTCGATCACGGTGATCGCCGAACAGACGCTCGTATCCTTGAAGAGCGCGATGAAATCGCTGGTCACCGGCGGCATCACGATCCGCACCGCCTGCGGCACGAGCACGTGCCGTAGGGCCTGCCACTTCGTCATGCCGAGGGCGAGCGCGGCCTCGAACTGCCCCGATGGAACGGCCTTGAGCCCGGCCCGATAAATCTCCGACTCGTAGGCCGAGTAGTTGAGGGCGAGGCCCGCGATCGCGGCGACGACCGCCGGCAGGGCGAGGCCGACCTTCGGCAGCAGGAAAAAGATCGCGTAGAGCTGCAGCATGAGCGGCGTGCCGCGCAGCACCTCGACGTAGCCCGCGAGGAAAGGCCGCAAGAACGGCGGCCCGTACAAGCGACCCACGGCCACCGCCAGCCCGATCAGGATCGCCAGCGGAAACGACGCGCAGGACAGCAGCACCGTCATTCCCGCCGACCGCAGCAGCAGCGGCAGCGTCTCGCGAACGAGATCCCAGAAGCCGCGGGAGGCGGCGGGCGGAATCTCGGCGGCGTCGCGGAGCAGCAGCATCTGCTGACGTCCGGCGAGATCCCAGCGGTCGTAGAGGGCCTTGAGCCGGCCGTCGGCGATCAGCCGCCCGATGGCCGCGTCGATCGCGGCGGAGAGTTCCGGCGTGTCGCGCGAGGTGAGCACGGTGTAGAGGCCGCCTGCGAACGGCCGGCCGACCGTCCGCAGGTCCGCGAACCGGTCGGCATAGAAGCTGAAGATGCAGTCATCCATCACCGCCGCATCGAGCACGCCCGTCCGCACCTGCTCGAGCGAATCGAGCGTGCCGTCGTAGCCGATGACCTCGACGTCGAGATCGGAGCGACCGCGCATCACGGTCTCGGCGGCCGAGCCGGTGAGCACGCCCACCTTCCACGAACCACGCGGCCCCGGCCTCGAAAGCTGTTCGAACGCATCGAGCGGGCCCGACCGACGGCCGAGCAACTGCAAGGCGTAGGCGAAGTAGGGCCGCGAGCAGCGGTAGTCGCGCTGCCGCTCCGGCGTGAGCTCGATCCCGTTGATCACGCAGTCGGCCGAGCGGCCAAGCAAGAGCGGCAGCCGATCCCACTGCCCCTGCTGGAACCGGGCCTTCACTCCGAGTTCCGCCGCGATCAACTCTGCGAAGTCCACCTCGAAGCCCGTGAGCCGCTCGGGCTCGTCCGGATTGGGAAACACATGCGGCCCGCCGCCTTCCTGATCGGCAGCCCACACGAGCTCCCCCCGCCGCCGCACCTCATCGAGCTCGGCGGCACCAGCACTCGCGACGCCGCCCGCGAGCACCAACGCCCAGCAGCCCCACACACTGAATCGTCGAGGCGGCGTGATCATCCTGCGAACGAGAATCCTGCGAAAAACCGAATAGCATGATCACCGCGAGAGCGAGCATGATACTACCGCACGCACGCTGGCCACCGAACCCCTCACGACGGCTCACACTGGATCCGCGCGCAGTTCTCAAAAAGCCCCGGGCGGAAGCCCGGGGATGCCCGCATTCACCGATAAGCCCCGGGCGGAAGCCCGGCGATCCCCCGGCTCCCGCCGGGGGCTTCTATGAGAAAGATCAACGCCCTGCAGACCGCCTGCGCCCGCGCCACCTTCATCGCCGGCACGCTCTGCATGTACCTCCGCCACCCGTGGCTCGTCCTGCAGTTCATCGGACGGCTCGGGTATCCGCCGCACGTGTGCGACCCCCGCACGAAGCACGAGAAGCTGCTGTGGCGGAAGATCTTCGACCGCAATCCGCTGTTTCCCGTGCTGGCCGACAAACTCGCCGTCCGGGCGGTCGTCGCAGACCGCTGCCCGGGACTGCGGTTCGCCGACGTGCTCTGGAGCAGCGGCTCGGCGGCCGAGATGCCGGTGGATCTCATCGAGCCGGGCGTCGTCATCAAAACGAACAACGGTTCGGGCCGCAACATCGTCGTGGGCGAAAAGCCGGCTGATCTCGCCGCCATCCGTGACCGCGTGGACGACTGGCTTCGCAAGCCCTACGCCGCGAAGAACGGCGAGTGGCCCTATCGGCTCATCCCGCCGCGAGCCTTCATCGAGCGGCGGCTCGTGGCCGATGGCGGGGCGGAATTCGTCGACATCTCCTGCCACGTCGCCGGTGGCCGCTGCCTGTTCGTCAACATCGACCGCGACGCCAAGCAGGAACAGGAGACCGTCGGCCTCTTCACGGCCGAGGGGCGCAGACTCTCGGCCCGCGTTCGCGAAGGCCGGTGGCGGGAGCCCTACCCGGAGCTTCCACATGACTATCGGCCACCGGCGAACCTCCCGCAGGCGGTCGAACATGCGATCCGCCTGGCCGGACCTTCCGACTACGTGCGGGTCGATTTCATGAGCGCGGGTGACGAGCTGTGCTTCTGCGAGTGCACGCTCTTCCCGATCGGCGGCTTCTCGGTGATCTCCGGCGGGATCGACGAGCAGATCGCGGCGGCCTGGGATCTGCGCGGGGCCTGGTTCATGACGGAGCCGCAGCCCGGTCTGCTCGGTCCGTATGCGCGGCTCTTGCGACACCATGGCCATGACGCACGGCGTGCGGTGGCCACGGGATCATGAGCCGCCGGCTTTGAAGCGGCCCAGCCCGGCGACCGGTTCGGCCAGC
>CAZXIG010000035.1:0-18863 GCA_964640405.1 uncultured Candidatus Kuenenia sp.
GATGTCCCATACAAGCCCCCAGGCGCAAGCCGGGGGATGATCCGCGTCGCCTCGGCGTCACGCCTCGTCGCGGAGCATCGGGGGCGGCTCTTCGAGTTCCTCGAGCTCCGGCGGCAACTGCAGCTGCCGCATCGTCTCGTCGGTTCGCCGCATGCCCTCGGCCACCTCGTCCACCCGCCGGGCGAGATCCCCCATGTCGCGCTTGGCGACGGAGCCCTCCGCGAGCGCGGCGATCTTCGCCTCGAGCCGCTCGATCTCGGCGGCCACCACGTCGAGCTTCCGCCTCGCCTCGTCGATGTTTGCAAGCCGTTCGCGGCTCGTCTGCAGATGGTCCTCGAGCGTGGCCCGCAGGCGGCCGTCGTCATCGCCCCCCGGCGGCAGCTTCGCCAGCCGGCGCTCGAGGTCGGCGATCCGGGCCCGGATCTCCCCGTCGTCGGTGTGGTCGAGAAATTCCGAGAGTGTGGCCGCCCCCCAAATCATCCGCAGGTAGCCCCACAGAAGCCGGTCGAGCGATTCGAGGGTGCCCTGCTCCGGCCCCGCGGAATCGGGCCCGCGGATGCTGCCGGCGAGATCGATCAGCTTGAGGCAATGATCCCGCAGCTGGTCGAACCGCCGCAGGAGCGGGCCGGGTAGCCGCTTGCGAATCCGCTCGTAGGCCTCGCGGGCGCCGGCCGCCTCGGCCAGCCGGCGGGACTTCGCGTCCTGCGCGTCGACGGCAGACCGAAACCGGCCATTCGCCACCATGCTCGACAGGTAGTAGATCTCGGCCGCCGCCACGAGGGGCAGCACGACTCCCGCGAACCCGCTGATCAACGCCGCCGCCACGCCGCCACCGAAGAGCAGCAGGTTCCAGCGGTTCGCAAATGCCGTCCAGAGATACTTCATGCCGGTGCCGGAGATGACGGGGGCCGGGATGACGGGGGTAGGGCCGCAGCCTCGATCTCCTCGATCCGCGTATGGAGCCGCTGCACCTGCTCGTGAAACCACGGCTCCGACTGGGCCTCCCGCGCCGGGGCCGACGGGGCGGGCAGCCGCACCTCCTCCGCGATCCGCCCCGGGGTCGTCGCCATCAGGAAGAGGCGGTCGCCGAGGTAGACGGCCTCCTCCACCGAGTGCGTCACGAACAGCACCGTGGCCTGAACCTCCCGCCAGAGCTTCACGAGCAGATCCTGCATGTCGAGCCGCGTGGCGGGATCGAGCGCGCCGAACGGCTCGTCCATGAGGATGATCCGCGGCCGCAGCGCGAGCGTGCGGGCGATCGCCACCCGCTGCCGCATGCCCCCGGAAAGTTCGTGCGGATACTTGGCGGCATCGCGAACGGGGTCGAGCCCCACCTTCGCGATCCACTCGAGGCCTTCCGCCTCCCGCTCACGGCGGCCCACGCCCCGGCACTCGAGCCCGAACACCACGTTGTCGAGCACGGTGCGGTTGTCGAAGCTCGTGTAGTCCTGAAACACCATGCCCCGATCGGCTGCCGGCCCCGCGATCTCCCGGCCGAGCACGGTCACGCTCCCGCTCGTCGGTGGGTGCTGGGGCGCGAGTCCCGCCACGAGCCGGAGCACCGTGCTCTTTCCGCAGCCGCTGGGGCCGAGGAACGACGTGATCTCCCCGTGATCGGCCACGTCGGGAATCGTGAAGCTCACGTCGGAGATCGCCACGTATTCCCGCGGCGTGCCGGCGTTGTAGGACTTCGTGACCTGGCGGAATTCCACGGCCGCCGGCCGCTCCGGAGCGACGTCGCTCATGCGGCCTCCCGCGGCGGCTGGAAGCCGTGAAAGAGGCCGCGCAGAAACCGGGGCACGAGCCCGCGGCCGCCGTGGCGGTGCGGAAACAGATCGCACTGCAGCCACCAGAGCGCCCGGTCGATCGCATAGGCGATCAGCGGGATCACCACGAGCACGATCAGGATCGGCTCCCGCTCGCCCCGCCGCTGCGACACGTTGATCAGGTCGCCGAGCCCGCCGGAGTCGCCGCCGAACTTCACGAGTTCGGCGAGCATCACGTAGCCGAAGGCGAGCCCGAAGAGAAGCCGCAGCGAGTTGAAGATGGCGGGCGCCGCCAGGGGCACGAGCACCTTCATGATGATCTGCCGCCGCGAGGCGCCGAGCGTCAGGGCCGTGTCGACATATCGCTGCGGCACCTCGAGCACGGCCGTCGTCGCGTCGCCGATCACGAAGGCCACGCTCGCGATGAACAGGAACATCACCTTCTGAAACTCGCCGATCCCGAACAGAAAGAAGGTGAGCGGGATGAGCGCCGCCACCGGGATATTGCGGCCGAACACGTTGAGCGGCACGAGGAACGCACGCACGGCGGGAAAGCAGGCCGCCGCCACGCCGAGCGGGACGCCCACCAGGGCGCTCAGCCCGAAGCCGAGGCACACCCGGCCGAGCGTCACCAGCGTGTTGGCGAGGAGCCGCCGCTGGCCGAACACCTGCGGGATCGCCTGCACCGTCTCGGCCGGGCTCGGCAGCATCGTAGGACTCACGAGCCGGGCCTCGGCATCGCCGGCCGTGACCACGAACCAGGCCGCGAGCACGACCGCCACGCAGGTGATGGCCCAGAGCGCGGCGGTGACCGCGGGTATCTCGCCGCGAAGCGGAGCCTTGGGCGCGGTCATTCCTTTTCCGCGGAGTAGACCTTGATCTCCACGCGGCGATTGAGCGCGTGGTTGTCGGGCTGCTCGGGATCGGCGGGACGCTCCCAGCCGATGCCGTCGACGGCGAACCGGTTCTCGTCGAACTCGTACTTGCCGACGAGCGCCTCCTTGACGGAGCCGGCCCGCTGCCGGGAGAGCTCCTTCACCATCGTCGGCGGCACCTGCCCCCTCATCGACGAATCGGTGTGGCCCTCGATCACGATCCGCGAGTTGCCAAACTGCTTGGCCAGCGCCCCCACCTCGTCGAGCACCAGATCGACGCTCGGGTCGTAGGGCTCCTCGACGTCCTTGCCGTCGATGCGGCGGACGATCCTCTTCCGCAGATCCCAGCTGTTGGGGAAAAAGTGGATCACCACCGTGTTGGTGAGAATCTCCTCGTTCTCGGCCCGAATCTGGGAGAGCGTCTTGGGGGGCAGGGCCTTCGCGTATTCGTCCTTCGTCTCGGCATATTTCTTCTCCGCCCCCAGCTTCTGGATCACCGAGAAATCCATCACCTGGTCGAAGGGCACCGGCGGGTTGGTGATCGCGCCGATGCGGCGGTAGAGGTAGTAGGCCTGCTTCCAGATCCGCTCGAAGTTCGCGGGATTGTTGCGGTTGATGAAGAATTGGTAGTTCTCGGCCCAGTTGGTCGAGTGGGCGTCGCCGAGCATGGCCAGCGTGTCGGTGGCGGGGATGTTGTAGCCCGCCGCCATCAGCTCCGCGACCTTCGCCTTGGCCCCCTCCGTCTTCAGCGCCGTCATCGCGTCGAAGATGCCGCGGACGATCGCCTCGATCTTGTCGGGGTGGTCCTTGGCGAAGTCGGCCCGTGCGAACCAGACGTCGGCGATCAGCCGGTTGGCCGTCTGGGTGGTGACGAGCATCCGGTTGCCCTTGGCCTTCTCCAGGTTGTAAATGTCGGGAGCCCACGACACGCAGCCGGCGAGCTCCTTCTGGGCGTTGAAGGCCGCTGCCGCCTGGAAGGCGTCGTCGGTGTAGACCATGTCGACGTCGCCCGGCTGCAGGCCGCCGGCCACGAGCATGTTGAGGGCGAAGAACTGGCTCGGCGAGTTCTGGGCCAGCACGAGCTTCTTGCCGGCGAGGTCCTTCACCGTCCGGATCGAATCCCGCACGACGATGCCGTCGCCGCCGTTGGAGAAATCGACCTGCTGAAAGATCCGCGGCATGACGCGGGAGTCCTTCGGGGCGCCGGTGCGGTCCACGAGCCCCTCGAGGAACAGCGGCACCATGTCGAGCGTGCCCCAGCCGATGTGCACCTCGCCGGCGGCGTAGGCATCCCGCATCGTGACGGGATTGTCGATCAGCACGAGCTCCACCTTGAAGGGCTTGCCGCCCGGCGCCTGCCAGACCTTGCCCGCCTTGAAGCCGTCGTTGGCGTAGATGATGGGCGCCCAGCCGGCCCACACGTTGAGGGCGAACCGCACCGTTTCGTTTTCGAGCGGCTTGTAGGCACTCGTACCCTTCACCGGCGGCAGCTTCTCCGCCGGCTTGAACGAGTATTCCTTCACGGTCGTGGGGACGGCCGAATCCGACGCCTCGAAGAAGACTCCTTCGCCCCCTTCCCCACCGGCGCCGGCCCCCTCATCCCCCGCCGGACCGCCGCCCGGCGCTCCGGCCCCACGCTGGGCGACCGCCCCCGGCCGGCCGAGCCCGAACGGCTCGAGCATGCCGGCCCGCCAGGCCGCGAGGCCCACGAGCCCGAGGATCACCGCCCACACCGCCAGCCAGAACGGAGCCTTGGGTTCGCTCGCCATCGTCGAATGCCTCGCCTTCGAATGTGAATCTGGATGATTGGGGGATGCGGCCTTAGCCGCGGAACTTCGTCACCGGCCGGGCCTTGCCCGCCATGTGCATGGCGTTCATCAGGTCGTAGGCCGTCACCTCGCAGAGCAGCTTGGTGACGAGCTCGTGCGCCTCCGGCGACAGATGCGGCTCGACCTGCTTCATGAGGTCGACCACCCGCTTCTCCTGCTTGTCGAGCTCCTTCGAGTCGACCTTCCCGTCGGCGACGACGTCGAGAAACGAGTCGAGCTTGCGGGCATATTCGGCGAGCAGCGGCGCGTCGCTCGCGTCGTCGAACCACGGGGTCTTACCGGGGGCTGCCTTGGCCATGGTGGTCTGTCTCCTTCGAGGGTGTCGTCACGAACCGATCACTTCGCGGATCGCCGCGAGCCGTTCCTGCAGGCGGGATCGCCCGCCCGGCTCGTTCACTTTCTGCTTCCAGCGTTCGGGCAGGAACCGCTTCTCGGTGCACTCGAGCACCGCCGCGATCTCCTGCATCTCCTTTTCGAGGCCCTGGGCGCTCGGCATGAAGTCGTCGAGGGCCTCCTTCAGATCCTCCGCCGAGATCGTATCGGGGACCGGCTGGCCGGCGTCGGCCGCCCGCTCGAGCCCCTTCCGCCGCGCGGCGAGCACCACGCTCTCGATGTCGGCGCCGGAAAGGCCGAGCGAGAGGTCGATCGGCCCGGGCAGCCCCGGCGCGAGCTTCACCCGACACTTCCGGGCCATCGCCGTGAACATCGCGTCCATCTCGGCCTGGTCGTGCGGATAGAAGAGCGGGATGTGCACCTCGGCCCGGCCCTGCCGCTTGAGGTCGATCGGCAGCAGATCGGGGCGGCTCGTGAGCAGCATCCACATGATCTTGCCGCGGTAGCGGGTGTCGCCCATCTGCCGGGCGATCATCGAGAACACGCGGGCGCTCGTGCCCGAATCGCCCCCCTGGTCGCGGTTGCCGAGGGCCGCGTCGGCCTCGTCGATGATCACGACCACGGGGCCGAGGCTGCGGAGCACGTCGAGGGCGTGCTCGAGGTTGCCCTCGGTCTCGCCCACGTACTTGCTGCGGAAGTTCTTGAGCACGGCGCACGGGATGCCCACGCTGCCGGCATAACACTCCGCGATGAAGCTCTTACCCGTACCCACCGGCCCGCAAATGAGGTAGCCCATCGGGGCGCTCTCGAGCTGCCCTCGCTGGATCGCCCGGGCATCCGACTGGAGGCGGGCCTTGGCCGCCTCGTGGCCCGCGACGGCGTCGAGCGTGAGCCGCGGCTGAATGAACTCCACGAGCCCCTGGCACGACCGCTCGATCATGTCCTTCTTCCGAGCCGCGAACTCCGGCCCGTCGGGAGCCGTCCCCTCGCGGGCCGAGAGCGCGATCACCGCGCGGAGGCTTTCGAGCGTGAGGCCGCCGGAGAGGGCCGCCACCCGCTTCACGCCGTCCATGCGGTCGGCGGGCACCCCCGCAGCGGCGGCGGTCGCGAGGGCGAACCGCTCCCGTTCGGCAGCCTCGGGCAACGGCACGTCGATCGCCGTCACCGCCGGATTCGTCGTCAGCCGCGGATGCACCTCGGCGAGCGTGTCGGCGAGCATCACGACGGCCACGTTCACCCGCCGCAGCAGCGGATTCGAGGCCCAGCCCAGGATGCGCACGAGCCGTCCGGCACCGGCCCGGGCCGACGAACCGGCCTCGCCCGCCGGAGCGAGATACTGGGCGTAGTCGAGCACGATGGCGATCCGCTTCCGCTGTTCCGGCGGGTCGATGAGATTGCGCTCGAGGATCGCGTCGATCGCCGCGATCGCCTGATCGGGATCCCGCGGCCAGTTGGCCGCGTTGCCGAGCCGCTCGGTGAGCCACTGCGCCATCGTGCGGAGCCGCGTCGGATCGGGGCCCGCCAGCGGCCGCAGACCCTTGCCCACGTCGTAGGCCAGCACGACATCCCAGCGGCCGAACATCTCGCGGGCCAGGAAGTCGGGCACCGTGCCCCAGGCCGCCACGTCATCCCGGCCGCCCGCCGCGGCCGGCGCGGCGATCGGCACGAGATCCCGCACGTTGCCGTGCAGCATGAAGACACAGCTCGTGCCCGAGAGATAGGCGTCGCCCAGCCGTTCGGCCCAGGCGGGGCACCACTCCGGCAGCGAGGCCGATCCGCCCGGCGCCGCGGCCGCCGCGCCGAGGGGTCCTGTCGGCGCGCCGGGGGCCGCATCGATGGAGCGCGGGCCGGCGTCGGTCTTGATGGCGGCGTTCGTCACGATGAGCCTCGATGCAACGGGGAACGATCAGCCCTGCGTCTGCCGGGCCCGCTCGGTGCCCAGCTCCTTGTCGTCGGCCGATACCCCGGCCGTCTCGGGCGTCACCATCCCCATCTCGATCTCGAACTCGCGGAGGGCCTTGTCGGCCATCGCCTTCTCGACGGACTCCTCCCGCTTGATGTCTTCCAACCCCTCGCCGGAGAGGTCGGCCGCCACCCGCACCTTGGCGCGGTTGAGGCCGATCTTGTCTTGGATCACGTCCTCGATCTGGCCGAAGTCGGTCGTGATGTCGAAGTTGAAGCTCTGCGCGAGCTTGGCCAGTTCGGCCTCGGCGCGGGAGAGCTTCAGCTCGGCGTCGTACTTCTGGATCTTCTGCTTGAGGTCGGCGAGCTTCTTGGTGGCGTGCTTCACCTTGGTGACGTTGTTGTTGTAGGCCGTCTCGTGCAGCTTGAGCTGGGCCTCGTTCTCGGCCAGCTCCTTCTTGGCCTTCTGCAGCTCGAGGGCGAATTTCGAGGCGGTGTCCCGCTCGCCCGCCTGGAGGTAGGCCTTCACGCGAGCCTCGAGCGACTCGACGTGCTGCCGGTCGCCGTTCACCTGCCGGGTCACCCGTTCCACGAGGGCCCGATACTGCTCGAGCCCCTCGCGTCCGTCCTTCATCTGATCGACCGCCTTGTCGTATTCGTACTGCAGCTGGGCGATCGGATCGGCCGTCCAGAAGAAGTTGGCGATCTTGTTCATCTGGGCCGCGAGGGCCTTCCAAAGCTTCCCCAGGATCATGGGTCGGTGTCTCCGCAGGACGGGCCGAATGGATAGAAAACCAGGACGGAAACCGCTGCCGCCTGTAGCGTCGTGATACCGCTGCCGTGGGGCTTCGTCAATCAGCCCGCAGGGTTGAGCGAATGAAGCGCATCGCCGGCTTCGGGGGCGGTGGCAGACCCCGCTACCGGCTCACGGTCACGTCGGGCCGGGCCGCGGAGAGCCGGGCGACGCCCGCGTCCGTGACCGCCGTGAAGGCGAGGGCCAGCGACCGGAGCGCCGGCAGTTTCGCAGCCACCTCGAGGGCGGTGTCGGTCACCTTCGTGCCGGTGAGGGTGAGGGCCTTGAGCTTCTCGAGTTTCGCGAGTCGGGCGATGCCCGCATCGGTCACGTCCGTGTTCTGCAGGTTGAGCTTGGCGAGCGCGGCGAGGGAGCCCACCGCCTCCATGCCGGCATCGCCGACCTTCGTGTCCCAGAGGTCGAGATCCGCCAGCTTGGACAGCCCGGCCAGGTGGACGACGCCCTCGTCGCCGACGCTCGTCTCGGCGAGGTCGAGCAGCACGAGATCGGAGAGCTTGCCCAGGTGGGCGAGGCCGGCATCGCCGACGAGCGTGCCACGCAGTTCCAGCCGCTTGAGCTTCGCGAGGCTGGCGACGTGCGCGAGCCCCTCGTCCCCCACGAACGTCCGCATGATGTTGATCTCGTCGATGTCGGCCTTGCCGGCGAACGGTGCGAGCCCGGCATCGGTGATCTGGCCGTCCTCCGCCGCGAAGCCGCGGAGCTTGGGCAGCGTGGCGAGATGCGCGAGTCCTGCGTCGGTCACGCTCGGGCAGCGGAGCTTCACCCGCTCCAGGCCCTGCAGCTTCGCGATCTGCTCGCAGCCGGCGTCGGTGATCTGGGCGCAGCCGCGCAGGTCGAGCACCCGCAGCTTCTGGAGCGGCGCGAGCTGGGCCAACCCGGCGTCGGTGAAGTTGTTGTAGAGGAGCACGAGCTGCTCGAGCGATCCGATCCTGGCGACCGACTGGAGCGCCGCGTCGGTGAGGTTCGACGACCGCCGCAGGTTGAGCACCCGCAAAGCGGGCAACGTGGCGATCTCGGCCGCCCCGGCGTCGGTGATGTCGGTGTTCTCGAGCACCAGCTGCGTGAGCCCCGCCATCCGCGCGATCGCGACCATGCCCGCGTCGGAGATCTCGGCCCCCCACACCTCGAGCGCGGCCAGCTTCGGCAACTCGGTGAAGACCGCCAGATCGGCGTCGGTCGCCGGCCGCTCCGCCAGATCGATGGCTTTCACCTGGCCGGATTCGTCGTAGGCGATCGATCCGCCGCGGGCTTCGACGATCGCCACGGCCTTGGCCTCGGCCGGCAGCGGCGCCGCCTCGGCCCACGATGCCACTCCAGCTGCCACCGCGGCTGCCGCCACGACGAGCGCACACCGTCCCCGATAGTGTTCGGTGATCCTCATGCACAGGCTCCTGCGTCAGACGGTCCAGCCGGGCCGATAGAGCGGCCGGATCACCTGATCCACTTCCGGCGCGTTGGTGGCGACGAGCTTCACCGGATCCCACTCGATCTTCTTGCCCGGCGTCTCGGCGACGTCGGCCGCCCAGACGGCGAGGTTGCCGAGCAGGATCGTCTCCGTCAGCGGGCCGCCGTAGTCGGGGAAGTTGCTCACCGCCGCCGGGCCACCCTTGATGGCATTGACGAACTCGACGAAGTGGCCCGGCGACTTTTCGAAGGCCACCTCGCCCACGTCCTTGCCGCTCTTGAGCTGCATGCCACCGCAGTAGTCGCCCGGAGCGTAGAGCACGTCCTGGTCGCCGATGATGAGCGTCCCGCTCGCCTGCGTCTTGAACGGCTGTTCCTCCTCCTTGCCCTCGGCGTTCTTCTTGATCTCGCCACGGAAACCGGCGAAGAGGGCCTGATCGGGCAGCTTGCCGCCGTCGTACCACTTCACCTTCACGGGCGCTCGCCCGTCACGGGCCGGGAAGTCGAAGTCAATGATCGACCACTTCGGGTAGCTGTCGCCGTTGTGGCCGCTCGTGGTCGCCTGCACGCTGGCGGGGTCGCGGAGCGCGAGGGCCATGAACGGCATGTTGAACGTGTGGCAGGCCATGTCGCCGAGCGCGCCCGAGCCGAAGTCCCAGAAGCCGCGCCAGGCGAACGGGTGATAGCCGGCGCCGTAGGGGCGGGCAGGAGCCGGCCCCAGCCACAGATCCCACGAGATGTGCGGCGGCACCTTGGCACCGGCGGGACGATTGCCCCCCTGGGCCCAGACCGGGCGATTGGTCCAGACGTGCACTTCCTTGACGGTTCCCAGGGCGCCCGACTTGATGAACGCCGCGGCCTTGCGGAGCAAGTCGCCGGCCGTGCCCTGATTGCCCATCTGCGTGGCCACCTTCTGCGAGCGGGCCAGTTCGCCGAGCAGGCGGGCCTCCGAGATCGCGCGGGTCAGCGGCTTCTGGCAGAAGCAGTGTTTGCCCATCTGCATCGCCATGGCGGCGGCGGTGACATGGGTGTGGTCGGGCGTGCTGACAGTGACGGCGTCGAACTCCTTGCCCATCTCGTCGAGCATTTTCCGGAAGTCGGCGTATTGCTTCGCGCTCTCGAACGCCTTCTGACCGCGCTTCAGCTGGTTGGCATCGATGTCGGCGACGGCCACCACCTTGCCGTTGCGTCCGGCATCGGCCGAGTCGCTCTGCCCCTTGCCACCGATGCCGATGCAGGCGAACCGGATTTCCTCGTTGGCGCTCGTCGCAGGCTTGTCGTCGCCCCGCACCTCGGGGGCGATCCAGTAGCCGCCGGCGACGGCCGAGGCGACGGCCATGAAGTCGCGGCGCGACGGGGCAACGCGCGGACGGGACGAACGATGGCGGGAACGCGTCATCGCGGCGGGCTCCAGAAGGGCGGGAAAATCGCGGCGGACGACATTCCTTCGCCGCCGCGGCAGGATGCGCGAAAGGGTGACTGACGGGACTCGAACCCGCGACCCTCGGTACCACAAACCGATGCTCTAACCAGCTGAGCTACAGTCACCGCGATGGGTCAGCCGGAAGTGTAACACAACTTTTCGCCGTTTCAGGGCCGGCCCCGGCGGAAACCGCGGGATCCCCGGGCTTCCGCCCGGGGCTTTCAGGGAGACGCGTGCGTCGGATCACTCCCGCCGACGGGAGTCGATCACGATCGTCACGGGGCCGTCGTTGACGAGGCTCACCCGCATGTCGGCCGCGAACACACCCGTTTTCAGCGGCCGGCCGACCTGCGGCTCGAGCGCCGCCAGAAACCGCTCGTAGAGCGGCACCGCCTCCTCCGGCCGGGCGGCCCGCACGAAGCTCGGCCGGTTGCCCCGGGCCGTGTCAGCCAGCAGCGTGAACTGGCTGACGACGAGCGCCTCACCGCCGATCTCACCTACGCTGTGGTTCATCTTGCCCGCTTCGTCGGCGAAGATCCGCAGCCCGGCCACCTTGCCGGCGAGCCAGTCGGCATCGGCGGCCGGATCCCCCTGCTCGACGCCCACGAGCACGACGAGCCCACGGCCGATCCGGCCGACGACCTCGCCGGCGATTTCGACGGAGGCCTCGGTCACGCGTTGCACGACGGCTTTCATGGGCACCGGTTGGTTGGCATTGGGGATATGGGAAGCGTATCGGCGGGACGGTCCCCCGGCTTGCGCCTGGGGGCTTTTATGAGAAGGCAGATCGCGGGCGGGGATTTTATTGGAAGGCAGGTCCCCCGGCTTGCGCCTGGGGGCTTTTATGGGGACCGAGACGCCTCATTTTGACATTTCGCCGTCCGGGGGAAATCGCTTTAATCCCGCCCTCTTTGGAGGCCTGCCATGCCCCCCGCCATCACCACGAGTCCGTTCACGGGAGCCCGCGGCTGCGTGAGCGACATCGCCACGCTGGCCCTGCGGGTGCCGCTCTTTCCGGTCGATCGCACGTTGCAACTGGCCGACGTGGCCGCGGCCCGCGACGCCTGTCCGCAGCGGATCGGCTGGGCCGCCCTGTTTCTCAAGGCCTACGCCCTCGTCGCCCGCGAGATGCCGATCCTGCGGACGTGGTTCTCTCCCGGCATGGTTCCGCGGCTCGTGACCGTGCCGCACAACGTGGCGACGCTCGCCGTCAACCGCACCGAGCCCACCGGCGACCGCCTCCTCTTCGCCCGACTGCGCAAGCCCGAGTCCGAGAGCCTTCCCGACATTCAGAAGTTCATCAACGACTGCACCACCGAGCCGGTGAACAAGATGTTCAAGCGGCAGCTGGAACTCGAGATGGTGCCGGGCGCCCTGCGCCGCACGATCCTGAGGTGGAACATGCGGTCGCGGTCGGCCAAGCGGGCCGCGCGGATCGGCACGTTCAGCCTTTCGACGCTCGCCGGCTTCGGTGCCACCAACCGCTTTCACCCCACGCTCTGCACCACGAGCCTGTCGTACGGGCCGCTCGAGTCCGACGGCCGCTGCATCGCCACGGTGATCGCCGATCACCGCGTGCTCGACGGCTCCGCGGTCGCGCGGGCACTGCAATGGCTCGAGCAGGCGTTCCGCACCGACATCGTGGCCGAGCTCACGGCTCTGCGGAGCGCTCCTCCGGCGGCTGCCGCCCCGCAGCGAGCCGCCGCCTGATCTCGGCGAGCCGTTCACCGAGATCCCGCTCGAGCCCCCGGTCGGTCGGCTCGTAATACCGCTTCTCCACGCCGAGGTAGTCCTGCGCCGCGATCCCGTCGGGGGCGTCGTGGGAATACTCGTAGCCCTGCCCGTGGCCGAGCCGCTTGGCGCCGGCGTAGTGCTTGTCCTGCAGGTGCCGCGGCACGGGGATCACCGCCTTCTCGCGGACGTCGCGGCGGGCGGCGGCGATCGCGGTGGTGCAGGCGTTGCTCTTGGGCGCGAGCGCGAGATACGTGACGGCCTGCGAGAGCGTGAGCTGGCACTCGGGCAGACCCACGAATTCGGTCGCCTGCATCGCCGCCACGGCGATCACGAGCGCCCGCGGATCGGCGTTACCGATGTCTTCGCTGGCGAGGATCACGAGCCGCCGCGCCAGAAACCGCACGTCCTCGCCCCCCTCGAGCATCCGCGCGAGCCAGTAGAGCCCGGCATCGGCGTCGCTGCCGCGGATGCTCTTGATCAGGGCGCTGGCGCAGTCGTAGTGGGTGTCGCCCGAGTCGTAGGTGATGGCCTTCCGCTGCACGCTCTCGCGGGCCAGGTCGAGCGTGAACACGAGCGGCCGCTCCCGACTCGAGAGCACGCCCACCTCGAGCGCCCCCAGCGCCCGCCGGGCGTCGCCATCGGAGGTCTCCACGAGGAACGCCCGCGCTTCGGGTTCGAGCGTCACCCGCTCCAGTCCCAGCCCGTGCTCGCGGTCGGCAACGGCCCGGTCGAGGATGGAGGCGATGTGCCCGGGCGAGAGGCTTTCGAGTTCGAAGATGCGGCTGCGGCTGACGAGGGCGCTGGTCAGGGCGAAGAAGGGATTCTGCGTCGTCGCGCCGATGAGCGCGATCACGCCGCTCTCCACGTCGGGCAGGAGCACGTCCTGCTGGGCCTTGTTGAAGCGATGGATCTCGTCGATGAACAGGCAGGTCCGCTGGCCATCGTCCTCGAGCCGCCGACGGGCGGCCTCGAGCACGTCCCGCACGTCCTTCACGCCCGATGCCGTCGCCGAGAGTTCCACGAACCGTCGCTTCGTCTCGTGGGCGATGATCTCGGCGAGCGTCGTCTTCCCCACTCCCGGTGGTCCGTAGAGGATCACCGACCCGAGTCGGTCGGCCTCGATGAGCCGCCGCAGGAGCATCCCCTTGCCGACGACCTTCTCCTGCCCCACGTAGTCGGCCAGCCGCCGGGGCCGCATGCGTGCGGCGAGAGGTGCCGCCCGGGCGACGTTGGCGGCTCGTGATGCGGCGAACAGGTCGGCCATGAGCGAGGCGGCGCAGCGGGGGCAAACGGGGCAAGCCGGGGCGACCGACGGAAATGAAGCGATCGCACCGTGAAGTCCGATGATACCGGATGCGCCGTCTCGGCCGTCAGCGGTCGGAGACCGCGATCAATCGGTGGGGAGTTCCCGTGCTGGAGCCACGATCCTCGCGACGACGCATGTGCCGCAGCCTTGCCTGGCTGGCGGTCGTGCTCTGTCTGTCGCCGCCGCTCGCCGCGCAGCAGGATGCCTCCGCGTCCCGACAAAGTCCGATCCTCGAGTTCCCCGACCTGGGGCCGATCCCCGGCGGCGCAGAGCCGCCACCGCTTCCCGGCGAGCTCGCGCCCGGCATGAGCCTCGGCGCCGGCGACACCACTCCCGGCCTGCTCGGCGGCAAGCGGCGGACGGGCCGGCTGCCGAAGTCGGCCAAGCCGCGGGGCGTCGCCTCGAGCGCCGTCGCCAGCCGCGGGCTCACGCTGCCGGAGTCGCTGCCTGCTCCGGCAGCACCGGACGGCGTCGCCGCGCCGACCACGCGGGTCGACGTCGCGATCATCGACGACCCCGGCCCGCCCGACGGCCTGACGCTCGACGCGGCGCTCGAGCGGATGATGGCGGCCAACCTCGACATCCGTGGGCTGCGGCACGAGCTCACGCAGGCCGACGCCGACATCCTCACAGCCGGCCTGCGCACCAACCCGCTCGTCTACATGGACACGCAGTTCATCCCCTACGGCTCGTTCTCCGACAGGCGTCCCGGCGGGCCCACGCAGTACGACCTCAACATCACGCTGCCGATGGACGTGTCGCGGAAGCGGCAGTCGCGGACGGTCGTGGCCCGGATGGCGAAGTCGACGCTCGAGGCGCAGTTCCAGGACGTCACGCGGCGGCAGATCGACAACCTCTACCGCGCCTTCGTCAACCTCCAGGCCGCGCGGATCGACCGGCTGGCGGCCGAGGCCACGGTTCGGCGTCAGCAGCAGCGGCTGGTGGAGTTGCGACAACGCGACGACCGCTCCGACCCGCGTGCGGCCGATGCGATCGACCACCTCGCCTTCGTGCTGGAGCGGTCGCGAAACGCGCTCGACGAGGCGACCGAGGCCTACGAAGACGCCCGCGACGGTCTGGGCGTGCTGCTCAACCTCTCGCTCGATGAGACGGCGACGCTCGAGCCGCAGGGCAGCCTGCGGGCGCGGGTGCCGGAGCCGCCGGGGCTCGATGAACTGGAGGCGATCGCACTGCGGTGCCGCCCCGACCTGCATGCCGCCCGTCTGGGCGTGAACCGGGCGGGAGCGGAGCTCGCGCTGCAGCGGGCCAACCGGTTCGACGACGTCTACCTCTTCTATGATCCGATCACGATCCAGGACGGCAGCGCGTATGGCGTGCAGTCGGCTTCGTCGTGGGCGGTGGGTCTCACGTTCGCGCTGCCGATCTTCAATCGCAATCAGGGCAACATCGCCCGGGCCGAGAGCAACGTGGGCCAGTCGAAGCTCGAAGCCTCGGCGCTCGAGCGGCGGGCGCTGGCGGAGGTGCGGCTGGCCGAGCGGGAATATCGCCGCTCCCGCGACGCGATCGGCCAGATCGAGCAGGCGATCCTGCCGCGGGCCGAGGCCACGCTCGTCCGGCGGCAGGAGCAGTTCGCGGCTGGCGACATCGTGATCGACGATCTCGAGGGCGCCATCGAGGATCTGGCCGAAGTCACGCAGAGCCACCGCGACGCCGTCATCCGCCACCGCCGCGCGATGCTCGAGCTCAACACCGCCGTCGGCCTGCGGCTGATGCCCTAGGGCTCAGCCCGTCCAGGCAAACTCGATCGCGGCGTCGATCTCCGGATGCAGGCTCTTGTGCACCGGGCAGGTGTGGGCGGCCTGCTCGAGGAGCTGCCGCTGCGGATGATCGGCGGGGAGCGGAATCGTGAGGCGGGTGCGGAGCGAGGCGATCCGGCGCGGCGGAGCCGACGTCATCACCTTCTCGGTCTCGGCCGTCATGCCCGTGAGATCGAGGCCGTGCCGCTCCGCCACGATCCCCATGATCGTCATCATGCAGGCTCCGAGGGCCGTGGCCACGAGGTCGGTCGGCGAGAAGCTCTCCCCCTTGCCGTGGTTGTCGACCGGGGCATCGGTGACGAGCGTGGTGCCCGAGGGGCCATGGACCGCGCGGCAGCGGAGGCCGCCTTCGTAGGTGCTCGTGACTTTGACCATGAATCTGTGTGTTTCCGAGGGGCTTCAGCAGTCTGCAGCCGCCGCACGCGAACGGCCCGCGCGCGGCGTAGAAGCATCGTAGCGATTCGCTCGACGACAACACTCGTTTGCGGCTGCCCTGTGGCCGAACTACGATCAAAGAAACGAGCGTTTCCTTGCGTTCTTCGTCGCGAACAGATCGTTTCTTTCGATGCCCCGCGTGACCGGCACCTACCGCACCAGCACGACCCATGGGGAGACCGTGCGGGCGTTCGTGCCACATCCGCTCCCGCCAGCGGCCCCGCCACTGGTGATCGGGGGGGAACTCGCCGAGCGGCACACCGCCGCCCTCGCCGCTCTCGGCCGCCTCCGTGTGGCCGGGGCCATGGTGCCCGATCCGGGCTGGTTCCTCTATGGCTTCGTGCGGAAGGAGGCCGTGCTGTCGTCTCAGATCGAAGGCACTCAGGCGACGCTCCGCGATGTCGCCACCTTCGAGGCCACGCGCACGGCTGAACGGCCGGCCGACGTGGAGGAGGTCTGCAACTACGTCGATGCCCTCAACCAGGCACGGGCCGCGATCACCGCTCCGGCGGGCTTACCGCTCTCCACGCGGCTGCTGTGCGACGCGCATCGCATCCTGATGCGTGGCGCCCGCGGCGCCGACAAACTCCCCGGCGAGATTCGCCGCAGCCAAAACTGGATCGGCGGTAGCCGGCCAGGCAACGCCAGCTTCGTCCCGCCGCCACCCGACGAGGTCGGTCCGGCCCTGACCGCGCTCGAGCGGTGGATTCATGCGAACGACCCGCTGCCGCCTCTGGTCAAGGCCGGGCTTGCGCACGTGCAGTTCGAGACGATCCACCCGTTCCTGGACGGCAATGGTCGCATCGGCCGCATGCTCGTCACCCTGCTCGTCGAGCATTGGAGTCTGCTCGACGAGCCTCTGTTGTACCTGAGCGTCGCGTTCAAGCGACGCCAGAGCGAATACTACGCCCGCCTCGCTGCCGTCCGCGACACAGGCGATTGGGAGGGGTGGACTGCATTCTTTCTCGAGAGCGTGGCCGCTGCCGCGGACGATGGCGTCGCCGTGGCACGGGCCCTCCATGCCCTCATCGCCCGCGACCGCAACCGCCTCGTCACGCACGCCCGGGCGACCGTCGCGGCCATCCAACTGCTCGACCGACTGCCGTCGACGCCGGTCCTCACGGTTCCCCGGGCGAGCGGGCTTCTCGGCATCACCGCGCCGCCGGCACGGAAGGCCATCGAACTGCTCGAATCGCTCGGCGTGCTCCGCGAGACGACGGGCAAGCAGCGGGACCGCGCCTACGCCTACTCCGCATACCTCGATCTCCTGACGGATTCGTAGACATTCCCGGCACACTCAACCCGTCTATAACTCTCTCGCGGAGCCCGCCCTCACGTCGTGGCCGGCGGCCCTGCTGAGGCAGATCTGCATGGGATTTCGATCACTTCAATCGTGCGTGGAGGCGCTGCGTGCCGAAGGGCAGGCGGTCGTGGTCGACCATCCCGTCGACCCGCACCTCGAGATCGCCGAGATCCAGCGGCGGCTGTTTCGGGCCGGCGGCCCGGCCGTGCTCTTCGCGAAGCCCAAGGGCTCGGCCTTCCCAATCCTGGTCAACCTCTACGGCACGCAGCGACGGATCGAGCGGATCTTCGCCGACACGCTCGACCGCGTGAAGCGGCTCGTCGAACTGAAGATCGATCCCGCCGCGGCCCTGCAGAAGCCGTGGCGGTACTGGCGGAGCCCGTACGACGCCTTGTCGATGCTGCCCCGCCACGTGCGGTCGGGCCCGGTGCTGGCCCGGAAGATCCCGCTCTCGATGCTGCCGCAGGTGGTCTCGTGGCCCGGCGACGGCGGCCCCTTCATCACGCTGCCGGCCGTCTACACCGAAGACCCGAATCATCCCGGCACGAAGCACTCGAACCTCGGGATGTACCGCGTGCAGCTGGCGGGGAATTCGTACGAGCCCGACCGCGAGGTGGGGCTCCACTACCAGATTCACCGCGGCATCGGCGTGCACCACGCCGCGGCGCTCGCCCGCGGGGCCGCGCTCAAGGTGGCGATCTTCGTGGGCGGCTCGCCGGCCATGCCGGTCTCGGCCGTGATGCCGCTGCCCGAGGGGCTCTCGGAGCTGACGTTCGCGGGCGTGCTCGCGGGCCATCGCATTCCGATGATCCGCAGGCCCGACCGCCCCTCGATCTACGCCGATGCCGACTTCGTGATCGAGGGCACGGTGATGCCGGGCGACATGAAGCCCGAGGGCCCCTTCGGCGACCACCTCGGCTACTACGCCCGGCAGCACGAGTTTCCGGTGATGCGGGTCGATCATGTCTGGCACCGCGACGGGGCGATCTGGCCGATCACGGTCGTGGGCCGGCCGCCACAGGAAGACACGCTCTTCGGCTGGCTCGTGCACGAGCTGACCGGCCCCGTGATCCCGACGGTGCTGCCCGGCGTGCAGAGCGTGCACGCCGTCGATGCCTCGGGCGTGCATCCCCTGCTCCTCGCGGTGGGCAGCGAACGGTATCTCCCCTGGAAGGCGTCGACGCGGCCGGCCGAGCTGCTCACGCAAGCCTCTGCGATCCTCGGCCAGGGGCAGCTCTCGCTGGCGAAGTATCTCTTCATCGTGGCCGAGCAGGACGCCCCCGGCCTCGACGCCCACGACATCCGGCCGTTCCTCGCCCACCTGCTCGCCCGGGCCGACTGGCGGCGGGATTGCCACTTCCACACCGAGACGACGATCGACACGCTCGACTACTCGGGCTCGGGCTTCAACGCCGGCTCGAAGCTCGTGGTGGCCGCCCGCGGCCCGGCGATCCGCGAGCTGCCGACGGAGATTCGGGGCGGCGGCTCGTTGCCGGCGGGCTTCGCCAACCCGCGGGTCTGCCTGCCGGGCGTGGTGGCCGTGGAGGGCCCGCGGATCGAGCCGCGGCCGGCGCTCGAATCGGCCGGCGATGCGGCCACCTGGGCGCCTGCGGCCGCTGCGGCGTGGTCGGCCGACGCGGAGCGGTTCTGCACCGCGATCGGCCCCGACCATCCGCTGCGAGCGTTCCCGCTGATCGTGATCGTGGACGATGCGGCCTTCACGGCCGCGAGCCTGGAGAACTTCCTCTGGACGACGTTCACGCGGTCGAATCCGGCGGCCGACGTGCATGGCGTCGAGGCCGAGACGCGACAGAAGCACTGGGGCTGCCGTGGGCCGCTCGTGATCGACGCGCGGCTCAAGCCGCATCACGCGCCGCCGGTGGAGGAGGACGCCGCGGTGTCGGCCGCGGTGGACGCGCTCGCGGCCAGCGGCGGCCCGCTGGCCGGGCTGGGCGTGTGAG
>CAZXIG010000036.1:0-18477 GCA_964640405.1 uncultured Candidatus Kuenenia sp.
CAGGCAGGATGCCGAAGCGAAGCGGACATGCAGTGAGCGAAGGACAGGATGTCCTTCGCGAACGTCCGCGAGAGGGCATGTGCAGGCCCGGGCCGGGGCGGGCGAGTCGGGGTCACGCCTCGAGGCGGCGGAAGGCGCGGAGGCCGAGGCGCAGGGGGATCATGGTGGCCGCGAGCCCCACCAATGCCACCACCGCGAGGCTCACGAGCGTGCCCTGGGGCCCACTCGCCATGGCCAGGAAGCTCCTCGAGGCGAGGCGGCCCGAGCCGAGGGCGTGCGAGAGGAGGAACAGGTGCGTCGGGATCGCGGCCACGATCACCACCACCATGATGAAGAGCGAACTGAGCACGAGGCTGAGGGTTCCCCCGAAGCCGGAGGAGATCTTCGCGGCCGACGACTCGCGGAGTTCGGGCATGCGGGCTCCGAGTCCGACCGCGATACCGGAGAGCCCCATGCAGAGCACGACGCAGCAGATCTCGTGGATGGCGATGAGCCGCCACGGCAGCCCGAGCATCCAGTCGCTGAGGAGCACCAGCCCGCAGCAGGGCAGCAGGCCGCCGACGAACGAGAATAAGAACTTCGACCACACGATCTGGTCGCGGTGCACCGGCAGCAGCCCGAGGATCCAGAATCGCCGCCCCTCCAGGCTGATCATCGGGTAGACGAATCGGGTCGTGAAGGTGGAGAGGATCAGGCCGACCACCGCGAGATTGAGAAACCCGATCATCGAGGCATAGGCGTTGTTGTAGTTGAAGGACCGCAGGTTCAAGAAATACAGTCCGAGGAGGCCGAAGAAGATCACGAACTGCGACCACTGCGAGATGTCGCGACGAAAAATCCGCAGGTCTTTCACGAGCAGCAGCCGCAGCGGCCGGCCGGCTGCCGTGCCGGCGCTCATGAGCAGGCGGTCGAACCAGCCGAGCGGACGGCGACGCCGGGCCGGCACCTCGCTCGTGAGCTGGCTGTAGCCGCGCCGGTAGGCCACCCGCGCCAGCCACGCCATGGCCAGCTGCAGGAACATGGCGTTGGCGATCAGCAGGGCGAGGAACTTGCCCGCCTCGACGAGCGGCGGACCCATGGGATCGCGGCCGGCGCGGGCCGCCTCGATGAGCCCGCTCGACAGCCACCAGCTCGGCAGCAGCTTCTGCTCCGTGATGGCCAGCCGGGCGAACGTCCGCTCGAACCACTCGGCGGACAACGCGTCCACCGGACCGCGGTCGACGAGCGACCAGCCGATCCAGACGGCGGCGACGCAGCCGGTCAGCATCGCCAACGACAGCAGGTGGACCCGAAGCCGGGGCACCCAGGCGACGAGCGCGAGGCAGAAGATCGCCCCGACCGTCGCCGGGATCACGGCGAACGAGACCATGAAGGGCAGCATCATGGCGAAGTAGGGCCAGGCTGCCTGGCGAACGGTGCCGTAGGCGACGAGCATGGGACTGCCGAGGAGCACGAACCCCCAGCAGGAGAACCAGAGCGCTTCGTGAAACTTGTGGGCCACGATCGTCTCGGCTCGCACGGGAAGCGTGAGCAGCAGCCGGGACTCGCTCGAGCAATACAGGCTGCCGTACATGAGGATGCCCGCCGAGAACACGAGCATCACCATGAGCGAGGAGAAGAAGGCGTTGAACAGCAGCGAGATCACCTCGGCGTGCAGGCTGTCGAGGAAGCGAAAGGCCTCGACGAACAGGCCGTAGAGCGAGCCCCAGAACATCGCGCTGAGAATCGCGACCAGCGCGAGCCGCAGCCGGGCGTTGCCGAGCATCCACCGGAGCGTGGCCCAGGCGATCGTCGCCCGCAGCCGCAGGAAGAGCCGCGATTCGGCGTCGGCGCCGAGCAGCCGGACGGCGGTGCCGCTCATGGCCGTCCGCCCGTCGGGCCGCCGCCCGAGCCGCCGCGGGGCGACGTGAGCTCGAGGTAGAGCTGCTCGAGGCTCGTCGCCTCGACCGCCATCTGGTCGCGAAGCTCGGCGATCGTGCCCAAAAATCGCAGCTGGCCGCGGACCATGATGCCGACGCGGTCGGCCATTTCCTCGGCCATCGCGAGTGTGTGGGTCGACATGAACACCGTCATGCCCTCGCTCGTGCGGGTGCGGAGCAGGTCCTTCACGATCCGCACGCTCCGTGGGTCGAGGCCCACCATCGGCTCGTCGAGCACCAACACGTCGGGGTCGTGCAGCAGCGAGGCGGCGAACACGAGTCGCTGCTTCATACCGAGGGAGTAGCTCTCGGCGAGATCGTCGGCGAACTCGGCGAGCTCGAAGTGGTCGATCTCCCGGTCGATGCGGGAGCCGGCGACGTGCCGCGGCATGCCGAACATGTCGGCGATGAACCAGAGGAACTCGCGGCCGGTCAGCTTGTCGTAGAGGCAGGGCTCGTCGGGCACGTAGCCGACGTGCAGGTGGGCCGCCCGGGGGTCGCGGGCCACGTCGGCCCGGCAGACACGGATCGCCCCACGCGACGGCTGCAGGAGGCCCACGAGCATCCGGATCGTCGTGGTCTTCCCCGCGCCATTGGGGCCGAGCAGGGCGAACAGCTCGCCCCGAGGAATCGCGACCGTGAGGTCGGAGACGGCGACCTTGCTGCCGTACGTGCGTGTGACGTGGTCGAATTCGATCACGATCCGCTCTCCGGAAAGGTGTCGGGCGGCGGCTCCTCGGCGAGCCGTGCGGCCTCCGCGGCGAGGCGGGCGGCGTCTTCGTCGGAACGTCGCACGAATACCAGCGTTCCGGCGAACACGCTCGACTCCTGCTTGAGCACACGGCCGCTGCGGTCCACCCAGAGCCGCGACCGTGGCGGCCGGCTGCTCGAGGGATCCTGCCGATAGGACACGACGTGGACCCGCACGAGGTTGTTTTCCCAGAACAGCGTCTCCTCGGGCCCCACCTCGGCGTGAAGGATTTCCAGCGGCGAATGGCCGGGGCGTAGCGGACTGTAGACGGGAACCGTCCACCGCCGTCCTTCGTAGAGGCCCGGCATCGAGGCCTGCGGCGACAGCTCATCGCCAATCGTCAGCTGGTCGGGAAGATGGCGACTGGTCTGATAGCGAAGATCACCGGTGCGGACGTCGATCGCCACCGTTCCGTCGCGAATGGTTCCCTCGAGCACGACGTCGTCGGCCATGTCGGCGACGCTCACGGCCGAACGAAATGCCTGCAGTTTGCCGCCCGCGTCGATCGTGAGCCTGCCCCGCGCATCGAATGTCGACGTGCTGTGGCTCCGCAGCATGCCGTTGACCAGCGCGCTGGCCCACGACGGCAGCACCTCGTCGACGGGCAGCCGCTCGAAATGCAGCCAGCTGTCGACGGTGAGTCCGCCATCGGCGGCGGGACTCGATTCGGCGAGCGCCCACCCGAGCGGGATGCCGTTCCATTGCACCGTCCAGCCCACGGGGCCGAGCCGGCCGTCCGAGCCGTAAAGTCCCTGGTATCCCGGGGGCGAGCCCGGCTGCCACGCCGGGAGAATCTTCGACGCGACCAGCCAGCCGGTGGTCGCAATCCAAAAAGCGATGACGAACGGCGTGAACCAGGGGCGGTGAAGCATGCTGCGATGGACGGTTGGCCGTCCGACGACGACGCTGGGAACGGGGGTTCGGCGGGCGGCTCCACCCCGCTCCCTGATGGTAGCCGCCGCCCGCCGCCCGCGGGAAGCGTCGGGTTCGGAATCGCCGTTTGCCACGGGGGCAGGGGAGGCGTAGACTGCCCCGCCGTCGGGTGAGAACCGCCTGGTTCCGCCCGCGGGGAAGCTACAGCCACGTGATCGAAATCCGAGGCGAAACCATGCACACGAACGCCGTTCAGCACGCAGAACTCGCCGGCGAGCACCGGGCGCATGACGTCTTTTTCAGCCAGGCGTGCCCGATCTGCGGCCGCATGCTGCGGATCATGGTCACGCTGCTCGGCCGGCGGGTCTATTGCCAGCACTGTGGTGGCGGCTTCGTGGCTACCGACGACACGATGCGGGCTCCCGCGACTCGCCCCGCCGATGCGTCGCGACCGAGCGAGCGGACCGTCGACGAGCTGCTGGCGCGGGCCGAGGCGATGCTGGGGCGAACGGCCCGCAGCCGCAGGATCAGCCGCTGATCCAGCCGACGAGCGCCCCCATCCGCGTCCAGTAGTCGGGAAACGTCTTGCCGACGCAGGCCGGGTTTTCGATGAGCACGCCGGGAACGAGCAGTCCGGGGAGTGAAAGGCTCATCGCCATGCGGTGATCGTCGTAGGTGGCGACGCGAGCCCCATGCAGGGCCGCGGGCTCGATCGTCATGCCGTCTTCGCGCTCCGTGACGCCGACGCCGAACTTCCTCAATTCTCGCACGAGGTCGCCGATGCGGTCGGTTTCCTTGTCGCGGATGTGGGCGACGTTGCGGATCGTGGTGGGGCCCTGGGCGAAGAGGGCGACAGCCGCCAGCGTGGGCACCGTGTCGCTGATGGCGTTCATGTCGATGTCGATGCCGCGGGCGGCGCGTCCGCAAACGGTGACCGACTCCGCCCCATCGGTCTCGTCCCAGACGACGTCGCAGCCCATCCGGGCGAGCGCGTCGCAAAAGCCGACGTCGCCCTGCATGCTGCGCCGCGACAGGCCCTCGATCCGCACCTGCCCGCCGGTGATGGCGGCCGCGGCCGCGAAGTAGCTGGCCGCCGAGGCGTCGGGCTCCACCGCATAGTCGCACGCCTCGTAGCCCGTGGGGGGAATGTGCCAGCCCCGGTCGCCGAGCACGTCGCAGCGTGCTCCAAAGCTCTCCATGACGCGTTTGGTCATGTCGAGGTACGGGAGCGAAACGAGCTGCCCCTCGAATTCGATCCGCATGCCCTGCCTGGTGCATGGGGCGATCATGGCCAAGCCGCTGGCGAACTGGCTCGACGTGCCGCCGTGCACCCGCACGTCGCCCCCGGCGAGGCCCTGTGAGCGGATCGCGACCGGGGGACACTCCCCAGGGCTCTCGGCCACGGCATCGACCCCCAGCATCCGCAGGGCTGCGACGAGGTCGCCGATGGGCCGCTTCCGCATCCGGGGCGTGCCGTCGAGACGGTAGTCGCCGTGACCAAGTCCGCAGACCGCCGACAGGAACCTCATCGTCGTGCCGCTGGCCGCGCAGTCGAGCACGGCTCGGTGGCCCGGGAGCGAGCCGCCGCAGCCCGAAACGACCGCCTCGCCCCGCCCCCAGTCGGCATCCACGCCGATGCCCAGCGCGGTCAGGCCGCCCGCCATCACCCGCGTATCCTCGCTGTCGAGAACGCCCGTGAGCCGGCTCGTTCCTCGGGCGAGCGCCGCGCAGACCAGTGCGCGATTCGTGATGCTCTTCGATCCCGGCGGGCGGATCGTGCCTCGGATCGGTCCCTGACAGGTTTGGATGGGAAGCGGGTCGATCACGGCGTTGGCCACGAAGACAGACGGATGCAGCAAGGCAGGTTATTCTGCCGAGGCGGCCACGCCGCCGCGAAGCCGAGTATAGCGCGGGAGAGCCAGCATGCACGTGCCGCCAGTCGGGCCGGCGAATTACGACCTCGTCGCGCCGTCACGGATCGTGTTCGGCGCCGGAAGGATCGCCGAGATCGGCGAACTCGTCGCCTCGCTCGGCCGTACGGCCTGGCTCGTCGTCGGCGGGCGAAGCGGCTCTGCCAGCGGAGGCACCGCTGCAGTCGAGGCCGCGTGCCGCTCGGCAGGGCTGACCACCCGGATCGTGGCCGTGAGCTCGGGGGAGCCCACGGTGGACGACGTCGCCGCCTCGCTCGCGGCGCTTCCGCGCGACGGTCGAGCCGAGGCCGTGGTCGTCGCCGTCGGCGGCGGCGCGACGATCGACCTGGCCAAGGCGCTCGCGGCAGTTGCCACCAATGCGGCGGCCGAGTCCTCCGACCTCGATGCCGTGGTCGTCGATCATCTCGAGGGCGTGGGCCGCGGGCTCCAGATCACCCGTCCACCGCTACCGGTGGTGGCCGCGCCTACCACCGCCGGCACCGGCGCCGAGGCGACCCGCAATGCGGTGATCTCCTGCCCGCGGCGAAGATTCAAGAAGAGCATGCGCAGCCCACTCATGGTGCCGCGGGCAGCCGTGGTCGATCCCGCGCTCACGCTCTCCTGTAGCCGGGACGTGACGGCCGCGTCGGGGCTCGATTGCGTCACGCAGCTTGTCGAGTCTTTCATCTGCCGCTTCCGGCAGCCGCTGCCCCGGGCGCTCGTGCTCGACGTCCTCCCCCGGGCGGTCGCCGCGCTGCCCCGCGTGCTCGCCGACCCGACCGACCTCGACGCGCGGTCTGCGATGAGCCACGCGGCCCTCGTGTCGGGAATCGCGTTGACCAATTCCGGCCTCGGCATGGCCCACGGCGTGGCGGCGGCGCTGGGCATCGAGTGCGGCACGCCGCACGGTGTGGCCTGTGCCCTGATGCTGCCCGTCGCCCTGCGTGTGAACGAGCCGGTCGTCCGCGGCGACCTCGCCCTGCTCGCCCGGGCGATCGACCCGGCTGTTTCCGGCGACGACGCCGACGCGGCGGCCGCCTTCATCGCCAGGATCGATGAACTCTGCGCGGCGGCCGGCACGCCCCGGCGGCTTCGCGATGTGGGCCTGGCCCGCGAACGGCTCGGCTGGCTCGCGGAGAACTCCGGGGGCGCGAGCATGCGAGGCAACCCCATGCCGCTCGACGCCGCGGCGCTAAGGCCCATTCTCGAGGCCGCCTACTGACAGCGACTCACTCGCTCGCCGCGGCCTTGATCACCGGGTCGTCGAGCAGCGGCAGGAGGGCGGTGCCTTCCTGCTCGCCACCGAATGCCGCCAGCTGCCATTCGCCGCGGGCGGAGGCCAGATCGGGCTTTTTCTTGAGCAGCTGGAACACGCCGAGGAAGATGTGATTTCCGGGGCGCGGGGCTCCGTTGAACCAGTGTTGGACGATCGCGAGCAGCAGTTCGTCGGGCACGCGGTTGCGAGCCACCCGTTCCGTCCGCCCGCGCTCCCGGTAGACGACCTGCCTGTCGTTGATTTCGATGATGCCGATCGTTCGGCCGTTTTCCAGCTCGATATCGTTCTCGGTGCTGGCCTGGAGGGCCTGGTCACGGAGTGCGGTGAATTTTTGGGCGTACTCCGCCAGCCGACGCCATCGAGCGACCCGCTCAGCGGATGGTTCATCGCGGACGGCGAGCGCTCGCGCCGCTTCGAGCTGCGTGTCGGCTTCTTTGAAATCCCATTCCCGAAGAGCCGCATATGTGTCGTTCAGATGCCGTTCCAGCTTTTTGCGATCCTGCGCCGTGAATGGCTCGGGCGTGGGCTCGGGCGTAGGCTCGGGCTCAGGCGTAGGCTCGGGCGTAGGCTCAGGCGTGGGCTCAGGCGTGGGCTCAGGCGTGGGCTCAGGCGTGGGCTCAGGCGTGGGCTCAGGCGTGGGCTCGGGTTCAGGTTCTGGCGGAGGTACTGGTGCAGGCTGCGGTTCAGGTTCAGGTTCAGGTTCAGGTTGCGGAGCAGGCTCCGGGAAGGAGGGAGTCTTCACCGGCTTGCCAGACGCCACCAATGCCGGACCCGGCTGACTGAGCAACTTGTAGGCCAAGCCACCGGCAACGGCCAACAGGATCGCGGTGAAGGCCAGCGGCACCAGCGGGCTCTGCCGGCGACGGTGGACCACCCGCTGCGGCTGGATGACGACAGGTGCCTGAGGAAAATCGTGTGTGGGCGTCGGAGCGGATCCGTACGCTGGACCCGTCGGAAACCGCGGCGGTGAATTGGGTACAGGAACCGCGGGAGCGGATGCCGCGACCGATGGGGCCGGCGGGGGGGGCGAGAAGCCGCCGCTCCTGGGGGCCGATGCGGCGGCGAGCATTGCATCCCGCGACTGCTCGACCCGGGTGATGAGCGCATCGCGGGCACGAACCAGCGTGCCAGGCTCCACCGACCGGAGGTGGGCGAGTCGCTGATCGGCCGCCCTCACAATCGCGAGCGGATCGGTCTCGAGCGGCGAAACGCCGAGCACCAGGTGGGGCGTCACCAGATCGACGGCATCGATGCCGAGCCACTGGCGACAGGGATCGAACGGCGTTTGGTCGTCCATGCGCGGCGGAATTCGGGGCGGAGGATGTGGAGCGCGAAGGCTCCGCTCGACCCCCCGAGAGTAGCAGAGTCCGCCGGCTTCGTCAGCCACGCCGCCAGATGGTCATTTCGGCGATCGTGTGCTGGTGCTTGCGGGCCGTCTCGCGGATCACGAACGGAATATCGGACCGCTTCACCAGGGTGAAATCACCGGACAGACGGCGGGAGAGGCCCTCGAAGGTGCTCAGCGGTTCGCCATGCTCCCGTCGGCCGCCCAGCCACTTGTCCCGCGGCGTGTATTCCTCCAGCCACGTGTAGGGCGACGTGATCACCAGCAGGCCGCCCGGGAGAATCCGGCTGGCGATTTCGCCCAGGAACAGGGCCGGATCGTAGAGCCGGTCGATCAGGTTCCCGGCGAACACGAGGTCGTAGCCGGTGTAGAGCGCCTTCAGATTGCAGGCGTCGCCCTGCATGAAGAGCACCCGCGGGCCGACGTCGGCGAGGTCGAGCCGCTCGAGCGAGATCGAGCGAGGCACCGTGAGGTCACCCTCCATCGGAATCTCGTAGTGCAGTTCGTCTCCCTGCTGCAGCCGCACACCCGACTGGATGAAACGGGCCGAGAAGTCGATCGCATCGACGTGAGAAAAGTGGCGGGCGAATTCGAAGGCGGAGCGTCCCACCGAGCAGCCGATGTCGAGGCACCGATTCCGGCGGTCGGCCGGCACGTGCGGCATCGTGGCCTCGACGCAGGCCCGCGGGAAGTTCGGCACGCCGAGCACGGTCGTGCCGCCGCCGGCGGCGTCGAAGTAGTGGAACTCCAAATACTGGGTGACCAGTTGGTCGGTCTCGTAGAGCCGCGAGCCGGCCGTCACCGCCTCGCTGCCCGGCTCCTCGACGATCGTACGGAAGCCGGCGTGCTGGAAGAAATGCCGGCGGAACGCATAGCGGGCGCTGGCGAGGGCCTCGTTGCCCGTCGAGATCCACGAGCCCCCCTTGATCAGGTTGTGCCGGCCGTCGAACGTCGGCACCGAGAAGTCGTCGTAGAGCGGATGAATCTCGAAGCCCTTGAACGGCATGATCGGCGTGCGGGTCCACTGCCAGACGTTGCCGACGACGTCGCAGAAGTCGCCCTGCGGGAAGGCATCGACCGGGCAGCTCGACGCGACGTGTGCGAGGTTGATGTTGCCCGGGGCCCGGTCCCACGTGGGCTGGTCGCCGGCGACCTGGTCGCGGAGGGCCTGCCAATGAGCCTCCGTCGGCAGGAGCACGTTTTCGCCCGTCTGCCGCGCGAGCCAGCCGCAGTAGGCCTGGGCCTCGAGGCAGTTGACCTCGACGGGCCAGTCGAGCGGGAGCGGCCGCTCGTCGAGCAGGTTCCGCTGCCAGTAGCCGCCGTCGCGTTGCAGCCAGAATTTCGGATGCTCCGCCTGCGTGTAATGAAGCCAGCCTCGGCCCTCGTCGGTCCAGAGCGACTCGTCGCGATAGCCGCCCGCCTCCACGAAGCGGAGAAACTCCGCATTGGAGACGAGCTGCCGGGCGGCCTTGAAGCCGGGCAGTTCCACCTCCTCGACGCCGTATTCGTTGTCCCAGCCGTAGGTCTGGTCGTCGGGCCGTTTGCCGAGCCGCACCGTCCGCGGGCCGACGGGCAGCCAGGGATTCTCGGGTGGGGAGGCGGTCGTTTCCCAGGCAGCCCAGAGCCGGCGCTCTTCGGCGGAGAGTTCGGCACCGTGTCGCAGCTCTTCGAGCGGCATCTGCCGCATGATCACGCTCGACGTCTCGAGGTGGATCCGCTCGTGCTCGATGCCCATCAGGACGACCCAGGCCGGCGAATTCCAGGCGATCGGCAGCTCGAGCGGCATCGACTGGATGAAGCCGTCCACGAGTTCCCGCATCGCGGCCCGGTATTCCCGCACCCTCCGCACGCTCGGCCAGTCGTAGTGGGCCGTGTTGAGGTCGTCCCACGACATCTCGTCCACGCCCACCGCCATCATCGCCTCGAGCACGGGGTCGAGCCGGTTCGGGATGTAGCGGCCGGCGGTCAGCTTGTTGACGTAGAAGACGGCGGGATGAGCGAAGTAGAAGATGAGCGGATGGCGGAGCGGCTCGTACCGCTCGTAATACGAGGCGTCGTCGCGGATCAGGTCGAAGAGCCGCTCGTAGAGGGCGCAGGTCTGGTGGAAGTAGTGCCGCAGCTCCGCCCGCTTGGCGGCCACGGGATCGGTAGCCGCGGGGTCGGCCGTGAGCAGAACGGTGCGGGTGGGGGCGAGCGGAGCCTCGAATTCCGTGAATCGAGCGGCGGCGCGGCCGGGGGCCAGCGAAAGCGGGGTCATCAAGGGAGCGCTCCTGGAACGGATCGAAAAGACAGGTCAACTCTATCACCGGCCGCGAGGCCGGCGAGCAATCGGCTGGGGATCGTCGCTGCGGCCGCCAGAAGCGCGCCCACCACGACGCCGCGGTGGCAATTGTCCCCCCCGCACAAGGCATTCGCCCGAATGCCGGCGGCGAAGTCATCCGCATGCCGCCATGCGAAAAAGAGGGCGGCTGGAAAGGCGTCGGGGATGTAGCAGGCGGGGCTGAGCACGCCCCCCACGACGGCCCGGTCGGGGCAGACGCCGCCGAGCGAGTCGCACCGGCGCTGCCATTCGGCCGCCCGCGCGGCCGAGATCCAGTCCCGCCCCTCCTCGAGCAGCACCGTGCGCAGATCCTCCGGTGGGCGATCCTCGCGGGTGAGTCGCACGAGCATCCGCGTGAAGGCATCGGCCGCCGCGAGCACGTCGTCGTCCTTGTGGGTGAGCGACACGTGCAGCCGCACGATCCGCCGCAGGTCGGGATGCCGCGGCCCGAGGCCGGCCACGATCGCGGGCACCGGCACGAGGCCGCCGATGTGCACGTCGCGGACGCCGCAGTTGATCGGCTTGCGGCCGGCCGCCAGGTTCGTGAAGAAGTGGCGGTGGTATTCCTCGACGTAGGTGTCGCGATGCCGCGCGGGCGCCCGCATGAAGGCCACGTAGTGGTCGAGCCACCGTTCGGGATCGTAGTCGCGGTCGCGACGCAACATCCGGTACAGCTCGACCGCCAGTTGGAAGTTGAGCGTGTTGCCACCGGCCGGCAGGAGCTGGTGGTAGTGCACGCCCCGCCGGCCCCAGAACGTCGCCTGGTCGCCGAGGATGTCGAACTGCGGTCCGGCCGCGACGTAGCTCGACCGCCAGAGGATGCTGTCGGGATGCGGGGATCGCGGGGCGAGATAGTCGAGCGACTCAGGCAGCCGGCAGAGCTCTGGATAGTCGCGGTCGAGGGCCGCGACGTCGTAATACCAATGGACGGGCAGGGCGACGGCGTCGGCCACGAGGGCGCCGAGCAGGCTCCGAGTCGCCGCATCGGCCACGCCAGACGCGGCAGGATGCGGTTCGGTCATGAAGCCAGTGCTCCGTGCAGGAACGCGGCGACCCGCGGGTCGGAGGGGCGGTCGAAAAACGCGTGGGTGGGGGCGTGGGCGAGCGCGCGGCCGTCGGCGATGAACGCGACCTCGTCGGCCACGCTGCGGGCGAACCCCATCTCGTGGGTCACGAGCACGAACTGCGTGCCGGATTCACGCAGTTCGCCGATCATCTCGAGCACCTCGCCCCGCATCTCGGGGTCGAGGGCCGACGTCGGCTCGTCGAGAAACAATCGCTGCGGCTGGATCACGAGCGCCCGCAGGATGGCGATCCGCTGCTTCTGACCGCCGGAAAGCTCGGCCGGCCGCTTGTGGGCGTGTTCCGCGAGCCGGAAGCGCTCGAGGGGGCCGCGAACCCGAGCGACCGCATCGGCGGCCGAGAGTCCGTGCACATGAACGAGCGGCAGCAACAGATTCTCCATCGCCGTGAGGTGCGGGAAAAGGTTGTATGCCTGGAAAACCGTCCCCACGGTGCGGCGATAACCGCGGAGGCCCGCCTCGTCGCGGGGCAGCGGTTTCCCGTCGAAGGCGACGCTGCCGGCCACCGGCACGTCGAGCCCTGCGAGGATGCGGAGGAGCGTCGATTTCCCGCCCCCGGAGGGGCCGACGAGCACGAGCGACTCGATGTCGCCCGTCGTCAGCTCGAGGTGGTCGAGCACCGTGGCGACGCCCCCCGCGCGGCCCGTGGTCGGGGGGATCGTGAACTGCTGCACGAGGCCGCGAACGTCGAGCTTCATGGCGTCAGGCGGCCTCGTAGCGGAACCGCCGCTCCAGCCACCGTGACACCGCGGCCAGCGGAAGCGTCAGCAGGAGATAGCCTGCGGCGAGCGGGAGGTAGCTCTCGAGCGTCGAGTAGGTGAAGGAATTGACCTCCTGGGCGGCGAGCGTGAACTCCGAGATCGCGATCACCGAGAGCAGCGACGAATCCTTGATCAGCGACACGAGCTGACCGGCCACCGACGGCAGCACGATCCGCACGGCCTGGGGCAGCACCACCAGCCGCAGCGACTGGGCGGGCGTGAGGCCGATCGCCCGGGCGCTGTCGAGCTGCGTCTTGGGGATCGCGTCGAGGCCGCCGCGGAAAATCTCGGCCATGTACGCGCCGCTGAAGAGTGCGAGCACCGCCACACCGACCACGTAGCGGTTCTCCAGGCCGATGGCGCTGGCGACGACGTAGAAGCCGATGAGCAGCTGCACGAGCAGCGGCGTGCCGCGGATGAGCTCCACGTAGATCCGTGCAGCGGCCTCGACGAGCGGCCGGCGAGACCGCAGCATGAAGGCTGCGAGGCCGCCGATGACGACGCTGGCGGCGAGTGCCGCCAGGCTCAGCGCCACGGTGGTGAACCAGCCCTGGATGAACTTCTGCCGGTAGTCCCACACGCCGGCCCAATTCCAAGAATAGCCCACCCGCCAGAACGCCGCGGCGATGGCGAGCGCGAACAGCACGACGACGACGAGATGGGCGAGCCAGCGCGGCATGGGCCCAAGGGTACCACGGGGCGGCTGCATGGGGATGGAGTGAAGCCCCCATGCATACAAGCCCCCATGCGCAAGCAGGGGGATATTGCGGCGTCCATCCCGAAGCCGCCCGGATCATCCCCCGGCTTGCGCCTGGGGGCTTGTATGAGGAGATCACCCCCGGCTTGCGCGTGGGGGCTTCCCTAAAACACGAACGGGATTCCCTGCGCCCGAAAGAAGGCCTTTTCCTCCGGCAGGAACTCATCGCCGAGTTTCTCGAAGCCCCCCTGGTCGCGGAAGGTTTTCAGGAACGCGTTCACCCGCTCGCGGAGGGCGTCGTCGCCAAGCCGAAGGCCGACGGCCCAGGTCTCCTCGCGGAATGGCCGCAGCATGGCACGGGTCGTGTCGGGATGCCGGCGGTGGTTCTGGTAGACCGACAGCGAATCGTAGATGAAGGCGTCGGCCTTGCCCTGCGCCACCTCCAGCACGGCGGCGGCCTCCTTGTCGAGCACCAGCACGCGGGCCTTCTTCAGCGACGTGGCCGCATACTGATGGCCGGTCGTCCCCTTCTTCACGGCCACGATGCGGCCGGGGGCATCGAGGTCGGCGGCCGACTGGAGCGGCGATGCTGCCGCCACCAGCAGCGCGAGGCCGGTCCGCAGGTAGGGCTCCGAGAAGGCGATCGACCGGGCCCGCTCGGGCGTGGCGGTGAGCGAGGAGATGATGCAGTCGATCTTGCGGGTCTTGAGCGCCGTGACGAGGCCGTCGAAGGCGATGTTCTCGATCACGATCTCGCGGCCCAGATGTCGTCCGAGCGCCTCCGCGAGCCGCACGCTCACGCCGGTCGGCTTTCCCTGCGGATCGGTCATCTCGAACGGTGGATAGGAGAGCTCCATGCCCACGCGCAGCGGCGGCTCCGCGGCGGAGGCGGGCAGGGCCGCAAGGAGGCACAGCGCGAGGGACAAAACTACGTGCTTCATGCCCGAGAGTGTAGCGGGGACGGCGGCGGGTGGGCGTCGCGCAGCGCCAAGAATCACGCAGCCCGCGCTGCCGGCGCGATCTCGACCGGTGAGTCGAGCGGGATGAGCTGGGCGGCGGGGCCGATGGCGTAGCTCCGCCCCCGCCACGACACGCTCCGGACGGTGAAGGAGGCGAACCAGCCGACGAAATAGCCGAGATCCTTGAGCGGAATGAGCGCCGCGTGATGCCAGGCGAGCGGCACGCCGCGGAGCACCCGCGCGGCCGAGATCTCGAGGGCCGCCTTGATGGCCACGAGCGGCGCCACCCACGACGCGTACGGCGTGACGAGGAGCAGGAGCGCCCAAGGCGCGGGGTTGAGCAGCAGCTCGAGCGGGTAGGCCCAGGGGCAGAGCCGGCGGCGCAGGCCTGCATGCCGCAGATGCCGCTGGGCGAGGGCCGTCCACGACCAGTCGCGGTGCACCGTGCGGACGGGCACGCCGGAGAGCCGCAGCCGCCAGCCGGCTGCGAGCATCAGCCGCGAGAGCATGTAGTCGTCGGCGCCGTTGTCGCGCACGCCGGCGAAGTCGCCGATCGCGGCGAGTGCGGCGCGGCGCACCCATTGCCCCTTCGCGTTGACGACGTGCTGCCCCGCGAAGAGCCGGGCGGCGATCGCGAGGAAGGCGGCGAGCTCGGTGTAGTGGAGGTTCTCGATGGCGGCCGGCAGTCGCCGCTCGCCGATGCCGACGACCGGCTGGTAGACCATCCCGACGAGCGGGTCGGCGAAGCCGGGAAGCACGCGGCCAATCTCGTCGGGCGCGACGCGCACGTTGCTGTCGGAGAGCAGGATGATGTCGTGGCGGGCGTGCGGGAGGAGCACCTCCATGAGACCCACCTTCGGGCTCGCCGCGTCGGTGCTCGTGCCCGCCACGATGACGACGTCGCGGTCGGGGTGGCGACGGGCGAGGCGGCGGACGATCTCGAGCGCCGGATCGACGGGGTCGGCCGCGCCGAATACGAGCTGGAGCGGCTCGTGGTCGAGCCGGAAGAACGACGTGAGGTTGCGTTCGAGTTCGTCGTCGGCGCCGCAGAGCGGCTTCAACACCGAGACGCCGAGCGGTTCAGTCGCCGCGTCAACGCCGCGGCGAGCCAGTCGCCGCTGCCGCCACGACCATCCCATGACGAGCAGCCACGCCAGTCCGTAGAGGCCGAAGCTCGCGGCACAGATGACGACGAGCGGAGTCGCCGGATTCACGATCGGTTCCCGCGGGAGATCGCATCGCCCCCCATCGGAAGAGGGGTTTCTCGCGACGGAGGCTAGAGAGTCGGCTGGCGCCGCTCAAGCTCAATTGCCAGGCGTGGCGGCCTCGGTGAAGGGACCGGCGAGAACGGCCTCGGGCTGGTCGCGGCGGCCCGCGTCGTCGATCACGATCCTGGCCTGCCGCACCAGCTCATCCGGCACCCGCCACCGGCTGCGGTCGTAGCCCGGGGCCCCGAGATTGAGGGTGAGCCGAGGGGGGATTTCCCGGGAGGTTTCGCCGATCGGCACCGTGGCCGGGTCCTTGCCGCCGAGCAGGTCGCCCGCGAGCCGGCCAGCCAGCAGGCCGACCTCCCGGAAGTCGAAGCCCACGTCGAACAGCGTGCCCCGTTCCGGCTTCCCGGGCACGACGGTGAACACGGGCACGCCCGCCTTCGCCGCCGTCGCCACGACCGAGTCGATGACGCTCGACACGGTGGTGTCGCCGGGCACGAAGACGGCCTCCGCGCCCCGCGAGAGCGTCGATTGGATCGCCTCGATCACGCCCGACGAGTTCTCTACCGCCGCCTCCAAGAGCACGATGCCGCGGGCCTTGCAGCTCGCCCGCGCGAGTTCCATGAACCGGCGGGAGTTGCTCTCGGCCGGATTGTGGGCCACGCCCACCTTCCCGAGCCGCGGGTTGATCGCCTGCGCCATGCGGAAGGTGGCATCGACCGGCGCCAGGCTGCCGTAGCCGACGAGGTGTCGCGGGTGCACGAGCGGATCGCTCCGGTCGAAGCCGACGCCCGCGGAGAACGGATCGGCGACCGCGGAGAACACATGGAGGATCCGGCCGCGGTCGTTGGCGGTGGCGAGCGCCTGGAGCGACGGCGTGCTGGAGGTGAGGGCGAGGTCGAACGGGCCGCCGGCGATCTCCCGCGCGATGGCATTGGCCTGGGCCAGATCCCCCTCCGCGTTGTAGCGGCGGATCGTCACCGTCTTGCCGTCGACGTAGCCGCGTTCCGCGAGCCCTTCGATCATCCCCGTGACGGCATCGTCGAGCAGCGTCGTGCTCACCTGCTGGAGCACCGCCACGGCCGGCACCTCCCGCGTGGCACCGGCCCGGTCGGTCGCGAGCAGCAGCGCCGAGGCACCGGCGAGGAGGAGCACGGTGGGCAGCGACCGCCGCAGGAAGACGGCGACGGGCGACGTGGCGACAGCGGTCGTGCTCATACGTAAGCCTCCGCGAGCGTGCGGGCCGCGGTGTCGTCGAGTTGGTCGGCCCGACGCAGCGCGTCGAACCGGTCGGCGAGATCGTCGGCCGTGAGCCGCCGCTTTGCCGCTCCCTGGGCGTCGAGGGCGATCCGGCCGCGGTGGATGAGAATCAGGCGATCACCGAGCGCCGCCGCCTGGGCGAGCGAGTGGGTCACCATGAGCGCGGTGAGCCCCTGCTCGCGGATGATCCGCGCCGTGGCCTGGATCACGCGGTCGGCGGCCGCCGGATCGAGGGCCGCGGTGTGCTCGTCGAGGAGCAGCAACTCCGGCCGCTGCCAGGTGGCCATCACGAGCGTGACGATCTGCCGCTGGCCGCCGGAGAGCGAGCCGATCGGCTGGTCGAGCCGCGTTTCGAGCCCCGGCACGATCGCGGCCAGGCGGCGCGTGGCCTCGTCGCGAAGCTCCCGACTCGTCGCCCAGCGCAAGCCGGCCCGCCGGCCGCGGCAGGCCGCGACGGCGATGTTTTCGAGCACCGTGAGGCTGGCCGCCGTGCCGGCCCGCGGATCCTGGAACACCCGCCCCACGAGCTTCGCCCGCTCGTGCTCCCGCCACCGCGTGATGTCGTGCCCTGCCAGCCGCAGCGTGCCGCCGTCGAGCCGCACGGTGCCGGCGATCGCCCCGAGCAGCGTGCTCTTGCCCGACCCGTTCGTGCCGATCACGACGACGAACGATCCTGCCGGCAGCGTGAGCGAAATCCCATCCACCGCGCGGACGACCGGCCCGCCCGGCGACGCGAACGACACGGTGGCATCAGTGAGTTCGAGCATGCGAGCCTCGCGAAAGAATCCGTGGTGCGACGAGGGCCGCCAGCACGACGACGGCGGTGGCCGCCTTGAGCCAGTCGGGATCGAGGCCGGCGCGGAGGGCCGCGGCGACGAGCAGCCGGAAGGTGACGCTGCCCGCGGCCGTGGCGACGAGGGCGCCGCCGAGCCGCACGGGGCCCACGAGGGCGGCGCCGAGAAACACGCTCGCCATGCCCCACACCACCATGCCGATCCCCATCTGCACGTCGGCGAAGCCCTGATACTGGGCCACCATCGCCCCGGAGAGCGCCGTGAGCGCGTTGGCGATCGCGAGGCCGGCGAGCGTCATGCCCCCGGTGTCGCGGCCGAGGGCGCGGGCCATCGTCGGCGTGTCGCCGCCGGCCCGCATCGCCGTGCCGAGCCGCGTGCGGAAGAACGTCCAGAGGAGCGTGATCGCGGCCGCGACCACGCCGAGCATGAAGGCCAGCCGCGCCGCCTCGCCGGCGAGTGCGGGGGACGGACCGGTGCGTTCGAGCAGGGGGCCGAGCTGTGACTCCGCCTGGTCGAGCAGCGTGGTCGTGCCGGAGAGAGGCACGTTGCTGCGGCCGAGGACGACGAGGTTCACGCTGGCCAGCGCCGTCGTCACGAGGATGCCGGCGAGCAGCCGTTCGACGCCGAGGTAGGCGTGAAGCAGGGCGGTCGTGCAGCCGGCGAGGCCGCCGGCCGCCATGCCGCCGAGCGTGGCCAGGAGCGGACTGCAGCCCGCCGTGAGCAGTACCGCGGCCACGACCGCGCCGAGCGTGAACGAGCCGTCGGTCGTGATGTCGGGAAACGAGAACAGCCGGTAGCTCACGAACACGCCGAGGGCCACGAGGGCCAACGCGAGGCCGAACGTCCAGGTGGAGAGGAGGGTGATCATCCGCGCCGCTCCTCGATGGCAAGCGGGGCGAACCAGCAGCGGCCGCGGACGAGCTGCGACCGGCCGGTGCCGAGCACGGGCTGCGGATCGGCGAGGAGGTGCATCAGGCCGAGCGGCTCCGAGGCGGTGACATCGGCGACCGTCGTGGCGAGATCGCCGCTGCCCCGCTTGAGCGGCCGCAGTGGGAAGACGGCCGCGTGGAAGTGGCCCTGCGTCGTGCCGCTGCCGAGCGGCCGCACGAAGGCGGCGAGTGGTTCGCCTGGCGCTCCGCGGGTGGCCACGCCCACGATCAGGGCGGTGCGGCGGACGTGCACGGGCTCGCGGGAAAAGCTCAGCCAGCGGGCGGCGATCTCGCGGCGCGGCGAGCCGGGGCGGTCGGCGGCCGTGGCCTCGACGAGCGGGCGGATCAGCTCGGCGCCCACGAGCCCGTGCACCTCGCCGACGACGACGA
>CAZXIG010000037.1:0-14037 GCA_964640405.1 uncultured Candidatus Kuenenia sp.
AGCTGCGGAAGTGCGACAACGGCGGCAAGCTGCGGGAGCCCTGCTGGCGGAACGTCCGGGGCCACGTGTCGCTGCTGATCGGAGACATCGATGGCGACGGCCGCGACGAGGCCCTCGTGAGCATCCTCGACGAGCCATTTGCAGCCTCGAGCTACGGCACGAGCGTGCCCCGCTATCTCCTGCGGGTGTTCAGCGCCTGCGATCTCATGTCGCAGATCGAGGAGGTGGCCCGCTACGCGACCAACGACTTCGACGCTGGAGGCGGGAGCGACGGCGTGCGGGAGGCCGACGCGCCGCGGGCGACGAGCCCGGTGTCGCCGCATGGCACTGGAGCCAGTTGATGCAGCGACCGTAGGGAGTGCTACGGGCTCATGCAGCGGCCCGGCGAGTGGCGGACGATCCGTCGGCAGGCGTCGCGTAGCCTGCGTCCGACGGCTTCATTCCGGCCAGCCACCAGGCCGCCCGGGCGTTCTTCACGAGCGTCAGCAGCCCGCCGTGGAGCGACCGCACCACGGATCGATGACGCCCCTTCGTGGCCTGACGATCCGCCTCGAGCAGCGAGCCGCCGAGGTGCACCGCCGCCTCTGTGACGGGATTCGGCTCGACGCTGATGATCGTGAGGCCGCTCTCCCACGGGTGAGACCAGTCCTCGTCGATCGGCCGATAGATCGTCCGCCGCTCCAGCAGCCGGGCCGCGGCCGACGCACGAATCAGATACCCGACGCAGCCGGATGGCGGATACTTGTAGGCCACGAACGTGGTGGCGTTTGCCTGCCAACGCCGCACGGCCACCTTCGGCTTGAAGTCGAACAGCTTGACGATGTCCCAGGCAATCGGGAGCGAGCAGGAGTCGGCGATGGCCGCGAGCAGGGCGTCGTCGTCGTGGATCAGGAAATCATCCTCGAAGACGAGCGCGAGGTCATGCCCGGCGGCGAGCAGGCGGCGCCAGATGCGTCGATGCCCCATGAAGACGCCGACCTCGCCTCCCGTCATTGGCCGCTTCATGAACAGCCGATTGCGCCACACGGAATACCGCGGAGCCATGTTCGGATCGTCGAGCCGCACGCCGGGGACGAACGTCACGTCGAGCGGCAGCCGCGCGAGCTGGCGGGCGGCGCTGCGATAGCGGATACCCAGCGGCGAATCGAGCGTCAGCACGTAGCAGGGCAGAACCGCGGGCACGCGGGTGCGGGCCGCGAAGGGGATGATCGCGAATTCGTCCACGCCGGGTGTTCCTCAGTGGTGCCGGATCGGCCATCACGCTATGACGGTCGATCCACTCGACATCCGATGCTCGTCTTGAACTTTCCGGAAGGCTGGATGAAACGGCAGACGAACGTCCGCAGCGACGGCCTGGGCTGGCTGCGGACAGTGAACCGCGCCGCAGGGCCGCAGGCTGACGGAGCGGAGGTTAGCGAACGTGGGGCGGGCCAGACAGACCTTTTCTCCAGCCTGTATTGCCGGCGGATGCGGCTCGAGTCGTGGCGTCCGCATGTGGCCTTTCCGAGGGTGGAGCCATCGGCATGCGGGTGATGCAACTGACCGCCGACTGTCCGTGGCCGGCTGTGTCTGGCGCCGACATCCGCAACGCGATTCTGGCCGCCGCGCCGGGCGTGACGAGCCTGCTGGCCGTGGGACTCACGGCACCGAGCGGCGGTTCAACGCCGGCCGCCTATCGCCGTGTGTCGTGCTTCGGCGATCGCAATCCGTGGCGGTGCATCGACCCCGCCGTGCCAATCTGCCTGCGGTTCCCCGAGTCGGCACTGGCCGCAATCGACGCCGTCGTCGCCGACTTCCGGCCCGACGTGGTGGTCGCAGAAGGCGTGGCGTGGCGCGACGTGATCATGCGGCTGCACGGCCGCGGTGTGCCCACGGCGATCGACATGCACAACGTCGAATCGCGCTTCTTCGCCGAGCAGATCGCCGCACGCCCCTGGTGGCGGCGGCTCGTGGGCGGCCGCATGCGTGCAGGATTGGTATCGGCCTGTGAGCGGGCCGATGCGGCCATGAGCCGGCTGGCGGATCAGACCTGGCTCTGCTCCGCCGCCGACGCCGCGGTGCTCCGCTCGCTCGGCGGTCGGGCCGACGCCGTGATCCGCAACCCGATCCCCGACGAGTCGGTGCTGGACCTGCCGCTCGACGCCGACCGCTACGCGAACCCGATGCCGCTCTTCATCGGCCATCTCGGCTACGGGCCCAACGTCGCGGCCGTGGCCGAACTGGCCGGACCGGTGGTGGCGGAGTTGGCCCGGTGCGGCCTGCGTGTGCAGCTGACGGTGGCAGGGCGCGGGCCGCGGCGTGGGATCGAACGGCTCGCAGCCGCAGCCGCGATCCGGCTCGTCGCCAATCCGGTTTCGACGGTGGAGCTGTCGCAGCGTCACGGCTACACGGTGTTGCCGATTCGGCAGGGAGGCGGCACGCGAATCAAGGCGGTCGAGGCGCTGGCCGCAGGGCTCGTCGTCATCGCGACGGGCAAGGCCGTTGAAGGGCTCGGACTCGTGCCTGGCGTGCATTACATCGCCGCCGAAACGCCCGCGGAGATGGCCGGCGCTCTCGCACGGCTCGTGGAGCGGCCGGTCGAAGCCGTGGGCGTCGCGGCAGCTGGCCGGCAATTCGCGATCGAGCACCATAGCCGCCGAGCGGTGCTCGCGACCCTCGGCGAGGCTTTGGCCATACTGACACGAGCTCGATGACGCCGACCCCCAGGTCGGCGCCGTCGCATCGAGGCGAGCGTTCATTGGCCCCAGCGGGCAGGCCGGTGCGGTGACCAGCGGGCGGGCGTGGCGGCCGCGGGCGCAGGGCTTGGCGTGGCCGTGTTCCGAGAACTGCCTGCCGCTGCCGGTGACCCAGGCCACGCCGGAGCCCCGGCGTTCGCCGCGGATTCGTCCCACCCCCTGCGGATTGGTCCCTGCTCGTGCCGGATTCGTCACTTTTTGGCGGAATGTGCTTTCGCTGTTCGTGAACGTCGCTACCCTGCGGGTAGGTCGCCGCATCCACGCGGCCCGCCATTCGAAGTCCTGCCGCAGGAAGTGCCATGCAGAGCGTCGCTCGTCGGTTGTTGCAGATCGTGATCCTCGTCGCATCGCTGCCTGCATCCGCGGCGTGGGCCACGAACCTGCTCGTCAACCCGAGTTTCGAGTCGGGCAACACGGGGTTCTCCAGCGCCTACGCCTACAAGGCTCCGAACTCCCCCGGCAACATGAGCGAAGGGGAGTACAGCGTCATCCAGAGCCTGAACCAGGTGCATGCGATCTGGGCGGGGGCCGGCAGCCTCTCTGCGCAGAGCGGCACGAACTACCTCGTCGCGAACGGCTCTTCCGACACCTCGCTCTCACCGTGGCAGCAGACGATCTCCATCACCTCGGGCCAGATCACCACGAGCGGCTCCGCGTCGCCGGTCTACTACCGCTTCGAGGCCTACGTCGCGAGCGTATATCCCGCGGGTGCCCAGCCGCAGCTCACCTTCGAGATGCAATACAACGACCGCCCGTGGCAGGCGCTGACCACGTCGGTCGCGCCGGCGTCGGCTTTCACGTGGTATCTGACCTACGCCGACGGCTACTTCGAGATGGCCCCCTCGACGCTCTCCTTCCGGCTGCGGAATGCAGTGGATAGCGCGCTCGGCAATGACCTGGCGATCGACAGCCTTTCCTTCGGCCTGACGACCCAATCGCCGAGTTATCCCTCGAATCCCACGATCAACGGCGGCGTGCAGATCGTTCCTGAGCCCTCCGGCGTCGTGCTGGGGATCGCCGGCCTGATGTGCGGCGGCCTTTTCGTGTGGCGGCGGCGGGCGGTGCGGAGTTGCGGCCACGAGGATTTGTGTCTCCAGAGAACGTGTTGCCACGAAGAAGGGTTGTCGTAGTGCCCCCGCTGATGTCGTCGCATTCCCAGACGGTGCCATGCCAGAGCTAGGCGCTGCCCTCACGAAAACCAGGCTTGGAATCCACGCTTCATTTCCGTTGCAGTTGAGAAGGTATTCCCTCATGGTCTGCCACAACACCACCAGTTCGCGCCAGATGCAACGCCGCGACTCGAAACTCTCCCGCAAGCTCGCCGCCCTCGCGGGGGCGACCGGCGCGATCGCCGCAGGCACCGAAGCCCAGGCCGTGACCTACGTGCCCACGGCCGGTGTGGTCGCGGCCCAAAACATTCCTGGATTCTCATTTTCGTCGCCCACGACGGTGACGTCCGGTACGCTGCGGCCGCCAGCTTCGACGGGGAGCACGGGCTGGGACATCGATGGCAACGGGCAGGCTGACTTCAATCTGTCGAACCAAAACCCGCCGGCCGGTTTTCTGAATGCACTCCAACCCTTTTCGCTGAGTCCGAATGGCGTGCTGTGCGTGCAACCGGAGCCTCTCTACATCCGCAATCTTCTCCTGACCAATATCGCAGTGGGGCCGGGGGCAACGTATTGGCGGCAGGGCTCCAACCAGATGACGTACAACGCGAGCCTGCAGGCGTTCATGCAGGACAAGTTCACAGCCGGAGTGCCTGGCTACTTCGGCTTCCGATTCGCCTTTGAGAACGTGTCGAACCAGTACTACTACGGCTGGGCGAGCCTGACGATCGACGAATCTGCCCCGGGCCAGCGCTTCAGGATCGGCGAGGCCTTCTATCAGTCCACGCCGAACACTGCGATTACCCTCGGCGCGGTGCCTGTGCCGGAGCCGTCGAGCATGGCCCTGCTCGCGGCCGGCGCCGCGGGCGTGACCGCCTGGCGGGCCCGCAGGAAGAAGCAGCCGACTAGCGACGCATGAAGCGACGGGTGCTCTTCGTCGGCTGGGACGCAGCCGACTGGAAGGTGATCCAGCCGCTGCTCGACGCCGGCCACATGCCCAATCTCGCCCGGCTCGTCGAGCGGGGCGTGATGGGCAACCTGGCCACGCTCCAGCCGATGCTCTCGCCGATGCTCTGGACGAGCATCGCCACGGGCAAGCGGCCCTACAAGCACGGCGTGTACGGGTTCGCCGAGGTGGCGGCCGACACGGGCGACGTGCGGCCGATCTCGTCGCTGTCGCGGACGACGAAGGCCGTGTGGAACATCCTCCACCAGCAGGGCCTCGCCTGCCACGTGATCGGCTGGTGGCCGAGCCACCCGGTCGAGCCCCTGCGCGGCGTAATGGTGAGCAACCACTTCCAGAAGGCGGTCGCCACGCCCGACAAGCCGTGGCCGGTCGCGGCGGGCACGATCCACCCGCCCGGGATCGCCGACGAGCTGGCGTCGCTGCGGATTCATCCCCTCGAGCTCGAAGGCGACATGCTGCGGCCGTTCGTGCCCCGGGCACCCGAGATCGATCAGCAGAAGGACCACCGGCTCATGACGCTGGCCTCGATCGTCGCCGAGTGTGCGACCGTCCATGCGGCGGCGACGCACGTGATGCACACGCAGCCCGACTGGGATTTCTGCGCGGTGTATTACGATGCGATCGACCACTTCTGCCACGGCTTCATGCGGTATCACCCGCCGCGGCTCGAATGGGTGTCGCAGGAGGATTTCGACCTCTACTCGCAGGTGGTGGGCGGAGCCTACGTGTTCCACGACTCGATGCTCGGGGCGCTCCTGCACCTCGCGGGCGACGACACGACCGTCGTGCTCGTGAGCGACCACGGCTTTCATCCCGATCATCTGCGGCCCCGCGAGCTGCCCAACGAGCCGGCCGGGCCGGCCGCCGAGCATCGACCGTTCGGCATCTTCGTTGCCGCTGGCCCTGGCATCCGCCAGGACGGCCTCGTCTACGGCGGCACGCTGCTCGACATGGCGCCCACCGTGCTGTCGCTCTTCGACCTGCCCTCCGGCCGCGACATGGACGGCCGGCCGCTCCTCGAGATCTACGAGCATCCGCCCGCGGCCCGGTTCATCGACTCCTGGGACGACGTGCCCGGCGACGCGGCGCGGCTCGACGCCGAAACCGTCGCGGGAGGCTCCGAGGCGGCCGCCGCGGTGATCAGCCAGCTCGCCGACCTCGGCTACATCGACCCCGTGCCGGAGAACAAGCAGAAGGCCGTCGAGCAGACGATCCGCGAGGAACGCTGGAATCTCGCCCGGGCGCTGGCCGACGGCGGCCGGCTCGAGGAGGCCGTGGCCCAGCTCGTCGATCTCTGGAACCGCTGGCCCGACGAGGGCCGCTTCGGCGTGGCGCTGCTCCAGCAGCAGATCGAGCTGGGGCGGCTGGTCGAGGCCCGCGACACGTTCGCGCTCCTCGCCACCCGCAAGCAGGCGACGATGGCCCGCGCCGTCGAGGAACTTCAAAAACTCCTCGCCGACATCCGCCGCGAGCAGGCCCTGCCCGAGGACGGCGATGCTGATCGTGATCAGGACATCGACTTCGCCAAGCTCTCACAGGAGCAGACGCAGCAACTGCGTCGTCTCCGCGGCCGGGCGACGGCCAATCCCTACACGTTCGCCTTCCTGGAAGGCTCGCTGCTGGCGGCCGAACGGCGGTATCCCGAGGCGCTCGCCGCCTTCGACCTGGCCAGCGGCGTGCAGGCCGCCCAGCAGCCGTCGCTCGCGCTCAAGCGGGCGGAGGTGCTGCTCGCCATGCGGCGGGCCGCCGACGCGGAGGCCGAGTTTCGCCGCGTGCTCGAGATCGACCCGGTGAATCCCGCGGCCCGCTACGGCCTCGCCCGCGCCGCCTTCGCCCAGGGCGACCATGCCCGCGCGGCCGCTGAGGCCCGGGCCGCGATCGGCGGCCGGTATCACTTTCCGCGGGCCCATCTGCTCGCGGGCGTCGCCGCATGGCGGTCAGGGGCGATCGCGGAGGCCGAGCAGTTCCTGCGGTCGGCCGTGGCGCTCCAGCCGGTGTTCCCCTCAGGCCACCGGATGCTCGCCCGGTTTCTGACGCGGGTCCGTGGCGACGTCGCCGCGGCCCTCGAACACTCGCGACTCGCGGCCGCGAGCCGCAAGGTACTCCAGCAGGCTGGGGCGGGCGTGTTGCCGGAGGATCGCCACGTCGCCGAGATCCGCGACTCGCTCGGCCGGCCGCAGCCTCTGGCTTCGCGGGCGACCTTCGCGGCCCGACCGGAGGAGTGCGTCGTCGTGGTGACGGGCCTGCCCCGCTCGGGCACATCGATGCTCATGCAGATGCTCGCGGCCGGTGGCTGGCCCGTGCTTGCCGACGAGGCGCGGCTCGCCGATGAGAGCAACCCCCGCGGGTATCTCGAGTTCGAGCCGGTGAAGCGGCTGGCCGCCGACGCCTCCTGGATCGATGCGGCGCGGGGCAAGGCCGTGAAGATCGTTAGTCCGCTCGTGCGGCAACTGCCGCGGGGTGAGACCGCGCCCGCGTATCTGGTCGTCCACATGCGGCGGCCGGTGGCGGAGGTGGTGGCATCACAGCGATCGATGCTCGCTCGCGCCGGTCGCCCCGGTGCGGCCGTGCCCGACGAGGCGCTCATCGCCTCGTTCGAGCGGCAGCTCGTGGCCTCGCGGACGTTTCTCGCGCACCTCGAATCCACGGGCCGCGCCCGCGTGCTCGACGTGCACTACCACGAGGCGGTCGCCGATCCGGCCGCCCGACTTGCCGACCTGCTCGGCGAAGCGTTCGACGCCACGGCCGCCGCCGCCGCAGTCGATGCCACGCTGCACCGCAATAAATAGGGACGGGAGCGATTTTTTGGAAACAAAAAATCGCTCCCGTCCCTATTTTCTTCGCCGACCGTCGTCGGTGGGATCATGTCACCCGGACTGGACGAGGCCGTGGTGGAAGCGGTCGCGGCGTCGATCGTGGGCCGGGCGGCCCTGTGCGCGACAAGTCTGTCCAATTAAGCGTTAAACGGTCCAAATTCAGCCCACGGCCACGGCGTGCGCATTGGGTGGTGGAGCGGTCGGTGGTGACGGCTGGAAAACCTTACTAAGCCTTTGTATCTTCACTGACCGATACGGTCGATGAGGTCTGCCAACTTCGTCGTTACCGGCCAGAAAACACCAGGCAAAGGACAAGGGCCCTCCCATGCGGATGATCCGCCGCCGTACGCCGTTTTCGATTCAGTCGCTGCTGCGGGGCCTGTTCTCCCGCAGCCGTCGTGGGCAGCGGGTCGCCCGTCGGGCCCGGCGTCACGAGGTGTTCACCGCCCAGTTCGACGGCGGCCGATCGTCCATTGCCCAGCCGAGCTTCGGTGGCTTCGACGCGCTCGAGCAGCGTGTGGTGCTGGCGGCCAACGACATCCTCGTGGGCCTGTCGGGCAGCAACCGTGTGGTGCTCACGCTCGATCAAGCCGGCGCGGAGATCACCGAGCTCAGCACGAGCTACGTCGCCAACACCGTCACGATCACCGCTGCGACGACCGGCACGATCTCGACGAGCAGTCCGATCAGCGGCGTCACGATCGTGGACGACACGATCACGGTGGACCTGAAGCTGATCCCGAAGTTCTCCGGGATCACGGTGCTCGGCGGTGATGGCACCGACCGGATCACGATCGGTGGGGCGGGGATCAACCTCGGCGGCGTCACGAAGGGGGCCACGAACCAGGGCTTCACGATCGACACGGGCGTCGGGATCGCCGACGTGATCACGGTCGCCAGCCCGATCGTCACCAAGAACCTCGGTGAGGTGAGCCTGACGACAAAGGCTTCCGATCCTGGCGCCGGCACCGTCCTGGCAGCCAACGTGACGACGCCGAAGGGATGGCAGAGCTACGCCGGCCCTGTCCGCATCGGCAATACCTTTACGGTTCTCGGACCCGCGCCCTCGGTCACCGACGTGGCGGTCAGGGCGGGCAGCACAATCACCTTCACCGACACGGTAGACGGCGTCGCCCGGCTGACGCTCTCGACCCCGAAGGCGATCTCGTTCGCCGGCACGGTCGGCGGTGAGACACCGCTGGCGGGACTGACGGTGTCGAGGGCGGCGAGCGTGACGTTCGCGAAGGCGATCAATCTCAATGGAAGTCTGCCCGTGCTGTTCGAGAGCGGCGCTGCATCCGCGACGAACGGCCTCGTGATCGGGAAGGGCGTCAATAACGTCGTGTTCGCGGGTCCGATGGCGACCCCCAGTCTGATCACGGGCTTCAGCGGTGCTGGCATCCAGTTCGTGGGCGGCTCGCTGGGCTCGAAGATCGCCAACGTCGTGAGCGACGGCAACGGCACGGGCCTGCAGATGGGCCCCGGCTCGTACCGCGGCACGTTCGTCTACGGGAGCTCGTTCTCCGAGAACGCGGGCGACGGCGTGTCGCTGTCGGCGGCGCGGAACCTGAAGTTCGGCGGCGCCGGGGCGGGCAACGTGGTGGTCTTCAACGGCGGCTGGGGCATCCGGGCGAGCGGGAGCTCGAGCGGTTCGGTCGTGCAGCCCAACAACCAGATCGCCAACAACGGCCGCGGCAACGTTCGCGACCTGACCCTGGGGGGCCGTGACGGCCGCGTGAGGTCGGCCTCCGGCCTGAAGGTGAAGTTCACGGACGTGGGGCTCGCGGCGGTGAGGACGGCAGCCGGTGGGCTCTATGGGTTCACGATCGACATCAGCGTCAACGGTGTGGCGATCGACTCGGTCGGTTCGGTGAACACGAAGAGCGGCCTTGCCGATCTCGATGCCAGCGTGCAGGCGAGCAACGTGGCGCCCGTGCAGTCCACGGAGTTCCGGCAGATCGGCAGCAAGACGTATACAAATGCGGCGATGCTCGGGGCGACGGGCACGGAGTGGGTGGTGCTCAACTCGGCGACCCAGGGCTCGGAGCCGGCGGTGATCGCGACGAACAGTCTCGTCGCGGGCCTCACGCCACGGAACACGCTGGCGGCCCTGGCGTTCCCGCTGAACTCGTTCGGCGGCTCCCCTGTAGCCGGTGGCACGCAGTACCAGGCCCAGATCGGCAAGTCGACGCTCGCGGCGATCCTGCCGCTCTCGGAGCTGACGCCGCTAAGTTCCGAGGCCGTGTTCGGCAACGAGGCGGTCCCCGTGACCGTGGTGGTGAACAAGCAGGGTCTGGTGAGCCAGTTCACGGCGTCGTTCCAGGGTCTCTCGATCACGGTGAATCTCCAGGACTTCGGCAAGGCGTTCAGCGTCGTGGCGCCATCTGGCGCGGGAGATCTCGCCTCGACGTCGGGCCAGCAGCTGTTCGCTGACGGCGTGGACGGCGGCTCGACTGGCGCGACGGGCGGCAACGGCGGCATCATCTACGGCAATGGCGGCAAGGGCGGCGTAGGCGGCCTCGGCGGCAACGCCGGCTGGATCGGTAGTGGTGGCGCTGGCGGCGATGGCAACGCGGTGATACGCGGTGGCACGGGCGGCAACGGCGGTGTTCTGGGCGGCGTCGGCGGTAGCGGCGGCGTTGGCCTGCCGGGCGTGGCTGGCGCAGCTGGCAACAATGGCGCGAACCCCGGCGACGACGGCACCACTGGCGGCGCCGGCGGCACCGGCGGCATCGGTGGCCAGGGCGGCAATGGCAGTGTGGTGTTCGGCAACGGCGGCGCGGGCGGTCAGGGTGGCACTGGCGGCGTGGGCGGCACCGGTGGCAATGGCGCCGCTGGAGTCGACGGCGCGACGGCGGGCGCGGGCGGAGGCGATGGCGGCAACGGCGGCGCAGGCGGCGCGGGAGGCCTCGGCGGCCTGGGTGGCGTCGGCGGCTCGGGCATGTTTGTGTTCACCGCCGCTTCAGGCGCCACGGGTGCGGCGGGAGCCACGGGCACGCTTGGCAACGGCGGCAATGGCGGCAACGGCGGCGTGGGTGCAGATGGTGACGCTACGACCGCGGGTGGCAATGGCGGCAACGGCGGCGTGGGCGGCCTCGGAGCCAACGGTGGGCGTGGCGGCAACGGCGGCGCCGGCGGCGATGGCGCAACGGGCCTGGGAGCCACCGCTGGCTTTGATGGCACGGACGGTGGCATTGGCGGCGCAGGCGGCCGCGGTGGCGTCGCACTCTCACTGACGGGCTTCGGCGGCGCGGGTGGCAATGGCGGCGCCGGCGGCAATGGCGGCGTCGGCGGCACTGGCGCGAACGGCGTCGATGGCGTCAATCCTGGCGACGCGGGCAGCGACGGCTCCACGGGCGGCAACGGCGGCGCTGGTGGCGCCGGCGGTGTCGGCGGCGCGGGCGGCACGGGCGCGGGTAGCGTGGGTGCGAACGGCAACGGCGGTGCTGGTGGCAACGGCGGCGCGGCGGGTCTGCCGGGCGACGGTGGCAATGGCGCCGACGGCGATGCAGCCACTCCCGACGGTGGCGCGGGCGGCAACGGTGGTGAGGCTGGCCTCCCGGGTGCTGGAGGTGTTGGAGGTGTAGCCGGTGTCGGCGGCGTCGGCGGCGCTGCGGGCGCCGACGGCGTGACCGGCGCGACGGCCTCGGGCTCTGCCGGCAACGGCGGCAATGGTGGCGACGGCTTCACCCCGACGACCGCGGGTGCGGCCGGCGGCAATGGCGGCGCCGGCGGCAATGGCGGCTCGCAGGGCAATGGCGGCGATGGTGGTGCCGGCGGCAACGGCGGCGCGGGTGGCAACGGGGCCGCTGGAGCCACGGGCTCGACGGGCTCGACGGCCGGCAATGGCACGAATGGTCAGACCGGCGGCCGCGGCGGTGTCGGCGGTGCGGGTGGCCTTGGCGGCTCGATCTCGGGCAACGGCGGCAATGGCGGCGCGGGTGGCAACGGCGGCAACGGCGGCAACGGCGGCAGCGGTGCCAACGGCGTTGATGGTGCGAGCGCCGGCGATGCGGGCGGTGTCGGCGGCAACGGCGGCAATGGTGGCTCAGGCGGCGTCGGCGGCAACGGCGGCGTCGGCGGCGCGGCACTCGGCGTGGGCACGGCGGGCTCCACCGGAGTCGGCGGCAACGGCGGTAACGGCGGCAATGCCGGCGCGGCGGGCAACGGTGGCAACGGCGCCGATGGCGACTCGACGACGCCGGATGGTGGAGCCGGTGGCGACGGCGGCAATCCGGGCCTGGCCGGTCTCGGGGCCACCGGCGGCTCTGGGGCGATCAACGGTGCGGCGGGCGTGACGGGCACCTCCGTGACGAGCGGCGGCAACGGCGGCCACGGCGGCGCGGGAGCCGATGGCAAGGCCGCCTTCTCCACGATCGCCAACATTACGGGCTTCGATCCCTTCTTGATCGTGGTTAGTGCAGACGGTTTACGGGCCTACGCCTCCGACTTTGTGAACGGGACTGTGACGGTCATCGACACAGACACGAATACCGTCGTGGACACGATCGAGAACATCAACGCGGCGGCCGCCATGGCAGTCAGCGACGACGGCACGCTCTTGTATGTCAACGGCCTCAGTGCCAACGGAGAAGACTTCGTCGTCTGGGTGATCGACACCGTCACGCTCAGCGTCGTGAAGAGCATCGTCATCGGCGCCGGCCTTGGGGTCACTGTGCAGCAAGTCGGCCTGGTCTTGGCCCCGAATGACAAACTCTACGCCTCCGTCTCGGTCAACGGCACGGTGGCGGTGATCGACACGCTCTCGCAAACGGTCGCTGCGACCGTGGCCGTGGGCGGCAATCCGACCGGTCTGGCCGTGAATTCCGACGGCTCGAAGGTCTATGTCGCGAACTTCAATGACAACACGGTTTCGGTGATCAACACGACGACCAACACAGTCTCGGCCACGGTCAGCGTGGGCAATGCTCCGTTGGGGATGGCAATCACCTCCAACGACTCGACGGTCTATGTCGCCAATTTGATCTCCGGCACGGTGTCGGTGATCAATGCCGTCACCAACACGGTTTCCGGCGAGATCTCCGGCCTGGGCAGCGCCTTCTGGATCGCGCTCAGTCCCGACGACAGCCTCGCCCTCGTCTCCAGTCCCTTCACTTCCTCGTTGAATCTGATCGTGACCGAGTTCAGTGTCGTGGCCGGTACGTTCGGCACCGGATCGAACATTCCGTTCGGAGTCATCGGCAGCCCAGACGGCTCGCGGCTCTACATCGCGAACTCGAGCGGCGGTGATACTGGCGGGAGCATCATTCCGGCCCTCACCGTCATCGACACCCAGCCGACCGACTCGAATGCCGGCAACGGCGGCGCCGGCGGCAACGGCGGTGCGGTGGGCAATGGCGGCAACGGCGGCAATGGCGGCCGGGGCACCCCCGGAGCCACCGGTTTCCAAGGCGTGACCGGCGACATTGGAGGCAATGGCGGCGCGGGCGGCGCGGGCGGCGCGGGTGGCAACGGCGGCGCCGGTGGCTCGGTCTCGGGCAATGGCGGCAATGGCGGTGCGGGTGGCACGGGCGGCATCGGTGGCCGTGGCGGCCTTGGTGGGACGGGCCTCAACGGTGTCGCTGCCGGCGAGAGCGGCGGCATGGGCGGCGACGGCGGCAATGGTGGCACGGGCGGCGTCGGCGGCGCGGGCGGCAACGGTGGCGCGGCGCTCGGCATCGGCACCGCGGGCACGAATGGCGCGGGCGGCAACGGCGGGGCGGGCGGCGATGCCGGCGTCGCCGGCAATGGCGGCGCGGGTGCGGACGGCGATGTATCGAACATCGTCGGCGGGGCCGGTGGCACGGGCGGTAATCCAGGTCTGGCCGGCAATGGCGGTAGCGGCGGCGCGGCTGGCACGGGCGGCATCGGCGGGACGGCAGGGTCTACCGGCAGCACCGGCAGCGCGACCACCTTCGGCGGCAACGGCGGCACCGGCGGCGATGGCTACACTTCGACCGGCTTTTTTCCGGCAGGCGTTGGCGGCGCCGGTGGTAACGGCGGCGCCTACGGCAACGGCGGCGCCGGCGGCCGGGGTGGATCACACACGGTCAGTGGGATCAACGCTCGTGGAGGCACGGGTGGCGTTGGTGGCGCCGGTGGCTCCATCTCGGGCAACGGCGGCGCGGGCGGCGCAGGCGGCGACGCCACAGCGACGGGCGACGACCTCGCTGCAACTGGCGGCGTCGGTGGCGCTGGTGGTGCCGCGGGAGCGAGCGGTCATGGCGGCACAGGCGGCACAGGCGGCGACGCAAGCGTAGGCTTGAGGGGGATTGCCAACGGTGGCACTGGTGGCGTCGGAGGCGTGGGTGGTTCCGTATCCGGCAATGGCGGCGCGGGCGGCGTTGGTGGCAGCGCCACGGGCTCCGCTGCGGAGTCTGTGCTAGGCGGGGCGGGCGGCAACGGCGGCA
>CAZXIG010000037.1:14137-18411 GCA_964640405.1 uncultured Candidatus Kuenenia sp.
GGGCGGCAACGGCGGCAACGGCGGCACGGGCGTCGGCGGCAACGGCGGCAACGGCGGCAACGCCACGGCTGTCGGGAATGCGGTCGGCGGAACCGGTGGCGTCGGCGGAGCATCGACCGGCAGCGACGGCGGCAACGGTGGCAATGGCGGCGATGCCATTTCGACGGGCAACAACACGATCGCCACAGGCGGCAACGGCGGCAATGGTGCGGTCCCGGGCGGAATCGGTGGCAACGGTGGGGCTGCCACTGCGAATGGAACGAACTCGACCGCAATCCCCGGCACAACTGGCACGAACGCCTAAGCCGGGAATTCCTACCAGTCGATCGACGGGGAGCGTGGAGTTGCAGGCTGGCAGTCTGCACACGGGGCACTCCGCAGATTGCGAATCTGCGGCTGCACCCGCGGCCGTCACCACGCGTAGCCGAAGGCCGCGAGCTCGCGGTGGCAGAGCGTCTCCACGAGCTGGCGGTCCTCCGCCGAGAGCACGTCGCGGTGGTGCCGGCGGTCGGTGCGGAGGTGCGACTTGGTCCGCTCCGCGGGCAGCACGATGCCTTCCGGCAGGCCGATCGCCTCGGCGATGGTCGCGAGGCTCTCGGCGAGCGATTCGTAACGGCCGACGTGATCCACGATCACGCGATCCGGCTCGGCATCGTCGGCGTAGAGGTGCCAATTCGAGAGCCGCTCGGCCGGTGTCCTCCGCAGAAACGACGCGAGCGTGGCCGGAGGCGGCAGGATGGACCGCTCCCAGAAATACTGACTGATCACCCGATCGAACGGATTCCGCTCGATCGTGAACGTGACATACTCGTCCCACGCGGGCCCGAGGATCTCGCGGGCGAGCGTGGCCGGGGCGTGGTTCAAAAGCTCGAACGTGCGGCCGTCGGGCCCACGAATGAACTCGTTCTGCGGCCCGCGAACCCCAAGCCGCTGCCGCACGGCCTCGTCCTTGGCCGTGATCTTCGTGATCACGTCGTCGGGGCCGCAGTGCGCCGAGATCGCGATCTCGAGGCTCGTGGACGCGGTCTTCCGCGTCTTCACATACACGAACCGGTGGCGGTGGCTGATGATCATGAAGGGCGGCCGGCTGCGATCAGAGATGGCCGCGAAACGTGGCGGCATCGTCAGGATAGCCGAGCCGCTCCGCAATCTCGGCGAGCTTGGCGAGGTGAGCCTTGCCGACGCGGCCGAGCTCGCTCTTGGCAAACGACAGCCGGCCCGACTTCTTGTGCGGCCCGTAGGCGTTCTGCCACACGTGCTTGCCCTCGCGGCTGATCGGCCGGCCCACGAGGTCGGCGAGCAGCCGGTCGTCTTCCGGATGCTCGATCCGAAACACGATCTCCGGCTTCTCGTCGAAGCAGAGGTCGTACCACCAGGCCAGCGACATCACGGCCCAGCCGAAGAAGTCGTAGATGCCGTCGCCGGCGGTCTGGTTGTTCCAGGCGAAGATGTCGATGCGGCGGCGGTCCCAGATCACCTGGCTGCGCAGGCCGATCGAGCGAATCTGCTGGTTTTCGGTGGCCACGGCGTCGAGCGCGGCCAGGGGCGAGCGGGCCACGAGAAACAGCCGCGATCCCGGCGGATACTCGGTGAGCGTGTTGCCCCAGGGGGCCGGACCGCGCTTCGCCAGTTGCATCCACGACACGATCCCCTCCGGGCCGATGTCTTCATGCCGCACATCGACGCCGTTGGCCCGCAGCAGGCTGGCGGTGAAGCCGGTGCCGCAGCGGGGATGGCCAAGGCCGATGAACATGGGCGCGTCTTCGAGGGTCAGGTGCGGGCAGCCGGGCGGAGGTGTGGGATCGCCATCTCGCGGTTGGCCGTGATCCGCTCGCGGTCGGCGGCGGGTAGTTCGTCGCGGGCGAGGATCCGCGTGCAGAGGTCGAACGTCTCCTGCCACCGGCCGAGCCACGAGCCGCACACGGCCTGCTCGTCGAGGGCCCGCCATTCATACACGCTTCCATCCACGAATAGCACGTCGCCATGCGGCAGCGGAATCTCCGCTGCCAGGCGGGCGAAGAGATGGCCGCGGGCGTAGTTGCGATCCGCACGGCAGCGGCGGGCGATGGCATGCACCGGTTCCGCGCGGCTCGGCCGCCGGCTCCAGGCCTCGAGGTAGGCGTCTTGCACCTCGGGCCACGGCTCGCCGAGCCGCTCCCGGGCCGCTGCGGCCTGGAACATTGCCACGAAGACCTCCTCTTCCCAGCCCCCCATCGCCGCCCGCCGCTCATACCATGCGCGGGCCTGCCGGTCGTCGCCGGCGTCGCGATAGCTCTGGGCGAGGTAGAAGGCCGTGCGGGTATCGTCGGGATTCCGGGTGGCCTCGGCCAGGAGGATCTCGGCGTCGCGGGCGTACTTTTGCGGGTCGCGGCTGCGGGCGCCGAGCCGCCGCGAGAGGAGGTGGTAGCTGCCTTCGAGCCGCGCCTCGACGACCGGCACGTCGCACACGGCCGATTCGTGGAGCACCCCGCAATACCGCCAGGGCACGCCGTCGCGAAACAGCTGGCGGCGCCAGTAGATCGATCCCTCCCGAAACCGCATGGAGTAGGCGTCGGCCGTGAGGCCGCCGAGGTCGAGCGTGCCCGCCACGGTGTCGTCGGCGTCCATCACCCAGATGTAGTCGGCATGGCCCTGGGCCAGCGCGAGCGCCTCGGAGCGGTTGTGGCCGAAGTCCTGCCAGGGCCGCTCGTGCAGCTCGCCCGGGATGCCCCGCTCCGCCATCAACCGACGGATGATCTCCTGCGTGCCGTCGGTCGAGCCGGTATCGACGATCACCCAGCAGTCGATGTGGGGGGCGACCGCCGCGATCAGCTCGTGGACGATGTGGGCCTCGTCGCGGACGATCATGTTGAGGCAGATCCGCGGTCGGGCTCGCGCCGCGGCCGGAGGTCGGGACGGGGGCGAGGGCTCGATCGGGGCCGGCGTCGCCACCGGCTGCCGCGCGCCCGGGCCGATGCCCGGCGCGAGGAAGTCTCGCTGCCAGAGCGAGCGGAAGAGAGTGCGGGCGAAGGCGTCGAGGTCGGCCGGGCCGTTCGCCGGCAGTTGGCCCCCCGCGGCCGCCGCCACGATTTCCGGGATCGAACGCCGGCCATCGATCTCGCGGACGATCGCGAGCTGGGCGGGCTCGAGCCGCAGCCGCCAGTCGTACCGCACGAGCTCGGCCCCTTCGAGCCGGCAGCGGTGGCGGAAGGCCGGCACGTAGTCGGCTGCGGCCGCCGACGCGAAGTCGATCTTCCAGGTCGCCGCCGAGCGGTCGGGCCGGCAGGCCGTGAAGAAGTGGCAGCCATTGCGGGCGTTGATCCGCTCCATCACCCGCCACTGCTGCTCCTCGGGCAGCGCGGCGACCGCGGTGAAGAAGGCGTTGGCCGGGGGCACGGGCGGGTAATAGGCCGACTTCAAAAACCAGTCTTGGAAGACGAGGCCGGCCGAGGCGACGAGATCGAGGCAGTCATCGACGGTGTAACTGCGGTCGCGGCCGTGGAGGAAGGTGTCCACGAGGCCGGCGTCGAAGGCGAGGTCGGGCGCGATGGCCAGATAGCTTCGCAGGGGATGGTCGGTGCCGAGCGCGGCAATCCCCTCCTTCACCATCTGCACCGAGGCCTCGTCTTGCCTGAGCCCCAGTTCGCGAAACACCTGCTGCATCATCTCCACGCCGATCCGTCCGTATCGGGCGTAGAGCATGATCGCCGCCACGCCGTCGGGACGCAGTCGGTCGGCAAGCGCCTGCATTCCGACCCTCGGGTCGGCCATGTGGTGGAGTACGCCGGTGGAGACGACGAGGTCGAAGTCGCGGCGGAGCGTGCCGACCTCCTCGATGGGGAGCTGGTGGAGTTCCAGGTTCTTGAGGCCGTACTTCTCCTTCAGAAACCGATGGTGGTCGAGCGAGGCGCCGCTCACATCGATCGCCACGACTTTGGCGCCGGGGTTCGTGTAGGCGAACACCGCTGCCTGGTTGGTGCCGCAGCCGGCGATCAGGATGTCGAGATCGGGCTGGTACTCCCGATCCGGCCAGAACATCCGGTGGGCGTGGCTGGGGTCGAACCACTGCCAATTGCCGGCCAGCCAGGCGGGCAGATCCCGGATCGGTTCGGGATAGACCCACTTCTCGTATTGGCCGGAGACGACGTCGTCGAGCGGGCGAGTGTCCATGTCAGTGATAAATAGGGACGGGAGCGATTTTTTGGAAACAAAAAATCGCTCCCGTCCCTATTTTCGTAAATGGGGCCGCTGGGACTCGAACCCAGGACCAACGGATTAAAAGTCCGATGCTCTAA
>CAZXIG010000038.1:0-6613 GCA_964640405.1 uncultured Candidatus Kuenenia sp.
GCCTCCGCGCCACGTTCGAGGCCCGCGGCTACACCGCCTGGGATCCGACGAGCCCGGCCTACATCCTCGACAACCCCAACGGCACCACCCTCTGCATCCCCACGGCCTTCTGCTCGTGGACGGGCGAGGCGCTCGACAAGAAGACGCCGCTGCTCCGCTCGATGCAGGCGGTCGACAAGCAGGCCCGCCGCGTGCTCGCGCTGTTCGGCCACAAGGACGTCGGCCAGGTGTCGGCCTCGGCGGGTCCCGAGCAGGAATACTTCCTCATCGACCGCAATTTCTACTTCGCCCGACCCGACCTCGTGATGGCCGGCCGCACCCTCTTCGGCGCCAAGCCGCCCAAGGGTCAGGAGTTCGAGGATCAGTACTTCGGCGCGATCCCCGAGCGGGTGCTCGCCTTCATGCTCGAGGCCGAGCGGGAGCTGTTCAAGCTGGGCGTCCCGGTGAAGACGCGGCACAACGAGGTGGCCCCCAGCCAGTATGAGATCGCCCCGATCTACGAGAACGCCAACATCGCCACCGACCACCAGCAGACGATCATGCAGATGCTGACTCGAGTGGCGCAGAAGTACGGCATGTCCTGCCTGCTGCACGAGAAGCCGTTCGCCGGCATCAACGGCTCGGGCAAGCACGTCAACTGGTCGCTCGGCTGCAAGCTCGGCAACCTGCTCGAGCCGGGCGAGACGCCGCATGCCAACATGCAGTTCCTCGTGTTCTGCGCCGCCGTGATCCGCGCCGTGCACCTGCACGGCGACCTGCTGCGGGCCGTCGTCGCCTCCAGCGCCAACGACCACCGGCTCGGGGCCAACGAGGCGCCTCCGGCGATCATCTCGATCTTCCTCGGCGACCAGCTGGCCGACGTGTTCGAGCAGATCGAGAAGGGCAAGGCGACCAGCTCGAAGTCGTCGGGCACGCTCACCGTGGGCGTCGACACCCTGCCGGCGCTGCCGAAGCACGCCGGCGACCGCAACCGGACGAGCCCGTTCGCCTTCACCGGAAACAAGTTCGAGTTCCGCGCGGTCGGCTCGAGCCAGTCGATCGCCGGCCCGCTCGTGACGCTCAACACGATCATGGCCGAGAGCCTCGACTATGTCGCCACGGAGCTGGAAAAGGCCACCGGCGGCGATCAGTCGAAGCTCGCGGGCGCCGTCGAGAAGCTGCTGCAGAAGATCATCTCCGAGCACAAGGCGGTGATCTTCAACGGCAACGGCTACTCGCAGGAGTGGCACGACGAGGCGAAGAAGCGGGGCCTGCCGAACCTTCGGGCCACGCCCGAGGCCCTCGACGCCCTCGTCGCCCCGAAGAACGTCGCGCTGTTCGAGAAGTACGGCGTGCTCTCCGAGCGGGAGGTCCGCAGCCGCTACGACATCTACATGGAGCGGTATTGCAAGGACATCAACACCGAGGCCTCCTCGGCCCTGCAGATCGCCAAGACGATGATCCTGCCGGCCGGCTACCGCTACCAGGGTGAGCTCGTCGACACGGCCTCGAAGCTCAAGGGGCTCGGCCAGACCGTGCACATGGGCACGCTGGAGAAGCTGACGAAGCTCGTCGGCGAGTTCGAGGGCCGCATCGAGGCGCTCGAGAAGGCTCTCGCCCACCACGGCGCGGCTGACCTGCGGGCCGAGGTGAAGCACTTCCACGACGACGTCATCCCGGCGATGGTGGCGCTCCGTGAGACGGCCGACCAGATCGAAACGATCCTGCCCGACGACCTGTGGCCGCTGCCGACCTACCGCGAGATGCTGTTCATCAAGTGAGCGATCCCGATCTGGCCGGGGCGATCGGCGCCGCGTGCGCCCGCCTCGGCATCGAGGTGCCCGCCGAATCCCTGCCGAGGCTCGCCGCGTATGCGGCGAGCCTCTGGTCTTGGAACGAGCGGCTGAACCTCACGCGGCATACCGACGTCGATGCGTTCGTATCCCGCGACGTGGGCGACGCCGTGGCGATCGCGCCGCACCTCGCGGCCGGCGAGCGGGTGCTCGACGTGGGCACGGGAGGGGGCGTGCCCGGCGTGATCCTCGCCATCCTCCGGCCCGACCTCCGCGTGGAACTCTGCGACAGCGTGGCGAAGAAGGCCCGCGCGGTCGCCGAGATCGTCAAGGCGACGGGGCTGGCCGTGCCGGTGCACGCGGGGGCCGCCCAGCAGCTGGTGGCGGCGCGGCAGCGGGGCGCGGACCGCTTCGACACGCTCGTCGTGCGGGCGGTGGCGCCGCTGGGCAAGCTCCTCGGCTGGTTCGAGCCGCTGGCCGATGCCTACGGCCGTTTGCTCGTGGTGAAAGGGCCGCGGTGGGAAGAGGAGAAGGCCTCGGCCCGCCTCGAGGGCCGGGGCAAGAAGGTGACGGTACGGCGGATCGCCTCGTGGCAGACCGTCGGCCGCGATCACGACAGCGTGCTGCTCGAAATCCGCCGTCGCGTGAACGCGTAGGTCACTCTTCCCCTCCGCTATCCAAGCCCCCATGCGCAAGCCGTCCCAATCCAAGCCCCCATGCGCAAGCAGGGGGATATTCCGGGTTGCTTCGCGATGGACGCCGCATCATCCCCCGGCTTGCGCCTGGGGGCTTTTATGGAGAACTCGCATCATAAAAGCCCCCATGCGCAAGCAGGGGGATATTCCGGGTTGCTTCGCGATGGACGCCGCATCATCCCCCGGCTTGCGCCTGGGGGCTTTTATCAAAAACGGGCGGCGTTGACACCAACTGACACTACAGGTTCATCCCCAGGTAGCCGCCGGCGGCATCGCTGGCGGCCTGCTCGCGGGCGAGCCGCTCGAGGGCCCGGGAAAGGTCGCCCGCCGCGATGTAGCGGTCGAACTCGGCCTCGACGGCATGCTTCACGGAGAGCTGCAGCCAGTTGACCGCCGGCTGCGTGAGCCAGTCGCAGGTCTCGAGCGCGAGCGTGATCTCCAGGTCGCTGCCGATCGTCTTCGCGTCGACGTCGTCGGTGAGCACGGTGCCCTCGAAGGTGAACCGCACCCAGCCGGAATCGGGCTCGTTGGTGAACCTGAACGTGCAGGTGCCTCCCGTGAGATAATAGCTGTTCCGCGTGCCGTGCCGGCCCACCGCCCGCTGCATCCGCTCGAGGCGGCGGCGGTAGACGGGCGACGCGTCGAGCGGAATGTCGAGCCGCGGCACGCTGCGGAGCGGCGTGCAGTCGAAGGAGATCGCCACGGCGGGCAGGGAGTCGGATTCAGCCATGAGTTTTGAATTCTACCGCGCGTTCCCAAAAGCCGCAGCACTGGCGGTGCTGGCCACGGCCGTCGCCGCCGGCTGCCGACCGCCTGCGGCCGACGTGCGCATGGCAGAGACGCGGCGATTCATGGGGGTGCCGTGGACGATCACCGTGCACGCTGCCGACGAGGCGGCGGGGCGGGCCGCGATCGGGGCGGCCTTCACCGAGATCGACCGTCTCGAACGGATTCTCTCCGACTACGATCCCGAGAGTGAACTGTCGCGGCTTTCGGCAGCTGCCCCGACCGCGGCCCCCGTGAGCGTGAGCGGGGATCTCTGGCGGGTGCTCGACCGGGCCGTCGCCCTGCGGGATCGGACGAACGGTGGTTTCGATCCCACGGTCGGTCGGCTGACCGCGCTCTGGAGACAGGCCCGGAGGTCCGAGCGGCTGCCGGTTCCCGACAAGCTCGCCGCTGCGATCGACACCGTCGGCCCAGGCTCGCTGGTGCTCGCACCCGACTCGCAGGCGGTGCTCCTGCCGAAGGCCGGCACGCGGCTCGATCTCGGCGGCATCGGCATGGGCTACGCAGCCGACCGGGCGCTGGCGGTGATCACGGCCGCCGGCATCGAGGCGGCGATGGTCGACGCCTCCGGCGACGTGGCCGTTTCGGGACCGCCTCCGGGCACGCCTGGCTGGCGAATCATGGTGGCGCCGCTCGGTCGCGGCGTGGCACAACCGGCCGCCGTGCCCGGACCTCTCGTGCTCGCCCATGCCGCCGTCACCACGTCCGGCGACGCGTTTCAGGCGGTCGAAATCGATGGCCGGCGGTACAGCCACATCGTGGATCCCCGGACCGGCCTCGGTGTTCCCGGTCCGGCCGCCGTCACGGTGGTCGCGCCTGACTGCACGACCGCCGACTCACTCGCCACCGCGGCCAGCGTGCTCGGCCCCGAGAGCGGCCTCGCGCTGGTCGCCGCCACGCCCGGCTGCGCGGCCAGATTCGTGTGGCGGGAGGGCGAAACCACGCGATCCGCCAGCACGCCTGCCTGGCCTTCCCAGCTTTCCTCGGACTCCGAGGCCGCAGGGCGACCGTGACGATTCCTCCAAGTTTGACGGTTGGGGGGTCGATACCACCCGTGCTGCCGCTGCGCCTGGGTGAAGTGATTCGCCACGGCGTCGGGGGGCACCGTGGTGGACGTGGCCGTCGCTCGTACGGCCGGTTCGCCTCGGCGCAGCGGCGGCACTTTGCTCGCACCGTCGTCCGACACCACCGACGCACACACCAGCCGGATCCCCCACCGTGCCGCGTTTCGCCCGACAACTCTGGGTGGCTCTGACGAGCATCACGCTCGTCGCCAGCGGATGCGCGCCGCGACAGCCGTTCTACTTCTTCGAGGACGGCGATCTCTCGCACTACGTGGGGGCGATCCAGAAGCTCGAATATCCCGACGCCACGCAGGAGCCGCTCGACGAGGCGGCGGGCGCGGTCGAGCCGCTGACGCTCTCCAACCCCAACTTCGACAACATCTGGGAGCTGTCGCTCGAAGAGGCGGTCCGCACGGCCCTCGAAAACGGCAAGATCCTGCGGAACCTCGGCGGCCGGTTCGCGAGCTTCGGCGGGCCGCGGCCGCAGACGGGCGAGCCGCCGGTGTCGCTGCTCACCGCTCCGCAGTTGACGCCGAGCATCTACGACCCCGCGATCGTGGAGACCGATCCGTTCCGAGGCGTCGAGAGCGCGCTGGCGCTGTTCGATGCCCAGCTCTCCAGCTCGCTGACGTGGGAGCGGATCAATCGTGGCCAGAACTTTCGTGTCACCAACGAAGAAGGCCAGGTCATCAATCCATTCTTCCCGCAGTTGTTTCTCGGGGATGTCGGCAATTGGAGAACCGGCATTCAGAAGCGGACGGCCACCGGTGCGACGTGGGGGTTCGCGAATGAAACAGTCTACGACAACAACAATTCGCCCATCCGTGAAACGCCGTCGAACTGGATCACCAACTACGACTTCACGTTCAATCAGCCGCTGCTCCAGGGCGCCGGCGTCACCTACAACCGGATCGCCGGCCCTGACTTCTTCGACAATCTCTACGGCCGGCCGAACTTCCGCGGCGTGCTCCTCGCCCGGATCAACGCCGACATCTCGCTGGCCGACTTCGAGGCGGGCGTTCGCAACCTCGTGAGCGATACCGAGCAGAGCTACTGGGAGCTCTACTTCGCCTACCGAAACCTCGAAGCCCGTAAGGCGGGCCGCGACAGCTCCCTCGAGGCCTGGCGGAAGGTGCATGCCCTCTACGTGGAACAGTCGCGCGGCGGCGAGGCCGACAAGGAGGCGCAGGCCCGCGAGCAGTATTTCTTCTTTCGCGGCGAGGTGGAGAACGCGCTCACCGACGTTTACCGCTGTGAGAGTCGCCTACGCTACATGATGGGTATCTCGGCGAGCGACGGCCGGCTCATTCGCCCGGCGGACGAGCCGACCACCGCCCGAATCTCGTTCGACTGGCAGCAGTCGCTCGTCGAGGCCCTCTCTCGGTCGGCCGAGCTCCGCAAGCAGAAGTGGGTGATCAAGCAGCGAGAGCTCGAGCTGACCGCGGCGAAAAATCTGCTTCTTCCGCGGCTCGATGCCACCGGACGTTGGCGGTTTCTCGGCATGGGACAAGACCTCATCAACCAAAACTACAACCCCTATAGCCCTGAGTTCCCAATCCCGACCAACCCCGATGCTTTGGCGGGCACAGACGCGTACTCGACGCTGTTGAGCGGCAAGTTTCAGGAATGGCAGGTGGGAGCCCAGTTCCAGATGCCTCTCGGCTTCCGCCGCGAACTCGCCACGGTCCGCCATCACCAGCTCCAGCTCGCCCGTGAGCGGGCCCGACTCCAGGACGAAGAGCTCGAGGCCTCGCACGCCCTCGTCGAGGCAGTCCGCAACGTCGACACGAACTTCGCCCTCGCCCAGACCAACTTCAACCGTCGCGTGGCCGCGGAGCGGCAGGTCGAAGCCGTGCAGGCCGCCTACGACGCCGGCACCGTCACGCTCGACCAGCTGCTCGACGCCCAGCGACGGCGGGCGGAGGCCGAGAGCGGCTACTACCGGGCGCTCGTCGACTACAACCGTTCGATCTCCCAGCTCCATTACCGCAAGGGCTCGCTGCTGGAATACAACGGGGTGTTCCTCGCGGAGGGCCCGTGGCCCGGCAAGGCCTACTTCGACGCCCACCGCCGGGCCCGCCAGCGGGACGCGAGCCTGTATCTCGACTACGGCCACTCGCGACCGGGCGTGTTCAGCCGCGGGGCGATCTCCCAGAACTTCGAGGCGATCGGCGCCGACGCCCGGCCGATGCAGCTGCCGCCCCGCGATCCTGCCACCCGCGACGAACCGATTCCGGCCGGCCTCCCGACGACGCCGTCGGCGCCGACGTCGGCCCCGGAACTGCTGCCCACGCCG
>CAZXIG010000038.1:6713-18295 GCA_964640405.1 uncultured Candidatus Kuenenia sp.
CTAACGCTCGAACTCGACGAGCCCCTGCTGGTCGAGCCACGACTTCATCGCCTTGCCCTGGTTCATGAGCATGGAGAGGGCCCGCCACTGGCGGTCGCTGAACTCGCCGCGGAGCACGTTGGCGTCGGCCTTCGAAAGCTGAAGATAGACGAGCATCTGCTCCGCGTGGGTGTTGCGACGGCCCGGCGGAGCTTCCGGCCTGAGCGGCGGTTCGGCGGCGACCAGCGCCCGCTCGAGCGCCGCATGCTGGGCCCGCGTGAGACCGAGCGTCTCGTCCATCTTCAGGAGCACGGGGGCCAGCATCGCCCGCCAGCGAAACGACCGCCGCGCCCGCGACTCCCTGTCGAGGCCCGCACGCTGTTGCTCATCGAGCGTCTCCGCGAGCACTGCGGCGAAGAGCGAGTCTGCTTCGAAGGCGGCCTGCAGCCGTGCGCGGCATCGCTGCACGTCCTGCTGAAACGCCTGCCATTTCTTCTGCCCTTCGGGCTGGGCGAAATTCGCCGCCGTGCCCGCATAGCGACTGCGCGTGGCTTCGATCTCCTCGGCGATTTCCCTCGCGTCCGACTCCACGGCCAGCGTCAGCTTCGCCTGTTGGGCATCCGACAAGCCGCACGTCCGATCAACGCGGTCGAGCTTCTCGAGCCCGAGCTGTCTCAACCGAGCCAGCGTCTGCGACTCCGACTCTGCCTCGGCTTCCCCGGTGGGGGAAGGCCGCCGCACCCGGAGTCCGTTGCCGCGGATCACCAATCCGCCTCCGGTCTGCTCGAAGAGATTCGCGTCGAAGTTCGCCTCCAGGTCGATGATGTTGCCTTCTTGCCGCTGCGCGGCTCCCGGCAGCGGGTCTTCCTCGATCCGATCGTCATCGGCCAGGCCCGTGCTGGCGGCGACCACGCCCCAGAGGAGAGCTCCCGCGATCGCTGCACCCGAAGGCCGAAACACTCGCCGGCGAATCATCGGTCCCACCATGCATCCGCCCCGTTGAGACCCGGCCCGTCGGGAAACCGCCAGCCCAAATGCACGCCGGCCTGCCGCCAGCTCGCCACCCGCACCCAGGATTCCCAGACTTTTCGCTGCCGCTCGTCGAGATGGGGCTCGATGCACTCGGCCGCGAAGTCCGGGGCAGGGCGGTGGCCGTTGACGACGAAGCTGCCTGGATCCAACAGCTCGCACAGCCACGCCGCATCCCAGAGCGACTCCAGGTCGGCGAGGATCGCCTCCCGTTGGGCGGCCGTGAGGTCGAGCTCCTCGTCGAGTTTCGACACGACGAGCAGCCTCGCCGTCTCGGCACGCCGCTGCTCCCTGGCTCGCTTCTCGCCACGGTATTTCGCGACTGCATCGGCTGACGCATGACGATCGACGATCGGATCGAGTGTCTTTCCGAAGATGCGCTGCAGATCGACCGACCGCCGCCCCGGGCGGTGCTGCTGGGCGGCAAACTGCTCCGCGGCCTCGCGCACGGCCGCGGCCGCCGCTTCCTTGATCGCCCGCTTGGCTTCCCGAGAAAGCTCGCCGCACGTGGCCCGGATGAACTCGAGCTCGCCGTACATCGCCGGCTGCAGCATCTGCTGCATCTGCACGGCCTGCTGACGCCGCTGCTGATTCATCTGGGCCACGGCCGCGGCATTCTCCTGCACCTCCTGCAGCGGCCTCACGACCCCTTCGACGGCCTGCCGGAACACCCGCTCGATGACCGCCGGCTGCGGCACGGGGGCGGGGGGATTCGGCGGTTCCGCGGCGATCGCGGGCGACACCAGCGCCTGCAACACGATGCAGGCCGCCGCGTGGCGGAAATCCAGTCGCATCGGTCGTGGAGCGTTCATCGTTCGTACACCGGCAGGAACTTGTAGTTCACGGCGAGCGCCAACAGGGCCAGCGACGTATCGACCGTGCCCCCTGAGCCGCCGCGGCCGGCGAAGCCGGAGAAGCTGCCGTCCTTCGCCTGCAGGCCCTTCAGCTCCCGCACGAGGCCGGCGTTCCACTTCTCCCAGGCCTCCACGTCGCCCTGAAAGAGCGCCTGAGCTCGATAATAGCGGGTGTAGGCAGGATACCCATCGCCCGCGGCGGCGGCCGACAGGCTCCGCTCCTTCAGGTAGGCGAGCGACCGCTTGTACTCGGCAAGGTCCTTGCGTCGCGCGATCGCCTCGACGAGCACGGCGATGCTCGTCACGGCATCGCTGCCGCCGCCCGGGCTGCCCGAATACCCCACCTGGCCATTCGCGCCGGTCATCGAGACGAAGTATCGGATCGCCCGGGAGATCGTCTCGTCGGGCACCTCGATGCCGGCGTTCCGCGCGGCGAGCAGCCCCATCATCACGGCGCCGCTCACCGAGGTGTCGGCATCCTTCGCGTCGGGACCATACCGCCAGGCGCCGTAGGGATTGGACTTCGCGGACGTCACGGCCGTCCGCACGGCCAGTTCGAGGGCCGCGCCGATGGGGCGGGCGGCATCGAGCCCACGGTCGTCGACCACGCCGTAGGCCTCGGCCAGCGCCAGCATCCCGAAGCCGTGCTGGTACATGCTGTCGTGGCCGCCACCCCCCCCCAGAAATCCCGTCTTGGCGTCCTGGGCGTCGATCATGCTCTTGAGCGCTTTCCGGATCGGCTCCCGATAGGGGCCGTGATTGGGATCCTCCCCCGAGGCGAGCAGCACCATCATCGCCATGCCCGTGACGCCCGGCCCCGACTGGTTGTCGTTCCAAACGCCCGAGGGCTGCTGTGTCTTGAGCAGATACCGCAGGCCCGCGTCGTACATGTCGCGAACGTCCCGCGGCACGGGGTCGCCATACTTCACGAGCGGCCCCTCGGCGAGCACCATGGATGGCGCGACCGCCGGCACGAGAACAACCAGCCATGCCGTGATCGTCCGCAGCGTGCCCGTCATGGCCGCTCCTTCTCGAAGCGGTTGAAGTAGGCGTCGAGTCCCGCGCGGTATTCCTCGGGCAGCACCCGTCCCGACGCGCCCGTGGCCTGATCCTTCTCCCGCTCCTCGCCGCCGCCGCGGGCCGTGTTGCCGCGGCCTGCGAGGGCCAGGGCCGCCAGCGCATTCGAGCCGGTGCTGCCACCCCCCGCCGACATGCCGCCGCCTCCTCCCCCACCTCCACCGCCGCCACCACCGGCCTGCGAGGCCAGCAGCAGTTCGATGGCCTCGGTCTCCGCCGCGATGGCCTTCGAGCCCGTTTCGGGAGCGTCGAGGATGTCGGCCGCCTCGAGCATCACTTCCTCGACCCGATTGAACAGCGCGATCTCCTTCGAGAACGCCTCGTTGCCCGACCGGAATGGAAGCGGCCCGAACAGCGGCGCCTGCTTGCCGAAGGGCAGCGGCCCCACGGGCATCTCTCGGAGCCGAGCGACGACCTTGCCCACGCGTTCGGCGAGGTCGGTCTGCGTGGCCGACAGACCCGACGCACGGCCGGCGAAGGCCGCGGGGGGAAGCCCCGGCCGCGCCTGCTGCGCCACCCGCGTCTCCTCCCGCAGATTCACCTCGGCATCCAGGATGCGCATCGTCTCGAGCACGACGTCCGGAGGCAGGTTTTCACGCTCTCCACCCTGGCCCTTGCCCTTGCAGGCCTCACCGTCGCAGGGGGGCGGCACGAGGTCGTCGGCGAGCCGGTCGAACGTGTCGGACCAGAACTCCGCCTGGGCGATCGACATCCCGGCCTCGTTGCGGATGTCGTTCGAGAGCTGCCGCAGGCTGCCGAGCGCATCGAGATCCTTCATCTCCTCGAGCACCGTCTGGAACGCCGGGATGCGCCGCCGGTCGAAATAAGCCTGGAGGTCGTCCATCAGGTTCGACACCCGCTCGGCCTCGCGGGTGTTCGTATCGACCACCTGATCGAGCCGCTCACTGACCTCACGAGGCTTGTCGCCGCCGCCGAAGGCCGACGCGGAGAGCGTCGCGATGCGGCCGCCGATTCCGGCCTGCTCCCGCGAGGCGAGCTTGAACCGTTTCACGAACGTGCTCCCCTCCAGCCGCGCCATCACGGCCGCGAGGTCGTCGGCGATCCTGGCGAACTCCGCAAGCAGCGCCTCCTGCGCGGCGAGCGCCTCGTCGAGCGCCTCGTCCGCGGGGCGGCCCTCGGGCTCCGACGCGCCCGGTGGCTTGGGAGGCGCGACGCCGGCCTGGGTGGTCGGCAGCCCGAACGCCGGCTTCCCACCCCCCGCCTGCCGACCTGCTTCTTCCGCGGCCTCTTCGCCCGGCGGCTGCTGGGAACTCTCCCGATCCACCACCTGCGGCAGCGGCGGCTGCGGCTTGCCCTCGCCCGCGGGCTGTCCGCCTTCCTGTGAGCCGCGGTCTTCTCCCAACTTCGGCGGCTGTTTGCCGCTCGCTGCCTGGTCTCCGCTCTCGGGTTTGCCGCCCTTCGAGGGCTGCCCGGACTCGCCCGGTTCACCGGGCTTGCCGGACTGACTCCCGCTCTCGGGCTTGCCTGCGGGGGCCGAGGCCAGCTGGGCCTGGGCCGCCTGTTCAAGCAGCTCGGCCACGCCCGGCATGCGGGCATCGGCGATCTCGCCGAGCGTCTGGATGTCGGAGGCGAGCTGCTCGAGCATCTCCGCCTCGAACTCCGGATTCTTCATCGCCTCGCGGACGAGGCCGGCCCCCGTATCGACGAGCCGGTCGAGCCGGCGGCCATTGGCAGCTTCGGCCGCCGCCTGGGCTTCCAGCTTTCGCCGTGTGTCGGCCTCGAGCAGCTGCTCGGCAGGCAGCGACCGCAGCTCGCGGTTGGTCGCCATCAGGTTCATTTCCCGGTCGCGCACCTCGCCCGCCTGCTGCCGCCAGCGGTTGAGCCGCTCGTTGATCACGAGGGCATGCTCGGCCTGATCGACGATGAAGATCAGGAGTGGCGTGGAGTAGACGCGGCCGCGGCCAGGGAGATAGTCCTCCGCATAGGCCCGGAGCACGAGCGGCTGCGGAGGGATGCCCAGCGCCCGCGGGGAGAACGCCGCCGCCGCGTCGAGCGAGTCTCGATCGCTGCCGCCGGCCTGCAGCAACAGTTCTCCCTTGGCACCGTCGGAACCCTGCGATCCGGGGTCGCCGGCCCAAACGAGCCCCACCTCCTTGATGCCGAAATCGTCGCGGGCCGCCACCGTGAACCGCAGCGTGTCGGTGTCGAGCAGCATCTCGCGGGACGGCGGCGGATCGACCAGCGACACCATGGGCGCCGCGTCGTCGCGGGGGGCGAGGGTGATCGACAGCGGCCGGCCGCCCTCCAGACCGTGGCGATCCCGCCAGCCGATCGACACCATCCGCTCGTCGGCCAACTCCACCGCGGGAGTGCGAATGACGGCTCCCGACGGCACCACCGCGCCGCCGTCGATGGTCGCCGCCGCGAGCTCCCGGTTCGCCGTCGCCACGAGCGACACGCGGCTCCCCTTTACGGCCTCGAGCATGCCGCCGCGGACATCCTGCCGAAGCTCGGCCTTTCGCCCGAGATAGTCGGGCAGCCGAATCTCGGCCTCCACCGTCGTGATCTCGGGCCGGAGCATCGGCTCGACGACGAGGCGGGCCCGCACGTCGCCCACCGCCAGGGCGACTTCCGCCGGCTCGAGTTGCGCCGGAAGTTCGAAGGCGTAGGAGCCGGCGGTGCGTTCCGCCCGCAGCAGCGGACGCCGGCCGATCCGGGCCACGGCCACGTCCGGCCGCCACTGCGTATCGTCGGCGAGCTCGACGGTGAATTTTGCGGGCTCGCCATGCGGCACGACCAGCCGGTCGGGCACGGGCGCGAGCCGAGTGAACGTGTAGCGCGGCGTGGAGGACCAGGGCGACAGGAACCGCGCCCAGGCATTGGCCGCAGCGCCAGGAACGCCGGCCGCCAGCGCCGCCACCGCCACGACGGGCAGCGCCGCAAGTGCACTCCAGAGACGATGCCGCGAGCGGGGCAGGGCGGAGCGGAAGTCGTGGCTCGCCGCCCGCGCGGCCACCTGGTCGATCGCGGCCTCGCAGAGCGTGCGGGACCGGGCGATCTCCCCGGTCGACTCGCCCCGCACGATCTCGATGATGCCGAGCAGCTGGTCGCCGAGGCTCGGAAACCGCCGCGCGATCAGCCGGGCCACCTGCTCCAAGCCGCGGTGGTTCCAGATCCAGCGATGCACCGCCAGCGGAATCGCCGCGGCGGCCGCCACCGCCCCCGCCGAGATCACAAGCCGCACCCAGCGGGGCGTCTCCACGAGTCGGTCGAGACAGAAGAGCAGCAGATAGGCGACGAGCACGCCGCACAGGGCGCCGGCGACCGCCTCGACGAGCTTGATCCGCCAGACCAGACCGCGAAACTCCCGCAGCCTGCGGTCGAGCTCGACGGGCAGCGAAAGCGGCGGCTCACCGGCAACCAGGCCGGCCCGCTGTCGTTCAGCGATGCTCATGACGGTGTCTCCCATACCACCTGAAACGGAGGCGAGCGGGTCGGCATGAGGATGCCGAGCGTGGCGTGCGGCCGCCAGCGAGGCAACTCATGCCGCCCGCGAGCCGGCTTTGGCCCGTGCACGTCGCCACACTCTCCGCGGATCTCTACACAAGTCCCTGCCATTTGCGACCTATCCAGAATACTCCGAGCAGCCCCACGAGGGCCGCCGCCACGACCGGATGGCACCACAGCTGCAGCCGCCGAATCTCGGGGGGCGATTCGGGCAGTGCCGCGAGTGATTCGATGAGGGGCTCCAGCTCGTCGGCCGGCACGAGCCGGCCCCGGGTCACCTGGGCGATCTCGGCGAGCACCTCGGGGCGGGCCGGCCGGCCGATGCCTTCGCCCGCCGAACCCTGGACGAAAAAGGAAGCCTGCAGCGTGTCGCCCGTCTCGCGGCAGCCGAGCACCACCTCGTGCCGTCCCGGCTCACGGGCCGTAGCCGTGGCGGCGAACACGCCCCATTCGCCATCGCCGGCGGGGGGCGTGAACCGCACCGTCTCGACGCTGCCCGACGGGGCCGTGATCCGGGCGGTGACGTCGCCCCGGCCGAGCGGCTCGCCGTTGACGTCGGCGATCCGGGCGTCGAGGGCGAGCGTCTGGCCCAGCTGCGGCTGCTCGGGCGCGAACGAGAGGCTCATCCGCTCCCCCTTGGCCATGTTGCGTCGATAGGCCATCCACCGGACCACCTGTCCCCAGAACCGATAGTGGTAGGTGTCCTCCACGCCCTTCCGCCACCGCCAGGCGCCGTCGGTGGCCATGTAGAGCACCTTGCCGGCGCCGTAGGTGCGGGTGACCAGCAGCGGGATGCGGCCGTACTCGTTGGCGGCATCCTCGTGCACGGCGAGCACCTCGCTCCCCGCCTTCGCGCGGATCACGGGCCCATACCACTGCACGCCCGGCAGGCTCTCCCAGATCGCGAGATTCTCCTGGGGCGAGTCGGCGAGCTTCGTCAGGAGGCTCGTGCGGCCCGCCTCCGTGAGCACCAGCCGCCGCGGCTGGTCGCTGGCGAAGCCCTCGGCCCGAGACGGATCGATCACGACGGGACAGAGAGCTTCGAGCGGCGTGCCCACGAGCGACGCCTGCTCCCCCCGCCAGCCCGGCATGAAGACCAGCCCGCTGGCCTGATACTCGACGAGCCCCGCGAGCAGCCGGCAGTCCTCCTCGGTGAGCTGGTCGGGCCCGACGCCCACGTCGCCGAGAAACACGACGTCGTACTTCGAAAGCTCGTCGAGGCCCTGTGGAAACCGGTCGATGGAGTCCTTGTTGCCCCCGCCACGCTTCGACAGGCCCGGCTGAAAGAGCAGGCACGACACATCGACGCCGGGGTCGCGCGAGAGGGCATTGCGGAGATAGCGGTATTCCCACCGCGGGATGCTCTCCACCACGAGCACCCGCAGCGTCTCCTTCCGGATCGAGAGCGGCGCGGTCCGCTCGTTGTTGTCGGCCAAGAGCTCGCCTTCCACGGGCGCGACGACGAGGGTCACGGTCACGTCGCCGACGTCGGCCGGCGTCCAGTAGAACCAGTCGGTGACCGTGCCCATCGGCGGCAGCCGCAGCTCCTTGGTGAGCGTCTCGCCCGACGAGATCCGTGCCGTCACCGTGACCACCCGTTCGGTCGGCAGCGACGACGACACCGTGAACGGGATGCGGACGGGCTTCGTCGCCACGCCGACGGTCGGGCAGTCGAGGCTCACGAGCTCCGCGTCGGGCAGCCGAGTCTTGCTGCCGGCCGCGACGGCGAACACCGGCACCTGCGCGAGCCGCAGTGACTGCGCCGCCGCCAGCGGCGACCCACCGGCCGTCCAATCGCCATCCGAGGCGAGCACGATCGCCCGCAGCGGCGCGAAGCGATCCGCGGCGGAGGCCAGCGGCCCCGCGAGATCGGTGCCCGTCGCGGGCGGCGCGGGCGAGACGGGTTCGATCCGCACCGCGAACCGCTCCTCGAGCGACTTCCACGACTCCGGATTCGCGAGCGGTGCCACGGCATCGCGGCGGGATCGCGGGCCGTTTCCGGCGACGACGTCGCGGGTGTCCATGCTCGGCGATGCGTCGTGCAGCACCGCGATGACGGGCTTCGTGTCGGGACGATGCTCCTCGACCCATTCGGGCTGATTGAGCAGCACCGCCACCAGGCAGGCGATCGCGAGCCGCACCAGCTCGAGCAGCCCCTGCCCGCGGGCGAAGCCGCTCCTCCGCCATGCCACGAAACAGACCGCCGCCGTCACCGCGACGAGCAGGGCCGAGAGGCCGACCGTCCACGGCGTCGTGAAGAAGCGGAGGCTCGAGTCGGCGGTCATGCGGCGGCTCCGAGCGGGGCCGCCGCAGCCGATGACCGGCGGCGATCGGGCAGACAGAGCAGGCCCTCGGCGATGAGCGCCACGAGCATCGAGATCAAAAACGCCCGCCAGATCTCCTGCACGAGGCTGTCGAGGCCGCCTGCCCGCCCTTCGCGCCTGGCGAACGAGAGCCCCTTGAAGAGGCCGTCGATCCGGTCGCCGGCCACGATCCGCGCCGTGTCCTCGACGGCCGGTCGGTTGACGGCCACGAGCACGGCACGACCGGCCGCGGCCGAGCCTTCGGCCCGACGATAGACGCCCGCGTGCATGCCGGGCTGATCCGTCGCCGCCCCGGCGGTGCCGGCGAGACGATCCCATCCGGCGGTCGTCTCGCCGAGCGCGGCGGCCGCCGCCGAGCCGGCGTCGAGCTGCCTGACGGGCAGAAGCGACTCGAGGCCGCGGTCGATGGCCCGCTGCACCAGGCTGTAGAGCACCACGCCCTCGACGGCCAGCGACGAGTCGCGTCCGGACGGCGTCGTCGTGCAGAACACGATGCCCCCGCGTTCCGCCGGCAGCCGTGCGACCAGCGGCTGGCCGCCGGGCAGCGAGGCCAGGGGCACGACCTCGCCGGAGAGGCCGCACGACCGGGTGACCGCAAGCTCGCCGACTGGGAGCGCCGCGCCGGAGAGGGTGTTGGCGAGCAGGTCCTCGTCGGTCCGCCAGGTCTCCGGCGCGAGCGGCTCGACGTGGGCCGTCCACTCCTTCCACGAGCAGCCGGCGAACTCACGGTCGTCGGGTTCACCTGGCGGAAAGAACACGACCTGCCCACCGCGCTCGAGGAATGATTGGACGAGCTTCGCGTCGTCCCCCGTCGGCAGCGGCGCCTGCCAGAGGAGCGCGGCCGCCTCCTCCCAGGCCGCGGCGGCGAGGCCTTCCACGGGCACCACGTCGGCGGTCGCCTCGACCGCCTTGTTGGGGGCGATCCCGGCGACGAGCGCGAGTGGCTGCGCGGCGGCCGGATTCTCGGCCACGACGAGTGTCCTCCGCGGCGGCGGCTCCGCGAACACGAACGAGAACTCGTTGTCGGCCACATTGGCGTCGGCCGGAATCGAGACGCGGCCGAAGCCCCACGGTTCGGCTGCGCCGCCCAGCGGGATTCCATGCTCGGCGAGCACCCCCTCGCGGCCCTTCACCTCGAGGTCGACCGTCGAAGTGGCGCCGCCGATCTCGATGGTGACGGGCACGGTCGCCGGCTCGCCCTCCTCGGCACGGGCCACGGCGACCGAGAGCAGCAACTCGCGCTGCGTGCCGCGGCGCTCCAGCCGTGCGGCCGTGACCCTGACCGACAGATTTTCGGCCGCGGCCTGGGGAAACGCGAGCAGCTGAAAGCGAACCGGCTGCGGCAGCGCGGCGAAGGCCTCCCGCAGGCTCGTCCACCCCCCGGTGTCGATCGCCCAGTCGTTGGCCATCTGGTCGGAGCAGATCCAGACCTCGGTGGTGCCGGCGGCCGACTCGCGTATGTGGTCGTAGGCCGCCTGCAGGAGCCGGGGAATGTCGGCGGGGGCGGCGACCGGCCCAGCGGCCGGCAGATCGGCGAGCGCCACCGGGTCGTCGAGTTCCAAGGGGGGCCGCCCCGGATCGGTGAACACCAGCGTCCGGGAGGCGCCGAGCGTGGCGAGCGCCTCGGCCAGCTGCCGGCGGCCGGTGTCGAGCTTGGTATCGGCAGCCTCGCGGTCGCGGGCCTGCATGCTCGGGCTGCGGTCGAGGATCACCACCGCCGTGTCGGGCCTTCCGCCCCCGGCCAGGGCGAGCCAGCCCCGCGACAAGGGCCGCCCCACGGCCATGATCACGGCGGCCACCGCCAGCATCCGCAGGAGCATGATGAGCCAGTGCCGCAGCCGCGAGTAGCCCCGGGAGAGCGCACGCGCGGAAAGCAGAAACATCATCGCGCCCCAGTTCACGGTCTGGAACCGGCGCTGGTTGATGAGGTGGATGATGAGCGGCAGGCTCACCAGCGGCAGGGCGAGGAGCGCCCACGGCTGCAGGAATGTCATCGCCGCGCCCCCCGGCTCGAGGCCCGGCCCACGAGAAACCGCGCGAGCGACTGCTCGACGGAGTCGCTGGTGAGCAGCCGGTGATAGTCGATGCCCGACTCGAGCACGATCCGCCTGAGGTCGCCGAGGTAGGCCTCCACGGCGCGATGGTAACGGTCGGCGATCTCGACCGGATCGGCGAAGATCGACGCGCCCCCCTCGAGGTCGAGGAACCTCGTCGGCCGCTGGAACTCGAAGCCGATCTCCTGCGGATCGAGCAGGTGGAACACGGCCACGTCGTGCCTGCGGAACCGCAGGTGATTGAAGGCGCTCTCCAGTTCCGCCGGCGGCACGAACAGATCCGACACGATCACGACGAGCGCCCGCTGCCGGATCGTTTCGGCGAGCTCATGGAGGACCTCGGGAAGCCGCGTGCCCCCGGCCGGCCGGGCCTCTTCCAGCACGTCGAAGACGAGCCGCAGGTGGGCCGGGCTCCGCCGCGGCGGCAACGATCGGACGATCCCGTCGGCGATGCAGGAGATGCCGACGGCGTCGCCTTGCTGGGCGGCGAGGTAGCCGAGCGAGCCGGCGATCCGCCGGGCAAGGTCGATCTTCGTCGTGCCCGTCGAGCCGTAGCCCATCGAGCCCGACGTGTCGACGACGAGGCACAGCCGCAGGTTGGTGTCGGCCTCGTACTCCTTGACGTAATAGCGGTCGGATCGGCCGAAGGCCCGCCAGTCGAGCCGGCGGAGGTCGTCGCCCGGCACGTACTTGCGGTACTCGGCGAACTCGACGCTCGATCCGCGGTGCGGGCTGGCGTGCCGCCCCGACACGCCGCCCACCATCGGCTTGCGGGCGACGAGCGGCACGGCCGCCAG